>JAZRVV010000031.1:0-97253 GCA_045599345.1 Acutalibacteraceae bacterium
CAAGTATAACCATGCTAAGTGAAAAGAAAATTACTGGGATAGCATCAACCAGTGCAAGTCCGACTGTAAAGCCCTCATGTTCTTCCATAATCTTATCCTCCAAATATAATGAACAAATTCATAAAACATTTTACAATACCCTTCAATATTTGTAAAGAAAATTCGAACATCTTATAAGAACACAAACTGGACAAATGTGTTTGATTTTATTATTTAATTTGTTATTATAAAGACAGCGAAAGGAGGTCAACCATGAAAGATTATACCGACTTTATTGATATAACCTTGTCCGACCTTAGTAGTGATCCGTCTCTCAGCGAGGATCTTGAAAAATTCAAACACAAGAGAAAGGCACAGATGCGTGACCGTGAGGTCGAGCTTCGCAAGCGTGGCCTGTCCAATTCAAAAGTAATTCGTGACCTCATTATCAGCGAAAACGTTGACTGCCGTCACGACTTTATAAAAGAGCAACGCAAGTCACTTGTGGACAGAGTAGAAAAGCGACTGTTCAATCTCAAACTACTCCTCTCTGTTGCATACTACATCTTTGTTGGAATCCTATTCTTACTCGATACATTCTACAACAAGGATTTTGCGCACTCATGGCTAATAATCGTTGCAGGCATAGTCATCTACGTCGACTTCTTACTTGTTATGCCAGCGCCTCTCCACTATAAAGGAAGGCGTAGGCTATCATTTAGCCACGGCGTATATGTAGCCGTGTTATTATCAGCACTCTTCCTCTGGCTTGTAATGGATGTAGTGTTTAGAATGCACAACAGTGCCGTTATTATCACTGTTACTCTGCTTATCATCACAACGTTCGACAGTTTCGTTCCTGTAATCGCAAACGAAAAGCATGGTATTTGGCACACAATTATTACACCACCTGGAATAGGATGCTGGCTATACCTCACCCTTGGCCTTTTGCACAAGATACATTGGCAGACAGGCTGGATGCTCATCGTTGCGGGAATCGCAGTTTCACTTATCATATTTGTTATTTACTACAATCGCTCCAACAGATTAATGGAACGTGCCGAAGAGTTGAGGCTCGAGGCACTCGATAGAACGGAGGTGCATATTGATGCCTAAGAAGGAAAGGCTTAATGCTGAACTTTGGGACAAGATGCACTATATGTTCCGAGACTATAACGACCGTATGGTTCACGTGGTTCTAAACTACGATTTTCTTATCGACATAGAAGCTTTAAAAAGCGTAATTATCTGCTTTGTTGAGAAGATTCCTGTACTCCACTCAAGTTTCCACTTTAGTGCAAGCGACCCATATTGGCAGGCTGAGGAGTACACAATAGAGGAACTCTTAACCGTTATCGATGAACCAGATGATTTAGAGGCCACAACAGAAGACTTTATCATGCAGTATCTCCCACCAGAGAGCAACCTACAGGTAAAGTTTGCCGTAATAAACAAGGATGGCAAGTCCACCCTCTGCATCGTAGAGAACCATATGTGTATGGATGGTGGAGATTTAAAATCATTCCTCGCATCTTTCTGCGAAGGCTACACTGACCTCATAAGCAACGAAAAGAGCCCTGTTGAAATTGTTCGTCAAGGCTCCCGTTCATTTGAAGAAGTATATTCTAATTTGAGTGTTCCAGAAAAGCGTGCTGCAAAGCGACTATATAAAAACGTATCCAACAAGGACAAGCACGGCTTCCCATTCACAGAAGATGAAAAAACAGATAAGTCATTTATTGTAAAACGCAAGATAGATGCCGACAGGTTCGCAAAGCTCAGAGCCGCCGGCAAAGAACTTGACGCAACAGTTAACGACATCTTGGTTGGTGCCTTCCTCTACTCCTTGTATGCAATCGCAAACTATAAAGAGGATGAAGAAGTTGTTGTTTCATGTGCAATCGATTTAAGACGCTATATGAACAATCTCGACACCGTAGGCTACACAAACCACACTGCCTACATGCCATGTTCAACACCAGGCAAAGCACGCAACATCAAAGAGAGCGTTGAATTTGCAAAAATTTCTGCTCGCAAGAACAAAGACGACCGTTTTATGGGTCTCTATGGACTTCCACTTTTGAAGCTTGCATACAACATCATGCCTTATGTTGCATCTGAGAACGTAATCAAAATCGGTTACTCCAATCCATTACTCTCAATGAGTAACATAGGTGTTTTGGATACAAAGAAACTTTCCCTTTGTGACCACCCGCCTATTGACGGTTATATGACAGGCGCAGTTAAATACAAACCATTCGCGCTTATGTCTGCGACATCAATGAATGGTGAATTAACACTTGTTATGTGTGAGAGAGGCAATACCAAAGACAAGGAAATTATTGAATTGTTCTTTGACTCCCTTGAACGCAACTTTGATGACCTCATAAAGCAAACTGGAGTATAAAATTAAAGGCCCTTCGCTTTTGCGAAGGGCTTTCGTTTTAATTATAAAAGCTGAAACTCAGTGCCACGAGCATTAGTCCGATAAAGTATGTACCACTGTTGAGGCGAAGGATTGCTTTGCTCTCTGTAAACTTAAACTTGTGAAGTGAAATAAAGTAGTCAGAGATCATAAAGAGAATCAATCCACAGCAAAGAAGAATTGACTTTGCGCTAAATGGTAATACAAACAATCCTGCAATTGAAAGTGTACCATGAAGTGTTACCGACAAGATATACGGTGTGAAAATCCACTTCATAATAGGCTTCTTTGAATAGTCGTACCATCCGCCATACCAAAGGCATGCCCAAGTGATAAAAACAATTGCAAGTATAATAAGGAACCACCAATAGTCCTTAAATGCGAGCCCATTTTCAGCAAAATACTGAAGCTCATAAGAGAATAAAATTACATTTCCTATTCCAAATAGTACTCCACCCTTTGAAAAGCTCCAAAGGAGAAATACATCTCCAAGAAATGCGAAAAATACGCCGATTAAACAGATAAACTGAAGCGATTCAAATCCATATCCAAGATGGAAGAATTCAAAAATTGAATAACATAGGAAAAGTGATGCAAGTCCTATCTTGTTAACTGCTCTTCTCTTAAAGTTTCCTGATGTCTCAGAAAAGAAGTAAGAGATGGTGATTGCTACATAGACACATACAAATATGGCCATATAGATTATCATCGTAGTAGTCATAATGTCCCCCTAATTATTTGCTCTTTTGGAAAAACTTTGTCATTTCATTTATTGCCTTTTGTGATGTCTTGTCATCAGGCTGCAAAACTTGGTATACATGGCCAAGCTTTGGGCTCAATACGAAGTTGTATTTAGTCTTAATACCGCTTTTCTTGAGCTCCTTATATGCCTTTTTAGTAGCAGAGTTTGCTATGACATCTGTAAGGCTTGTAAAGAGGATTGTCGGTGGATAATCCTTCTTTGCAACGTGTAAAATCTTGTCAAAATTGATGTATTTTGCAAAGTCTTGCTTTTTATACTTTTTGCCAAGTACATAAGGAAGATATAACCTCATTGCACCATGCGGTTCAAGGTATGGAACTGGTGAAACAAGACCAATTGCTTTGATTTTAAGACCAGTCTCTGGCAAATCATATGCCTTGCGTACCTTGTCCGATACATTAGCACCTGCTACAAAAGCAGCAAGCTGTCCTCCAGCGGAATCACCAGTCACATAGATACGGTTCTTGTCACAAGGATATTCACGAAGGTGCTTTGAAATAAAGCAAAGCGCAGCCATACAGTCAGAGAGCTGATCCGCCATTGTGACCTCTGGGCAAAGCCTGTAGCTGATGTTAAATACTACAAATCCCTTTTGTGCGAGATGTAAACAGTAATTTTTATTAAGTTCCTTGTCACCGTAAAACCATCCGCCACCGTGTATATCAACTATCACTGGTAGTTTTGCATTCTTTGCAGTGCCCTTTGGATAATAGACGTCAAGTTTGTGATACTTGTGGCCAGTTGGCAAATACTCAAGGTCAACTATCTCCTCTAAGTCAGTAGGATAGGTCTGACCCTCAAGCCTCTTCTGGTCCATCTTTCGGTCCATTTCCCAAAAAGCCTCAATAAGCGATACTGGGAAAGCCATAATTTCCTCCTATTAATTTTGCCGTTCTCAGTCGGTTGTTCAGCCGACAACATTACATAAAAATTTTACCATATTTTACCTTGATATTCAATTATTAATATTATATTATAATATCCATAAATCGTAAGGTTGGTGCACAAAATGGATGGACTTATTATTCCAGAAGGTTACGTATCAAAGCTCTCTTTAAAAGAGACTCAACGTGCCATTAAACTCACAAAGGATACCTTCCAAGTTAACCTTGGCAAGGCGCTCAACTTGGACCGCGTTACCGCCCCTGTTATCGTAAGGAGTGGTTGCGGCATCAACGACGACTTAAACGGCGTCGAGCGCAAAGTCTCCTTTGATATGAAAAGTATAGGCGGCAACGCAGAAGTTGTTCAGTCCCTTGCCAAGTGGAAGCGTATGGCGCTCAAGCGCTATCACTATCAGCCTGGCGAAGGAATTTATACAGATATGTCTGCTATTCGTCGCGACGACAGTTGTGACAACACCCACTCTATCTATGTTGACCAGTGGGATTGGGAAAGAGTAATCAATGCATCCAACCGCACAGAGGACTTTTTAAAAGGTATCGTAAGGCTTATTGTAAATGCACTCGCCGATACCAAGGAAAAGGTAAACCTTGTATATCCACAGCTCACATACACAATGGAGCGTGACGTATTCTTCATCACATCTCAAGAGCTCCTTGATATGTATCCAGATATGAACGACAAGGAACGCGAAAACGCCATCGTTAAGGAAAAGAAAACAGTCTTCCTTATGAAAATCGGTGGCAAACTTTCAAACGGCATGCCACATGACGGTCGTGCTCCTGACTATGATGACTGGGAACTCAACGGAGACATCCTCGTATGGGACCAAGTACTTGGTCAAGCGCTTGAGCTTTCCTCTATGGGTGTCAGAGTTGATTCCGATTCACTCAAGGCGCAGCTTGTTGCTGCAAACGCAGAGGACAGGCTCCAGTATGATTATCATAAGGGCATTATTGATGGCACTCTCCCACTCACAATCGGTGGCGGTATTGGCCAATCACGTATGTGCATGTTTATGCTTGAAAAAGCACACATCGGTGAAGTACAGGTATCTGTATGGCCAGACGAAGTGCTCGATGCGTGCGATGCGGCCGGCATCAAACTTTTATAAACAATAATTAAGGAGTACGAGGATTCCTCGTACTCCTATTTTTTTGCCATTATTTGCTCTTGCCGAGATATGCCTCCTGGATTGTGTTGTCCTGCAAGAGGTCGAGTCCCTCACGGCTGTGAGTGATCTCGCCTGTCTCGAGTACATACGCCCAGTCGGCTGTCTCAAGAGCCATGAATGCGTTTTGCTCGATGAGCAAAACTGTGATGCCGGCCTCATTGATAGTCTTGATAATCTTGAAAATATCTTGTACTACAAGAGGAGCTAAGCCAAGCGATGGCTCATCCATCATGATGAGCTCTGGCTTGCTCATAAGCGCACGACCAACAGCAAGCATTTGCTGTTCACCGCCTGAAAGAGTACCAGCAAGCTGCCATTCACGCTCTTTAAGGCGTGGGAAGAGCTCATATACGTACTCATAGTCGGCTGTGAGGTCGTCCTTCCTAAGGTAGGCACCCATTCTAAGGTTTTCCTTAACTGTAAGGTTTGCGAACACACGGCGTCCCTCAGGAACAAGTACAACACCAGCACTTACTATCTTGTCTGGTGAGAGACCGATAAGTTCCTGACCCTTATACTTGATTGAACCACTCTTTGGTTTAACAAGTCCTGCAATACTCTTAAGAGTTGTTGATTTACCAGCACCGTTTGAACCGATAAGGGTTACAATCTTGCCCTCATGTACGTCAATTGAAATACCTTTTACAGCTTCAATGCCGCCATAAGAGACACATAAATCTTTTATTTCAAGTACTGTATCACTCATTACTCAGCAACCCCCAAATATGCGTCAATTACAACTGGGTTCTTCTGAACTTCACTTGGAGTACCATCAGCAATCATCTTACCAAAGTCTATTACATAGATGTGGTCAGAGATGTCCATAACGAGGTTCATATGGTGCTCAATTAAGAAAATTGTGAGATTGTACTTGTCCCTAATTTCCTTAATGAAAGCAGCAAGTTCCTCTGTCTCCTGTGGGTTCATACCAGCTGCTGGCTCGTCAAGGAGCAAAAGCTTTGGATCGCATGCAAGTGCACGAGCGATCTCAAGGCGACGCTGAAGTCCATAAGGAAGACTGGTCGCAATTTCATCCTTGTACTTGTCAAGGCCCTGCTCAACAAGAAGTGCCATTGTCTCCTCTCTCATGCGCTTCTCTTCCTTGGCATTGCCACGGAAAGTAGCTGAGAATACGTTTTGATTTGCATGCATGTGCTTTGCTATCAAAACGTTCTCAAATACTGTCATACTGTTCCAAAGACGGATGTTTTGGAATGTACGAGAGATACCGAGAGATGTAATCTTATCAGGTGTCATAGAGACAACATCGCCAAGATACTTGTCAGCATTTTCACCCTTGTATGTCTTTTTCATCTTGCCTGATGGATGGTTACGAACAATTGGCTTGCCCATAAACTCAACAAGGCCATTAGTAGGCTCATATACGCCTGTGATGCAGTTGAATGCGGTTGTCTTACCAGCGCCGTTTGGTCCGATAAGAGCAACAATCTTGCCCTCTGGAATATCAAGGGACAAATTGTTAACAGCTACAACACCGCCAAATTGCATTGTTATGTTTTCTACGTGGAGGACGTTATCACTCATCGTTCTTGCCCTCCTTTACCCTTTTTCGCCTAAACAGATCCGGTAGCTCACGGCTGCCCATGATACCCTGGCGGAAGAAAAGTACAACAATCATAATGATTATTGAGAATACTACCATACGGAAACCATTTCTAAGAAGTGGAACCTGAGTACCGCCGATATACATTGTATTATCGAGGAATCTCAGCCACCACTCTGAACATGCAATGTAGAGGAATGATGCAAGGCAGCTACCTGAAATAGAACCGATACCACCGATTACAACGATGAGAAGGATCTCATAAGTCATAGCGGAAGTAAATGTCTTGGCCTGAACGGTTGATGCAAACATTGCAAAGAGCGCTCCGCCAACTCCTGCAAAGAATGAACTGATGCAGAATGAGAGTTGCTTGTGCTTTGCAAGGTTGATACCCATGGCCTCTGCTGCTACCTCATCATCACGGATTGCCTTGAATGCACGACCGTATGATGAATTAATAAGCAATACAATGATTGCAATGCAGACACCTGCAAGAAGAAGTGGAATGAATGAAGATAATCTGAAGACTATCATTCCACTGCTGTTTTTAATATTAAAATCGGAGAATGTTGGATAACCACGAAGTGCGTTAGCACCGTTTGTTACCTTACCAAGCTTTTCCCACTGGAAAATAGCACGAAGGATTTCAGCGAAACCAAGGGTTGCTATTGCAAGGTAGTCACTCTTGAGCCTGAGGACAGGAAGGCCTATAAGGAATGCAAAGAAGGCAGCTACAAGGCCTGCGCAAATGCAGGCAAGAATTACTGCTACTATGAGTCCAAAAGTCTCTCCAAGGAAGCCCTGGAAGGTATCAAGAAGACTAAAGTGGAATGATGAGCCTTGGAAAAGGTAGTAAATAGTATCACGAACTGAATTTGGAATTGTAAGAATGGCATATGTGTATGCACCAAGGAGCATAAAACCAGCCTGACCAAGTGAAAACAGTCCAGTGAAACCGTTAAGCAAGTTCATTGACACTGCAACGAGTGAATAAACTGCACCTTTTCTGATAACTGTGAAGAGAAGTGAATTAGCATTAATTGTGTTCTCTAAAACAACAGTTAAAACGAGAACAAGAAGTATGATACAGAGGGTAATGAGAGAGCCTCTGTCAATGCGTTTTTTAGTGTTTGACATAGTTCCCCTCCCTCTTATACCTTATCAGTTGTCTTCTCGCCGAAGATACCAGTAGGCTTAACAACGAGGATGATTATAAGAAGCGCAAATGTAAATGCATCTGAGAATACAGAAAAATCTGTACCCTTAATCAAGGTCTCACAGATACCAATTATGAAAGCACCTATTACAGCACCTGGGATTGAACCGATGCCACCGAATACGGCAGCAACGAAAGCCTTAAGTCCTGGCAATGCTCCAGACATCGGAACAACTGTAGGATAGTTTGTAAAGTAAAGAAGGCTACCGACAGCAGCAAGGAAAGTACCAATTACGAATGTTGCAGAGATAACTGAGTTAATCTTAACACCCATAAGCTGGCTTGTTTCAAAATCCTTTGATACTGCACGCATAGCAATACCAATCTTGGTATGATTGATAAGAAGTGTAAGGAGTGCAACAAGGATGATAACAAGTATTGGTGTAATAACAGTTACAACCTTTGTTGGTACTCCAAAAATATGGATTGTATTTGAAATCCAAGGAATTGATGTATATGTCTTTGGCTGACCACCTGTAGCATAGAGTGCGAGGTTCTGAAGAAGATAGCTCACACCGATTGCAGAAATCATAACCGACATTCTAGGCGCTGAACGAAGAGGCTTATACGCCGCACGCTCAATAACAAAGCCCAAAAGGACGGTCAAAACAATCATAAGTGGAATGCTAACATAGATAGGCAAAACTGTAGACATATAGACCATTAAAAGTCCGGCAACCATGAAAACATCGCCATGGGCAAAGTTAATAAGACGGAGTATGCCATAAACCATTGTGTAACCAATGGCAATAAGAGCATACTGGCCGCCTAAGGATATGCCAGATAAAATTTGTGAAGTTAGAAATTCCATAACTTACCCCTATTTGCCTGAAATATCAAGGGGAGCCGAAGGGGCTCCCCTTGAAAAAATTCGTTTATCTTATTTAGCAGTCTGCTGTGTTTCGAATTCCCAAAGAGCTGTTTCGTTGTTAGCTACTTTGATGAATGCTGTGTCACGCTTAGCGTCGCCGATTTCGTCAAATGCGATATCGCCAGAAACGCCCTTGTATGTTACTGCTGGAAGTGCAGCCTTGATAGCAGCAGGATCAGCTGAACCAGCTGCCTTGATAGCCTCAAGTGCTACGAAGTAAGCGTCATAACCCATTGCTGTTACAGCAGAGATTGTGTCGTTACCACCGTTTGCTGTCTTAGCGTCAGCGTTTGTGTTGATGTATTCCTTGATGTTCTTATCGAAGTCAGCGTTACCACCCTCTGAATAGAAAGTAGAAACATAGAGCTTGATGTCTGTGCCCTTTGCTGCTGCAAGAACCATGTTGTCATCAAGTGTGTCTGAACCAACGATTGGGAAGTTTACTTCAAGCTTTGCTGCCTGAGCAACGATCTGTGTTGCATAAGCAATAGATACAGGGCAGAAAAGAACGTCACAACCCTCTGACTTAGCCTTGTTGATGTATGAGCTAAAGTCTGAGTTGTTTGTTGGGAATGAGTCAGCGATTACTGTGCCGCCAGCCTTTTCAAAAGCATCCTTGAAGAATGCGATGAGGCCCTGGTCATACTCATTACCAAGCTCGCCAAGGCAGTAAGCCTTCTTAGCGCCGAACTTATCCATTGAGAAGTTAGCAAGAACTGTTCCCTGGAATGGATCAAGGAAGCAGATACGGAAGTAGTGGTCGTTGCCAGCTGTTACGTTAGGGTTTGTGCATGTAACACCAAGTGCTGCAAGACCAGCGTTCTTGAATGTCTCAGAAGCTGCGATTGAAACGCCTGAGCCATATGAACCAAGAACGATAGCAACGTTCTTACCAACGAGCTCAGCAGCAGCTGCTGGAGCCTTAGCCTGGTCAGAACCGTTATCTGCATAAACGAGCTCAACCTTGTAAGTTTCACCGTTTATATCAACTGTAGGAACCTGTGAGTTTGCATACTGCATACCGAGAGTTTCCTTCTTACCACCTGCGCCTGAGTCGCCTGATGCTGGCTCAAATACGCCGATTCTAATTACCTTCTCACCGTTTGCTGATGTGCCACCATTGTTTGCAGAACAAGCTGCAAGGCTGAACACCAATACGAGAGCAAGTACGAGTGCTATTACTCTTTTCATTGTAATTCTCCTCCGATTGTCGAATTAGTTTATATATTATTTTTTATATTATAAAAAACAATATGCAAGAATTATATCAAAATTATGCAAATCAATCAATAAAACAAAGGTCATTAATATATAATTGTCGATTTTAACAGTAATACATAATACTTTTTGTAAAAAAGCACCTTCAACGACGTTGAAAGTGCTTACTTTTTGTTTATTCACTTTTTGACTTGATATACCGTGTCCACTTGATATATCCGTAAGTGGTATTTGTAAGGTATCCAAGTTTCAAAATCAGGAGCACATACTGTCCTGACAATATGTTGATTACTGCCTCGAGTATCGCATCAATGTACCATGCTATCCACTGCTCCCTAAAGCGCAAGAGGATAAACACGCCATTTGCTACTGCGACAGCAGATACGCAAGCATCAAGGTAACACACTATGATTTCAAGTGTCTCATTACCACCAAAGAGGTCCGTGCCAAAGTCAATAAAGGTAAGCAAGTATCCAACGCCAATGGTCCATACAATAATACCAAGTATTAGGAGTACCTCCTGCTTGCCCGTTAGTGTGCGGACCACTGTCAAAGAGTCGTCCTCCTTGTCCGGATGCTTATTCCATGTGATAAAGCTTATTATGTCGCAAGGCAACCAGAAGAACAGTGTCGTTGCCATTGTAGCGAAGCGATATGCGAGAACAATACAGATTGCAATTTCGCAGAGCTCGACAAAGACAGAGACAATGAAATTCCACTTGCTTTGCTTTGATATAAGCAGTTCGCAGAGGATGTTGAGGAGCGTATCAAGGAGGTACAAGAACATGATGAGTGTTCCGTTAACGCCATTGATATCCTCCTCTGGGAAGATTACTGCGAAGATTGATGCGAGTACTGTAATTCCGATAAACCAGCACTTTTCATAGGTCGTAAACGACTTGCGCTTTATGACCATAATCAAAATGCCAATTAGCGAAAATACAGCAGCGAGGATAAAGTTATTCAATATTAATCAGTCCTTTTTCATAGAGCTTTTGCATGGACATCATAATGCCAAGTTTTGCATGCGGGAAGGTAAGTCCTCCCTGGAAATATACGGCGTATGGAGGGCGAATTGGGCCATCGGCTGAAAGCTCGATGGATGAGCCCTGTACAAAGGCACCAGCTGCCATGATGACATCATCAGCATAGCCTGGAATTGGCTCTGGAACTGGTGTGAAGTAGCTGTCCACCGGCGCTGCCGCTTGGATGCCTTCACAAAAGGCACAGAGTGCCTCGGCAGAGCCTAGTTCCACAGATTGAATGATGTCATGGCGTGACTCGGTGCCGTTTGGAATTACATTAAAGCCAAGTGTCTCGTATGCACGTGCTGCGAATATCGCACCCTTTTCTGCGCTCGCTGCGACTGTTGGAGCAAGGAACAATCCCTGGTAAAGCCTCGTGTTGAGTTCAAGGCTTGCTCCGACATCTCCGCCAATGCCAGGTGCAGTAAGGCGATTCATGCAACGTGCAACGAGTTCCTCTCGTCCACAGATATATCCACCAATTGGTGCAAGTCCACCGCCAGGATTTTTAATGAGCGAACCAACAACTAAATCAGCGCCAACATCTGATGGCTCAATTGTCTCGACAAACTCACCATAGCAATTGTCCACCATTACTATAACATCAGGCTTTATTTGCTTGATGAACATTGTCAGCTCCCCTATCTCTTTAACAGAGAATGTTGGGCGCTGAGCATAGCCCTTGGAACGTTGAATCTCAACGAGCTTGGTCTTTTCATTGATGGCACGACGGATGTTGTCATAGTCAAATGTGCCATCAGGAAGTAAATCAACCTGCTTATAGCTGACACCATACTCCTTGAGTGAGCCAACACCATCCCTGATGCCGATTACCTCCTCAAGTGTGTCATATGGCTTGCCCACAGGTGACAACATCTCGTCACCTGGCAAGAGGTTAGCAGAGAGAGCAATCGCAAGCGCATGTGTACCGCAGGTAATTTGACCGCGCACGAGTGCCGCCTCCGTATGGAATACGGAAGCGTAAACGGCCTCTAATGTGTCACGACCCAAGTCGTCGTGACCATAGCCTGTCGTGCCCGCAAAGCAACCTGCGTTAACACGGTTATCCTGCATTGCCCCTATGACCTTCATCTGGTTGAACTCGGCCACGCTATCTATTTCACGAAATCTCTCGTCAAGATCCTTTAAAATCGAATCTGAAAACTTAATTATCTTCTCGTCGATTCCAAAGCCCTTATATGCATCAAAACTGTTCATCTTAATCCCCTTTGATTTTTTCGGTTTTGATTATAACAACGTAGTTTTCTGGTGTCAATTGATTTTGAAAAACTGTTGATTTTATATCATTGTAATGATATAATTTCAAGCAAAGAGGTGATAATATGTCTGAAATCACATTACTCCACGGTTCAAACAACATAATTGAATCGCCAAACCTAAAATCAGGTAGGTTTGATAACGATTATGGTCAAGGGCTGTATTGCACCAAGGACGAATCCCTTGCTGCCGAATGGGCTTGCAAGGATAACACTGATGGATACATAAACTTTTATAGATTAAAAACCGATGATTTAATAGAACTAAATCTTCTAGAAGGCAATTACAACATATTAAATTGGATGGCTATTTTATTAAATCATCGTACATTTGCTTTACGTTCCGAGGTCTCTTTAGATGCAAAAAAGTATCTAATTAAAAACTTTGGAATCAATCTATCCACTTACGACTTAGTTACAGGTTATCGAGCCGACGATTCATATTTTGCTTATGCAAGTGCCTTTGTTGAAAATGCTATACCTCTTAGAACACTTAATTACGCATTACGACTTGGCAACCTCGGTGTTCAGACCGCTCTTGTTTCAAAGAAGGCTTTTGATAACCTTACGTTTGAGAAAGCCGTTCAAGTCAGCCGTGATATCTACTACCCTAAATTCATCTCGCGCGACGTCACGGCGCGAGAAACGTATAAGAAGTCTCTTTCCAAGAAAAAGCCATACAAAGACGATATATTTATGATTGATATTTTGAGAGAAGGAATGAAAAACGATGACCCGCGCATACAACGAATCGTATCTAAGTGATGCAAAAAACCAACTTGGCAATATGTATGATTACCTCATCAACTCCTGCGGAATTGATGGAATATTGGTGTCACTTTTTTTTAAAAATACAGGCTATGCCGAACTATTTCAAACCGGTAACCCAACTATAATAGTTGGAATGTCTGGAATAGAACTCGGCAAAGCGGTAATTTCAAAAGCATACTGTGGTTACTATATTTTCAAAGAACCGAAACTCTCAAGCCACTACTCACCCGAGTATTGGTGTGGCTGGGTACTTGCCGAGTACCAATGGTACACCGCGCACACCTTTGAATCAATTTTCAAAAGCATTCCTTTCGATGAGTTGCTACTTATGTATCCAAAATATCATGAAATGGATACAATGCGAGTAATTGAAGCGCTTGAGAACAAATATTATTCCAAAAGAAACAAAGATGAATCCAAACTCAAAACCATTCGTGAAATATGCGGGTTCTCACAATCTGAACTCGCAAAAGAATCTGGTGTAAACTTAAGATCAATTCAGATGTACGAACAGAAAATTAACGACATAGACAAGGCGCAAGCAAATACAGTATACAAACTCGCCCACACCCTACACTGTCGCGTTGAGGATTTGCTTGAGGAACCGATGAAATAAAAAGGAAGTGTCAGCAAAACTGACACTTCCTTTTCTCATTTAAGCTCTTCCTCAAGCACTTTTACATACTGCTCAAGGTAGGCCTTGATCTTGTTCATCTCACCTATGTACTTCTCAATATCCTTGATAAGCCATGGGTCTGGAACAGGCTTATATTTGCCTGTGGCAGCCTCTGAGAGTGTTTTAAACTTACCCTGCCACCAAATTGGCGTAAGGAGTTTATGCCCCTTTGTCATGCCGATAATAATATCGGCATTTTCAAAGAGTTTTATATCATATGGGCGCAAGATATAGCCTGGCTTGTGGCTATTTACATAGCCCTCATCAAAGCCCTCTCTTATCAGTGCCTCTGCAGTTTTTGGATCAATATAAGGCACTGGGCTCATAACAGCTGATGATTTAACATCAACCTTGCCACGGAGCACATCAGACTCCTCTACCATTTTTCTAAACATATACTCACAGTATGGGCTCCTGCACATATTTTGTGAGCAGACAAAAAGTACGTTATACATTAGAATTTCCTCACACAAGTTTATAGGAGAAATTCTATCACAATTATTATTTTTTTCAATATAAACAATTTCTTACGTCAACTCTCATAAACATAATATGTTTTTGTCTCTGTATTAGTTCCACTTTTTGCTGTAACGGTCGCTTTTAAACGATAAGTTGCTAAAGGAGAAGTTACTTTGCTTTCCTCATATTCTGCTGTCCTCGAGTTAAATGTTGATTCCCACGTTTGAACCGTTGAATAACTTCCACTTGTTAATTTTTGCAACTCCATTTTAATTTTTATTTGAGTTACAGTCGAAGTACATGTACATTTGACTTTAACTTTTGTATTAATAGCACCATGAGATATCGTAGCGTTTACAGATGAAATTAGAGATGTTCTATCACCATCCGTTTCATCTGCGGTATACGCAAAAGCAATAGTGCTCAATCCAAATAAAAGTACCAATGACAATATAATTGCAAATATTTTTTTCATAAATTTACCTCCCATTTTTTCTATATAAGCATAGTGCTTAAGTAAAAACTATTTGTGACACTTATTTTACCCTTTCCAATTCATTTGCAATTTTTACAACAGTTTCTTCCGTAAGTATATCGGTTAAATCAGCATCTATTGTATAAACATATTCACCTGTAGACCACACAATTGTCGCCATACCCAAATCATTACAAACAAAAGAGTCATATCCGTTAATATCAACTACTTTATAATCATTTCTTTCTGTATTTAGCGCCACCATTCCATTTGCTAAAGAAACATCAATTATGATAATTTTACCTTCTTCATTTTCAAATCTCATATATTGGCTAAAATTTTTAACAAGTGAATTTTCAACCAATTTATATCCTTTTGGTATGTATCCTGGATAAACTTCCATACAATCATTAGTGTTTTGCTTATTAAAGATTATTTCAGTCCAATCACTATGTACTGTTTCCATATATGACTTAATAGGACCATATGCAACAGCCGAAATTGCGGTCACCATTAATATTGCAGCTATCGCAAGTGCTCGTACTGATATTTTTCTTTTTTTGCGATTCTTCTTATTAGGTTTTTTATTTAAAAGTTTGATAGTATTATTTCTTTTTTTCTCATAACCATAGCCAAAGATATGTTCCTTTTCATCATTTGTTGTTTCGAGCAACTCATCAATATGATCTTCTTGATAATCTCTACAAGCTATAATCAAACTTTCTTCATTATTTATCACATTATCACCCTATTCTAAGCAATCCTTCAATCTTTTTCGGCACCTGCATATTTTTTGACGCGCATTTTCTTCAGTTATATTAAAAATTTCTGCGATTTCCTTATATGAAAGGCCTTGAGCATATTTGAGCAAAAGAGGATATACATACTCAAACGGCATTTTTTCTAAAGCAATTTTTAGTTCTAAATGATCATTATTTGTAAAGTCTGTACTATCTACTTCAATTACATTACTCTTTTCCGAAAACTCTTTTTCTTTAGTCTCCTTTTTATATTTTTTCATTGCCGTACGTTCAGCTATTGTCGCAATATAACGTTTGTGCTTATCAACTGGCAAATTTTTAAATCTATCAAAACTTTTTGATAACTCTAAAAAAGTGTCATGTACGTTATCCTCAGATAATTGAACATCATTCAAGTATCTATACGAAATTTTGTAGATTAGTGATTGATACTCAAAATACAACTTTTCAAAATACTTTTTATCATCTTCACAATCAATATTTTGTAAATAAAAACTTAATATACCAATACCCCCCCCATGCAGCATTATGAAGTTGAGATTATTATAAGACTTTCTGTTTTTTCAAACAAGACTTCAAGGGTGACCGTTCAGTCACCCTTTCAAAGTAATATTGGTGGATTATAAAATTAGTCTGGAGTTATTCCAGTTTCTTCATCCCAATATCCAGTAACAGTATATGTTGATGCAATATTGTTATTATCACGACCGTTTAAATATACAGTAGCAAAATCTCCATTGTCATTTGCAGCATAATAATGTGCACCTGTTGACACTTGTACTGAATGCCAACTTGCAGCTAGTGTTCCATCGCTTTTGGTTATAACATATTCCGTAAATGTTCTTCCTGTTCCCGGCTCATTAGACGTTTTGAAATTCACTTTCCACGCATTATTGTTATTAGTAGTGTCTCTAAACTGCCCTACTGTATATCTTGTAACATTACGATTTGCTTGAATGTTAAAACTATAGATAAGATTCTCATCGCCAGCGAAAGCGCTGACAGCAAATGTTGCAACAAAAAGCATAACTACTAATACAACAGAGAATACTTTAGTTGTTTTCTTTTTCATTCTTGTCCCTCCAAATTGCTATGTTGTTTTAAATTGTTATCCACCATTACTACTTTGCCAACGTCATTTACATCAAAATTTTCAGTAGTACAAAGCACATATTTTAAAAAAAACATTTTCCCATTATCTTCAATAGTTACTGTTTTTGGCTTAACTATATTGTCATTGACAATCACATAGGCACAATCAAATGGAACTAAAGATCCATATATAAATGTGTTGTTTTCTAAAACCCCATCCCAAAACACTAGAGTAGAATCATAGGAAAAACTTTCTAATTCATCAGACGACACCACCACATTTGCACATACGATTTCAGTACAAAGTGCGACCATAGCTGAATCATCACTAAAATCAACACATAAAAAATCCTTTGTGGAATCAATATATTCACTTACCCAACTATAGTTGCCGTCTTCTTTACCCAATTTGTTTTGTAAGTTTAATAGTTTAAATATACAAACTGCAATCACAATAAAACTTACTAGCAATAGAATAAGCGTAGAGATTTTTTTAGTTTTCATCGCTAAGTATTCTTCCTTCATCCATTTCAATTATTTCATCACAAAGTATACTTAAATCATCACTTTGATGGCTTGCAATAATTATCAAGCTTCCATTTTCTTTTAACTCTAGCAATAACTCTCTTACCATTTTAACCGTGTCTGCATCCAGAGCATTTGTAGGTTCATCCAACAATATTAATTTGGGATGCTCCATAATAGCTTGAGCAATATTTAGCTTTTGCTTATTTCCAAGAGAAAAAGTTTTTACCTTTTGCTTACAGTTTGGGTCAAGCCCAACTTTGATCAATGCTTCATTTATATCCAGTTCTGTTGCTATATGATTAATTTTTGATAATAACTGTAAATTCTTTTTTGCCGTATACTCGCCTACCAAATTCATATGTTCAATTATCACACCAATACTTGATGGAAATTCAATATCCTTACCTACCTTTTGACCATCAATCGACACACATCCACTTGTTGGAAGAATTAATCCAGAAATAGCTCTCAATAACATCGTTTTCCCCGAACCATTCCGTCCATGCAAACCGTATATTTTGCCACTTTTTAAAACAAGGTTCAAATTGTCAAGTATGGTTTTTTTCTTGATTATTTTTGTATAATTTTCAAATTTAACAATCATAGTTAATCCTCATCAATAATATCTACTTTTTTTACCATCTTTATTATTGTTATTACTACAACAGTCAACACAAATACTTCTATAAGCATTGCATTCATAAATGACACGTTTAATAGATTTATCCTCGTTAAACTCATGTAATTAACCAAATCAATAAGTTGAATTACTCTAATTAACTTTAAAATAGTAACGTTGGTAAGCATTGTAGATAATTCATATAATGCCTGTCCTAAAAGTAATCCAAAAACATATAAAGACAAAGAAATATATAGTCCTAAGCCTTTTTTATTCTTAATTTGAATCAATAGTTGAAAAGATGCGAGAGTCATTACACCTACTGCATTTAGCAAACAATAAATAAAAATTGAATTCACTTGAAACTCTTTACAAAAGATTGTGCTAAATACTATTAGCAAAGACGAATGAAGCAATACAAAGATTAAAACTTCACGCACTAACATTTTTATTTCTTTAAACAGGCATCTTTTTCTTGAACCGATGCGAATAGTTCTACATAATCCATTTTTCGAAAAAAGAGAATTTGGTCTATGTTCTCTCATCAAAAGCAAAGTACCAATAATTAAAATATTTAATAAAGTTTCATCATAATACAGCGTGAATTTCACTCCACAATAATTCGTATTCGCTAAAACAAGGAACATAGAAGCCAGCACAACAACTGTAAATGGCAAAACCCTACCTATCACTTTTGACATCAATAATGATATCCCTTCTCTCAAAGATAAATATTGCGGCAACTACTGCAAAAATCGACAGTGATATTGTCAACAAAGCATTGGATAAATAATCAATCGTATCTAATGTATTATTGGCAAACCATGAAACGATAAAATCACACGAATAAACAGGACTTATCCTTAAGCCAATCTGTCCTAAACCATTAAACAAAAAAACTGTACCCACCTCAAGCAGCAAAACATAGCTATTAAAATTTAAAAGAACTTGTAACAAAAGATATATCGATCCCAAAAATAAAAAATACAAAACCAAGACAATAGTATAAAATGTTAAACACAGTATAGTTTTATAATTAGATAACACAATGGCATCAAAATAAATATATGTAAATGCCAACAGTACTCCAACAAATTCCATCGATATAATAAATGCATCTTTAGAAATTTTAGCGAATGAATTTAAAATAAAGCCTATTCGTCCTCTAGCAATAATGTCCCTATCTTCAATTTTTAAAACACAACAACTCAATCCAAATATAAATAATCCAGTTAAAACCAAGCCAATCACAAGGAATGTATGCAAATATCCAACACTGGATTGCATAATTGTCCCGACAAGTAGTGTCGCTTGAGAATCATAATCTTTCATATTTTCAGGAATAAAATACCTGATATCCATCACAAGGAATAACATTATAAATAATGCAACTCTTAGAACGTTATATTTAATATTCATCCTTTTTTATCACCTGGCAATAAAAGGCATACCCTAATGGAATCATTACAAATGGAATAAAAACACAAAACGATTGCAAGGCATCCGTCGGGCCATACTCTGTATATGGTTGAATAATCTTCGGTATATTAAATCTAAAGCAAAAGAATGAAATCCAAATAGCAAATGTAATGACATATGCAACTCGTACATCTTCTATTACCATCGAAAAACTTTGGCACATAACACCAAGCAATCCAAATATCAAAGCCGATGCAAGATAATACCCTAGCCATGCAACATATGGATTGTGAACACAAAAAACAAGAAAGGAGCCAACTTCCTCAACAGTATACATTTCTAAATCACTAAACGATGTGCCACCATTAAGAAATATTATGTCTATCAACAAATTTGTAGCCAATGGAATTCCACAAAAAAGTATAGGTAATAAAAAAGACACAAGCATTTTTGACCAAAATAGTTTATTTCGTGAAGTTTTCAAAATATAAATTGATTTTATTCCACCATTCTTTTCTTGCGCATATTTATCGCAATATAAAATCATTAATGTTATCGAAAGAATCCAAACAAACATCGCATAAAAAGTAATTCCAGCTTTTCCAGAAAGCAACGACATAAAAGTAGGATGCGGATTAATATATCCAATACCTTTTTTTGAATAATATATTCCAAAAATATTATCGAGCAGAGCTACCAGCATCAAATATGCAAAAATGGCCTTGCTACGATTTGATGATAATACTTTACTAAACTCTTCTTTTATCAATTCCCTCACATCCTCATTAGCGTAGTGCTCTACATCTTTAAAATTGTGACAAAAAAAATCCCGGTTGATATCACAATCAACCGGGATTAATATGTTCCTTATCCATTAAGTGCTTTGAAAGCATCTTTGTTATTCTTGTAAAGTGTCTTGAACACTTCAAAATTCTTGTCGTATACAGCCTTGTTTTCTGGGTTTGGCTTGAATGTCTTTTCAGCTGGGATGAATTCCTTAACCTTATCAAGACTATCAATTGCACCAATACCAACACCGATGATTGCAGCAGCACCAACAGCGCCTACGTTCTGTGGGCTTGCAACTGTCTCAACTGTGCAGCCGATTACGTCAGCGAGAATTTGGCATGTAACGTCAGAAAGTGCGCCACCACCAACGAAACGTACTGTGTCAGATACACTTACTTTCTTCTTCTGCTGCTCATACATCCAACGGTTCTGATAGCATACGCCCTCAATTACTGCACGGATGAGGTCGCGCTTGCCTGTGTCAATGTTGATGTTAAAGAACATACCTGCAGCATTTGGATCCTCAAATGGGCAACGGTTGCCGTGGAGCCAAGGTGTAAAGATAACACCGTTTGAACCTGCTGGTGTCTCCTTCATAACCTTTGAAAGGTAATCGTAGAGGCTTGTATATGTCTCTTCGATATTCTCTGGTGACTCAGTTACATCCTTCTTCTCGAGATAGATACCAATCTCATCAAGTGCCAAGTGGTTCTTGACCCACTCAAGGCACTTGCCTGATGTCTCATGCTCTGCGAAGTAGTTGTACCTACCCTCGTCAGCACCAACAATAGCGGCAATCATAGCTCCTGTATCAACTGTCTGCTTTTCAACAACAGTTGATACCCAGCCTGATGTGCCTGAGTAGATGTGTGTCTCGCCTGGGAGCACTGCTCCGGCGCCAACACCGATGAGGGAGGCGTCTCCGCCACCACCGAATACTGGGATACCAGGAACGAGGCCAAGTTCCTTGGCAGCCTCTTGTGTAAGTCCACCAACTACGTCGGTTGACTTAACTATCTCTGCAAGGTGATCAGGGTTTACGTCAACAAGTTTGCAAACTGGTTTACACCAACCCTCGTGACCCTTTCTTGTATCATAGAGAAGCTGACCAAAAGCAGAGTCCTGAGTCATAATGATACGACCTGTCATCTTGGCGATGATAGACTCCTTAACGTCAACTATCTTGTAAATCTTGTTAAATACTTCTGGCTCGTGAGCCTCTATCCACTTGTACTTCCAGATAGGGTCCTTAACTGAGCAAGATACTGCTCCTGTGTAGTAAAGGTAAGGAAGGAGTTTAAATACGTTTGCTCCAGCAATTTGGATTCCGTTTGCAATACCCTTCTTAATCTCCTCCTTCGCACGCTGGTCCATGTAAGACATTGGACGGCGAAGAACGTTGCAATCCTTATCAAGAGCAACGAGACCCTGCATCTGTGAGCAGAATGAGATACCCTCAATCTGGTCAGGCTTTATATCACTCTTTGAAAAAATTTCCTTTGTGGTTTCAGCCATAGCTTCCCACCACTCGTTAAAGTCCTGCTCAGCGCCACCGTTCTCAACCATGTAGAGTCCATATCCGTGCGACTCTGCAGCCTTGAGTACTATGGTCTTGTCGATTTCAAAAAGACAGGTCTTAACACCAGTTGTGCCTATGTCATAAGCAATTACAAACTTTCCCATATCTATTTCCTCCTAAGTTATTTACCGAATTTTTTAACGTCGTCGTGCTCGAACGTGAATGCCGCTTCAAGGAACTTGATAAGCTCCTTCACCATTCGATCATCGTCGTCAAATATATCCTCACCACAGAAGAGTTTAAGCCTCTCTCTGTAATAGTCACAAGTGTAAGAAAACTGAAGTGTCATGAGCAATGTGTCAAAGAAAAAGGCAAACATTGCAGGGTCGCAGTCCGACCTTATATCGCCTCTTGCCTTGGCATTTTCGATAAAGTCGCGGTACGTCTTGGCCGAGATGCCCTCAACCTTTTTGGCGAGCTCCGCCGCGCCATCCTTGTCTGACACCTTTGTTATTTCATTGTATAGTTTTACATACTTAGAATCAGCGCCTGACGTCGCTTGAATTGCGCGTATCAGTTTCTCTGCACGAACGAGGATTTTATCGTTGCTGTTTACAACACCCTCGATAATATCCTCAAGCGTGCGCATCGCTTCCTCTACGCATGTAAAAAAGTAATCCTCTTTGGTATCAAAGTACTTGTAAAGCAGGCCTACTGAAACACCAGCCTTTTTCGCAATTACGTTGATATTGGCCTTTTCAAGACCGAGCTCTGAGAACTCATTTATTCCAGCTTCTATTACTGCTGCTTTATACTTCTCGTTCGCTCTGTCAAAGGCCTCTTTATGATAAACCTTTTCCATGTTATTCTCCCTTAAAGTATAAGGTAGTGTGAGCGCTTGCTCACTATGACTAAATTGTATCAAGTAATATTGTAAAATTCAACCACAAATTAACTCTTTATTATATTTGTATATTGTGGTATACTTTTATTGTAAAACTGTGAGCCGTCGCTCACGACGTATTAAATTGGAGGTATATTTATGGACACAAGATTCGCTATTTCCGAATACCCAGACGCTATAGCTATTAACAGAGAACTTGATGCTCTTATCAAGAAGCCAGTTTATTCTATCAACAGAACTGCTCTTGCAAAATACGAGCAGGAGTACTTTGAGGAGAAATGTCAGAAGTCAAAGGCTATGATTACTGAGGCTCGCGACGTAATCCCTGGTGGTGTACAGCACAACCTCGCTTTCAACCACCCATTCCCTATCGTTATGACAAAAGCAGAAGGTGCTTACCTTTATGATATAGATGGTAACAAGTACTATGACCTTCTCCAGGCTGGTGGTCCAACAATCCTTGGTTCTAACGACCCAGTTGTTCGTGATGCAGTTATCGACCTTCTTAACACATGTGGTCCTTCAACTGGTCTTTTCCACGAGTATGAGATGAAGCTCGCTAAGAAGATTTCTGAATGTGTACCATCAGTTGAAATGTTCCGTATGCTCGGTTCAGGTACCGAGGCATGCATGTGTGCAGAGCGTGTTGCTCGTCTTGCAACAGGCCACAAGAACATCCTCAAGATGGGTGGCGCATACCATGGTTGGTCAGATATGATTGCTTGGGACATGCGTATTCCAGGAACAATGAACCTCCAGTCAAAGGGTATCCCAATGTATGCATTCCTTCATACACAGGGCTTCTTCCCAGGTGACCTCGAGGATCTCGAGCGCAAGCTCAAGATGAATGAGCTCAACGGCGGTACAGCTGGCGTATTCATCGAGCCAGTAGGTCCAGAGTCAGCTACTCGTCCTGTTACACGTGAATTCGTTAAGGGCGTTGAGGCTCTCTGCCACAAGTACGGCGCACTCCTCATCTGTGATGAGGTTGTATCTGGCTTCCGTATTGGTCTTTCTGGTGCACAGGGTTACTATGGTATCGATCCAGACCTCACAATCTTTGGTAAGGTAATCGCTGGCGGTTACCCAGGTGCCGGTGGTATCGGCGGACACAAGGATGTTATGAAACACCTTGGCGCTGGCCTTGACGCATCTGGCAAGAAGGTTAAGAAGGCAATGTGCGGTGGTACAATGGCAGCAACACCAATCTCTTGTGTTGCTGGTTACACAGCTATCTGCGAAATCGAAAAGAGAAACGCTTGCCAGAAGGCAGGCCAGATGGGTGACCGCCTTACAAAGGGTCTCCAGGAATCAATCAAGAAGTATAACCTCCCATTCGTAGCATTTAACGTTGGTTCTATCTGCCACCTTGATACAGTTGGTACAATGCAGTTTGCTATCGACCTCAAGAAGGCTTGGGAGATTCCATCAATCCTTGATCAGACAGGTATTCGTCAGATCGAGATGCAGAACATGGGTGCTGCTTACATGGCAGAAGGCCTTGTAACACTTGCAGGCTCACGTCTCTACACATCAGCTGCTTATGATGAAAAGATGATTGATGACTGTATCGCACGCTTTGACAAAGTACTTGCACAGTGCGAACTCATCCCAACTGGTAAGAAAAAGTAAGAGGTAATAAAATGGCTTACGAAATAAATGAAGCAAAGGCTCTCGTCATCGAAGCTGGCAAAAAGCTTGTTGAATCAGGCCTTATAGCTAGAACATGGGGCAATGTTTCAGCTCGTATTTCAGATACACAGTTTGTCATCACTCCAAGTGGCAAACCATACGAGACATTGACTCCAGATGAACTCGTAGTAGTTAACATCGCTGACTGCGAATATGAAGGCGACATCAAGCCATCTTCTGAAAAGGGCGTTCATGCTGACGCATATCGCCTTCGCGAAAATGTCAACTTTGTTATCCATACACACCAAGTAAACGCATCAGCCATCTCCCCAACTGGACGCGAACTCAAGAACCTCGCACCAAAGTATGCTAAGGTTCTTGGACCAAAGGTACCAGTTGGTGCCTATGGCATGCCATCAACTGGCGCGCTCCGCAAGGGCGTTGCAGCAGCCGTGGAAGCAAATCCTGATTGCAAGGCAATCATTATGAAGCATCACGGCGCACTCTGCCTCGGCGAAGACTTCGACGAATCCTTCGCAGTTGCAGCAGCGCTTGAGGAGGTCTGTGGCAAGGAACTTAGCAGAGTTGTCGGTTTTACAACAGGTAACACTAGACTTGGCGCCGCAAAGCTTTACAAAGCTTATGAGCAGCGTTTTTCAACAACAGACAACAAACTTCAAGATTTAGGTTCAAGTAAGAAAATCACAGATAAGACATTTGAACTTACTATGAAGAATGGCGATGTATACTCATGTAGCATCGAATCAGGCTGCCCATATATCGGTATTGGCCCACGTTGTGCTGCTATCCACGCTGCAATCTATAGAAACAGTGATGTAACCTTTATCGATCAGTACGCAGCGGATGACGTTGTTGCTCTTTCAAAAGCTGGCAACACAATGAAGCCACACCTTGATGACTTTGCTCAGATTGCTGGTGTTGATGTTAAATGTTGTAGTTGGGAAAGAACAAGTTACAGGACCGATGCCATTGATATTGGCAAGGCATCAAAGGGCCGTAACGCTGTCCTCGTAAAGGGCCAGGGCGCTATGGTAACTGGCAACACACTCTTTGACCTTGAAGGTGTAAAGAAAGTACTCGAGAAAGAGTGCAAGGCCGAAATGTACTGTGAACTCACAGTTTGCAAGTCTCCTCTCTCTCCTATTGATACAAACATCATGAGAGTTATCTACAACCTCAAGTATTCAAAGCAGGCTGACAAATAAGCAAAAATTAAACTCCGCTAGGAAACCCTAGCGGAGTATTTTTTGCCTATTATTAGTAGTCAAGGCCCTTCTCATCAAAAAGGAATGCAGCATTGAGAAGTGTGTCGATGCCTGCTGCGATTGTCTTCTTATCGAGATTGTCAGCTGTGTCAAGACGTGTGTGATAGTAACGTGCTGGAGTTGGATCCATAGCAGCAAGGCAACAAGCCTTCATTCCACCCTGTGCGAGTGCTGCTGCATCAGATGAACCAAAGAATACGTTAGCATATGGAAGGTTAAGTCCAGCGATGTTAGATGCTTCCTTAACGAGGCCAGCAACCTTTGGATCAAGCTTAACTGTGCCAGTCATATCCTTGTTATAGATACCCATATCGTCAAAGTCACGGAGTGTGTCGGTGCAGATTGCGATTGTCTCTACGCCTGAATCAGCATACTCCTTTGCATGAGCCTTGGCGAATGCCTTGGCACCACGAAGACCAGCCTCCTCTGATGACATTGAAATAGAGATAACCTCTGTGTTCTCAAAACGGATATCATTGTCAACGAGATACTGCATAACTGCCATTGATGCATAGACACCTGAGAGGTTGTCGTTTGCGCCATCAACGCAGATGCTCCAGTTCATAAAGAAGAGGATAAGGCACATAGCAGGAACTGAAATGATAGCAAAGATCTTGGCAATTACTACGAACCAACCAGCAGATACACCAAAGAGTGTAAGAAGGATGATAACAAGGTCGGCAACAAGGCAAACGATGCCAGTTGCGATAACAGCAGTCAAGAAGTGGCCGCCACCAAGGTATGTGTATCTCCACTCCCATGCTGAGTCAACGTGACCTGAGAAGATAATTCTCCTCTTGGTCTCGCCTGCAGCCTTGCGTGTGCAGATAACGTTCTTTGCTTCCTTCTCTGGGAAGAGAGGGTCTAAAAATTCCTTGTAGAAAAGGAACTCGCCGAGAATACAAGCGACAGATATAACTGTAAGTACGAGTGCTACAACAACGAGAGCAGTATTAGCAGCTACAAAGAAGTTGATGATGAGAAGTACTGCTGCGATAAGCATGCAGATACCATCAATAAGTACCCAACCCATGAATGCCTTTGGATGGAGTTTGAAGTCCTCTGTTCTAACCTCATCAGCAACGCCAGTCATGTGCTCGATAACATAGTCCTGAGCCTTGTGCTCCTGTGGGTAACCAGATGGACGTCCACCACCTGCTACCTCAATAGTCTTTCCAATTTGTGTTGCTACGTAGTCAGCATATTTTGTAAGCTGCTCTGCGTAGTTTTTAACGCTGTCCTTTGCAAGCATTAAAAACATCTCCTTATTTTTAATTTAACGCTTAATATGATATCAAAAAGAGGCTAGGTTTTCAATTGAAACCTAGCCTCAAAGTTAACAAATTATGTTGTTACTTTTTAGTCTTATTGCTTTGCACCCTGATCAAACTTATCAAGTACACGAACTGATACTGCATAGCAATCAGCAAGACCCTGAAGGTTCATGTTGTCGTATGTGTCACGACGTGTATGATAGTAGTTTTCAAGGTTGTGGTTAAGACCTGTGATACCTGTTGAGCGGAAACCGCCCTGTGCGAATGCAGCGTTATCTGTTGCACCGCCAAGTGGTGGAACCATGCCCTTCTTGCACTGGATGTCGAGCTCTGCAGCTGCTTCCATGAAGAGGTCAGATACGTCCTTGTCAGCCTTTACTGTAGCGTTAAGGTCACGATAGTTAGTAAGGAGATACTTAGGATCGTGAATTGTATCATAAGAATAGATGAATGTAGGAACATCCTGGAACTCACCCTGGTGAGCCTCGCACCATGCTTTTGAACCACGGAGGCCTGCTTCCTCAGAACCAGAGAGGATAACGCCTACTTCTGTGTGCTCAAGCTCGATGCCTGCTGCCTTCATTTCCTTGAGGATTGCAATACCCATGTAGCAACCTGAAAGGTTGTCGTTAGCACCGTCAACGATGCGATTTGGGCTCCACATAAAGAACATGTAAACCCAGAAAGGAACAAAGATAAGACCGATAAGAGCCAATTTCTTTGAAAGTTCGCCAGTTACAAGGATAGAAATGTCGAGTCCAAGATAGAAAAGTGTACCGATAGCTGCGATGATGATAAGGCCCTCAAAGAGAACGCCACCACCAAGGTAGTTTGCTGGCCACTCCCAAGCTGCGTCCTGGTGACCGTTGAAGAAGATTCTTCTCTGAACTTCACCTGTGCATGACTTGATAGCTGTTACGTTTGTACCAACCTTCTTTGGGAACATGAAGTCTACTACTTTCTTGTAAAGGCCAAACTGTAAGAGAGCAAGAAGCCAACCAATAACGATGCATGCAATGCCGATTGCTGCTACTGCCTTAACACCTGGGAAAAGTGGTATAAGGATAAGTGCGATGAAGCAAAGTGTAAATGTGATATGAATCCAACCATAGAAAGAACCTGGGTTCTCGTCGAATGATTCGATGTCAACTCTTTCACATCCACAATCGTTCTTCAAGATTTCTGCCATGTACTCACTTGCTATACGCTCACCCTCAGAACCTGGATCACGCTTTGGCATATCCTTACAGATATGTGTGATGTCGTCAATCATGTACTGAGCAGTTTTCTCTTTGTTAGCAATGAGAGCATCAAATTTCTCACTCATTTCGATAAACCTCCTTTATTTATTTCCGAAATTGAGACATAAATATTTTAACAAAAAAGCGCCCGAGTGTAAACACTCGAGCGCGATTTTTTTATTACATATCAAGATAAGAATCTGAGTAGAGTTCGTTGTTCTTGAATATATCACAAGACTTGATTGTCTCCATAAGTCTCTTGTCACATGGGTTAACAATAGCAGATGTAAGACCCTGCATCATGCACATTGCGACGAGAGCTGAGTCCATGATTGGACGAACTTCCTTTGGAGCACCGTTAGAGTTGTTAGAAAGACCACCAGTTGACTTGAGTCCCTCGTCAGCAAACATCTTGATTGCAGCGAGAACGTCCATCTGCTTGTCTTGCATACCCTTAACAACAAGGAAGAGTGGGTCGAACCAGAGGTCATCTGATTCCATACCGAGTGACATACCGAGGTCGAGCATCTTGTGGCAGTGAGCCATACGCTCCTCGTTGTCCTTTGCGATACCATCAGCTGAGCAAAGAGCGATACAAATAGCATCGTTTGCAGCAGCAAGGTTGATGTTGTCAATACGAGAACCAGCATCTGCTGAGTTTACGATTGGCTTACCGTTTGTACGGTTATAAACCTTGATACCTGCTTCAATTGCCTTCTTGTTAGCTGTATCGAGAGCAAGTGGTACGTTGTTGAAGTTCTCCTGGAGAAGTTTAACAGCCCAAGTCATAAGCTCTGGACCATTTGACTCTGCAGGTCCGATGTTAACGTCAAGATATGTTGCACCAGCAGCAATCTGCTCTGCAGCTCTCTTGAGAATTGGCTCTGGATCCATGTTGTCCATAGCAGCCTTGATTGTTGGGCTGATGCAGTGGATACGCTCACCAATTGTTACGAACTTCTGAGAATCAACATTTCTTGTCTTGTACTGAACGCCCATATCAACAACTTTGATTTCTGGGATGCTTGCAGCAATCTTATCAAAGTCAAGTGGTGCATTCTCGTCTACTACCTTTGCCTCTGCCTTTGGAGCGTCAGCCTTTTGAGCAGCAGCTGCCTCTGCAGCCTTCTTGTACTCGCCATCCTTTAAGTACTTAACGATTTCAACAGCCTCACGAGTACCAACTACTACGTTCCAATCAGGAAGTTTGTCAGCAATTTCGCCCTTCATAACTGCAACCTTACCAGGAATGATAAGTGTGCGATTGTTAATCTTGGATGCTACATCAAACTCATCAAATGTCTTCTTAACTGTTGATGATGAGAACTTACCAGCAGCCCAAGCTGTGAGTACAGACATACCTGATGCGTCTGTAATAACAAGGTTTACTGGAACCTTTGAACGCTCGATTTCGCCTGTTACAAGGAAGTATGTAAGTGCAAAGTCAACTGTAAGGATAACTGGATCGTCAGCGCCTGCACCATTGAGTGGATAGATACCTGGCTCAACCTTCATTGGCTTCTGAGGGTCAGTGTAGATGTTCTGACGAAGACCATAAAGTGGAAGTGCCTCAGCCATTGTCATGTTCTCCATAACGATGATTGAACCATACTTGAGTGTAAAGAGTGCAGCATAAGCTGTCTGGAGGTGTAAATCACCCTTAGCAAGCTTTGCAAGGTTAACGATAGATGGATAACCAAGTGACTTGTCGCTATCCTTGATAGCACCACGACGGCAGAATACTGCGTTCTTAAGTGTTTCCTTAACATCAGCACCTGTTACGTTGATGATGAGGTTCTTGTTACCTGCATCCTCAAGTGCCTTGATTGTGTCATAGATATCATCGATGCTGTCGCCGCATACGCCAAGAGCGATGCCAGCAGCAGTTGCGATTTCATTCATTGCAGCAAAGTTGTCCTTTGTTGCGCCAGAAAGAACTGGCTTCTGGTCCTTGATTGCCTCGATTGCAGCCTTGGCAGCATCAACGTCTGTTGTCTCAACGATAACAGTACGGCCTGTTGCTGCAGCCTTCTTGGCAAGGTCAGCGAGCTTGTCGCCTTCGCCAGCTACAAATATTGTCTCAACGAACTCACGCTCGCCGATACGCTCGTAATCGATCTTCTTAAGATCTTCGATCTTTGCATCAACGTCAGCATCAGCCATGCATGTGCATACTGGAACTGCAAATACGTTCTTTGATACAAGTGTCTTCTCGTGACGATAGAGAACTGTCTCACCGCCAAGTGTAATCTCGGCATCTCCTGCGCCGACTTTAATTGTCTTCATTGCTGGAGCTGTTGCCTCTGAAAGCAAAGCCTTAGCCTCATCAGACATATGTGGGCACTGTTCGATTGAAACTGCACCCTGAGCAACCTTCATACAGAAAGCCATACAAGTTGGGCTTCCGCATTCTTTACAGTTAGTCTTTGGAGATAACTTGAAAATATCGAGTCCTTTAACAGCCATTTTCTTTTACCTCCTCTTAGTTAAGTGCTGCAATCATTGCAGCAACAGATTTAATAGCTTCTGGGTGACGCATGATTACAGCGTCAGCGCCGCCTGTAAGTGCAGCGGCAGCAGTTGTGATTTCCATCTCGATGATACGTTCATCAAGTGAACCCCACTCTGGCATTTCTTCCTCTGGCATGATTGATTCCTTAACGCCCCATGTCTCGGTTGAAACTGGTGTGATAATTGGCATTGCAAGCTGAGCGTCGCCCTGTGTAAGTGCTGCCAAGCGAATTCTATCAAGAGTAGATGCAACATACTCATAACCATAGCCTGCAGCAGCAGAACCAGCGTTCATAACGATTGTCTTGTCATCAACGCCAAGCTGAGAAAGCATTGTGTTGAGCTGTTTTGCAAGGTTAATATCAACAGCAGACTCAGCGCCTACCTTCTGTCCATATGCAAGACCAGCACCTGCGCCTACCTGCTTGTAGTTCTCCTCACGAGCAGAAAGAACAAGAATATTCTTTCCTTCAAGAGCCTCTGAAACCTTGTTAAAGATTTCTGCGTCCTTCTCTACTGCCTTGCAACCCATGATTACAAGTGGAAGTGGAGTTGCCTCAGCAACAGCCTTAGCGAGTGCTACACAGTCCTCTACGCTTGTGTCGTCACCGTTTGGATCTGCTGACTGGAGGTGGAGACATACAAAAGATACGCCTTCCATTGATTCCGCTTTCTTTGCGTTCTCAACAGCGTTCTCGTCATCCAAGATTTCAAGACCAATTTTCTGTGTGTTTTCGATTGCAGCATCAAATGTGTAGAAAGGCATAACATTCTGACCACCAATAGTGATAGCCTTGTCGCCTGTACCAAGTGTTACTGCGTTAACCTTTGAGTTAAATGCTTGGAGTTTTGCTTCAAAAGCCAATTTCCTCAATCCTTTCTTGATATAGAAATAAATAAAAACCTAAATTAAATGTCGATCTCACGAAGGAGTTCGAAAAGTTTTGCCTTGACTGGTGTGGTCTCCGGCACATAAGCTGTCGGTTTACCATCACAGTCATATTCATAAACGAGGTCATCGTGAGGTAGCACTCCAAGAAGTGGCAAGTTGAACTTCTCTATCTCCTCTTTGACTCCTTCACTGAGTTCCCCGTTTGGTGCCCGATTTACAATGAGATGAATCTCGCCTGGATTTAGCTTTAGTTCATCTATCATATCGCGAATTCTAGCAACAGCTTGAATTCCACGACGTGAACAGTCTGAAACAAGAAGCATAACATCAACATGTGGAAGCGTTCCACGGCTGATGTGCTCAAGGCCAGCCTCATTATCAATTACAGTGTAACTGTAATTTTTGATGTACTTATCTATCTGGGTCTTGAGGAGGCCATTTACAAAACAGTAGCAACCTTGACCCTGAGTACGACCCATAACTATCATATCGAAGTCTTTTTCCTCGATAAGCGCATCTTCAAATTTAAATTCAGCGTAGTCCGCCTTGGACATACCCTCTGGGATTTTGCCATCTATTTCAGAATGCGCAATCTCCTCACGGATTGAACCGAGAGTAATCTCGGCCTCTACGCCTAAAACTTCATTGAGGTTTGAGTTGGCATCCGCGTCAACAACAAGGATAGGGTCGCTTGATTTCTTGGTGAGATAATCAATTGCCATACCACATGTGGTTGTTTTGCCAACACCACCCTTGCCTACAACGGCAATGGTTTTATTTGCCATTATGCTCTCTCCTTAACAATTGCTTTATTTGCGAGCAAATCAACAAAAATCAAATCGCCATCGATCTCGAGCTTGCGCTCTAAAAGATCTGTGAGTATTACAAGATTGTCCTTTACTTCAATCCTTGTAACATTACTCATGAGGATGTTTCCCGCATCCTCATTGTTTCCATAAACAGTCGAAAGACACATATTAAGTACCTCCTCTAGTTATGAAAGTTTCGAAAGAGCTTCTGCAAGGATATCGTTACCCTTGTGATAGTCCGAAACAGCATCCATGATGAGCTTGTAAACCTCTTCATTTCCAGCTTCCTTGATATCAAGTGCAAGATGCTCAAGTTCGTGAGTGTGCTCTGCGTTGTGACCGACCATATATTTCATAAGAGCAACAAGTTCCTCTATTGGGGTTACTTGATGATCGTGTTCGTGGTGTTCATGATGCATATGCATATCATTCCAGCTCCTTCATTTTGTTTTTAACCATAGTTATCAGCATTTCTGCCATTACAACTCTGTCCTCTGCGGCAAACGAGCCTTCAAAATTGTCAGAGTAAAGTATTTGCGCATTTGGTGGGAATTCATCGTCGCCTTCCCAAACAAGAATTCGAATGAAATAGTTTGGCATCACTTCAAATTCAAAACCGGCATCCCCGTGCTCAACCGCTGTTGCGCCGAGCGCAGTGGAAGCGGCGCGAAACTTTGGAACGCAAGTTCCAAATGTAAACGCAGAGCGTTTAATACAGCGACCGGTGAATGGCTCGATATACATCTCGCCCCAAGGCATTTCGCGAAATGTCTTGAAGTTGCCGAGTGACATCCTCCTCTCGAATTCCAGGAGAATTCGCATGAGGAATGTCTGATACTTCAAATCCGAAAGGCAAAATGCCTGAGGGTTATTTGAAGTTACGGCAAACTTGGGCCATGTGATTTTATACTCATCAAAAAGGAAGTCGAGTGTGAACTCACCGTCGCAAAACGAGGCGCCACAGCGCACAGCGGCGTCCTTTGGATCGAGTTTTGTAAACAGTTCCTCGTAATGTGCAAAAGGAACTTCTTTTATATTATCTTGTATTTCCATTTAGAACTCCTGTTTTGCACTAGGGAACCTAGATGAATCGGTATGTGGCAAGAAACATGCCGCAATAAAGTTATCCATATATCCTGGATAGGTTGAAAGTTCTATGTAAGTCATATTACGAGCAAGCTCGTTGACCTTTTTCTCGGCATTGCGAGAAAGTACGCATGTATATGCGCCAGCAAGTGATGAGTTGCCGATATACTCATACTTATCAAGCTCGATATCTGGGAGCATACCAATTTTAATAGCGTTCTCGATATTGATTCCGCTACCAATTCCGCCTGCAACATAGAAATGCTCGATGCAAGATGAATCCATATCAAGGCTTGAAAGAAGTGTATCGATTCCCGAATATATTGCACCTTTTGCTCGAATGAAGCTCTCGATATCAACCTCTGTTAAAACTATCTCGCGTCCTGTCTCGGAATTTGCTGCGTCGACAACGACAAAACTGCCCATCTCGTACTCATCAAATTTAACTCTGTCGCCTTGCCTTACATACTTACCTTTGGAATTGACAATTCCGCAACGGTAAAGTTCTGAGATTAAGTCTATTATACCCGAACCACAAAGGCCTATTGGCTTTTGGCCTGGCTCTCCTATTACTTCGTATGTTGGCTCCATTGTATCCTTATCAATCGTGATAGCCTGAATCGCACCATCTGTGGCTCTCATGCCACAACTGATGTCGCCACCCTCAAAAGCAGGGCCAGCAGAACATGCACAGCTCATCATAAATTCGTTATTGCCAAATACGATCTCGCCATTGGTACCAAGGTCAACAAAGAGTGATAATTCCTCTTTGTCCCAAAGGAGCGTAGCGAGTGCACCTGCAGTGATATCGCCACCTACATACGAACCGATATTTGGACAGAGGATAAGGCGTGCATTTGGATTGATATGGAGACCTATCTCGAGTGCAAATATATCATCCGCATGGAAGAAAGTTGGTATGTATGGTTCCATACGAACCGGATTGGCGTCAACGCCTAAAAGGAGATGATTCATTGTTGTGTTGGATGCAACACAAACTTTTAATATCTTTTGCGGAGATATATTTGCAGTCTCGCATAATTTTTTGATGAGAGGCTCGATTGTCTCACGTACTACGGCATCCTTAAGGCGCTTTACGCCACCTGTCTTGCCCTGTTCGATGATACGGTTGATTACGTCAGCACCGTATCTTATCTGGCCGTTACCAGAAGAGGCCTTCGCAAGAAGTTCTCCGCCTTTTAAGTTAACAAGTACAGCGGAAACTGTGGTTGTGCCAATGTCAATGGCTAGTCCACAGAGAGGTTCATGGTCGTCAAAAGAAGAGACTCCATATACAAAGAAGTCTGCTCCCCTGTGTTCGCCGATTACGCGAACTTTGAAGTCGTTTTCGCGAAGAACCCTTGCGAGGTCTCTTGTAACGGAAAAAGGTATTGTTACTTTTGAAACACCAAAGGCTGATTTTACAGCATTTACAAAACGCTCGTTATCTGGAAGTGTATCCTCCAATGAAGGCTCACTAATCTCGATGCGCTCCATAGCAAATGTGTTTACAAGATTGACTCCTGCATCCTTGATATCACCAAGTAGTTTTTCAAAAATAGCAATCTCTTTGCCACTTGATAGGTCCGCTGTCTGCATCCTACTCTGGTAAGCAGTCGCAATATCAGGGACCATAACTGTTACGTCAGATGCAACTTTCGCGCCACATGAAAGGATCCAGCCCTCTGCTTTTTCCTCGTCTGTGATATGACTTGAAGGCCAGCAATTAAGCTCGCCTTCTATGCGTCTTACTTTACATTTTCCACATGCACCATTGCCACTGCATGGTGCATCTATGGCAACATTGGCATGCTGCGCCACCTGGAGCAAATTTGCTCCAGGCGCACATGATACCGTCACCGGTTGTCTGTCGTCATTTTCAAATGTAAAGGTTACATCAAACATAACAGTCTCCCGTTTTAAACTTAGATATCCATTGGTTCCATCTCAAGTACTGGATGGCCAACCTCTGAAAGGAATGCAAGGAGTTCCTCTGGATCTCCTGTTCCGCAAGTTGTCTCGTCTGCAATCATGTCAGCGAAGTTTTCGATACCGTATACTTCACTTGCTGTTGCATTAATCTTGTCACGGATCTGCTCCTTAAGCTCAGCTGGTAACCAAACAAGACGTGGCAAACCGCCCTCTGCCTTGAGGAATTTCTTAGATGCAATGTAGTGCTTGCCGTGGCCCATGAAACCTGGTGTCTGAACACCGCCACCTGTCATAGATGCCATCTCAGAGAATGTCATACCAAGTGGTGTGATACCTGTATGCTCACGTGTTGTAATAACAACGCCCATTGAGCAAGGCTCGATACCGCAGATACACTCAAAGCATCCGCATGATGTCATTGGGTCTTCAAGAAGTGAGTAAAGTGTTACGTGCTCAAGAGCGCCGTGTGAAAGGTTACATACTACCTCATCAACGTCTTCGTAACGTCCAACACGCTCATCAACACATTTTTCTTTTGTAACTATCTGGCAAGGACCTGTTGGGTCAAGCTCAAAAGTTGCTTTGGCGTCAAGCCATGAAACAGCACCGCAAAGACCAAGACGCTCTGGTGTTACGATACAAACGTGGCTTGGTGAGAATGCCTGGCACATGATGCATGAGTAGAATACTGGAACTGATTCATCAGTCATTGACTTAAGTCTCTCATCACGCTTATCAAATACCTTGTTAGCCTCAGCACGAAGTTCTTTGTTCTTTTCAGCGTTAACTACGATCTTAACCTGGCACTTATCAACAACTGTGTCAAAGTCAGACATAATCTTGGCATAGAGAACTTCACCAATGTGCTTAAATCTAAAGCCTGCGTCAAATGCAGCCTTGTTTACACGGATACGAATCATATCACGCTGACCTGTGTGCATAAGACCTTCTACGCAGTTGAGGTATGAGTGGAACTTACGCTCAAATACAGACTCAAAGTCTGTCTGCATGTTCTTACCAGCAACTTCTACTGTGTAAGAAACAGATACCTTAGCGCCTTCCTCAAACTCATCTATTTCTGGACCTTCAACAACAATCTTGTGGTCCTCAATCTCTGTTGCTTCCTTAGTCTGAACAAGTTCGAAGCAGTCAACACGTGAACCATCGATTTCAATTCTCATATCAGCCTTACGGATAACTTCACCCTCAAATGCTGTTGAGAATGCAACAGGTATATCAATATTTGTAACCTTAATTTTAATACCACGTGCTTCAAGAGATGTATCAATCCAGTCCTTGGTGTCCTCGTTGATAACGAGTGACTTTGGAACTGACCACATATCATCAGTATCGTTTGTGATTACTGGGAAACCAAGCTTGATAGCGCCTGCGCCGCAAGCAACTGTGATATCAGCTACTGGCTTATAAGCGTTAACAAAAGCGTTGATTCTATCAAATGTATATCTGTGGAAACCTTCCCAGTCACCTGGCTGAACGTTACCAAAGATCATTGCTGTACGTGTAACAAGTGAGATAATGTGGCCTACACCCCAAATCTCGTCTGTTACAGGAACAAGACGTACTGGGAATCCCATGTTAACGCCTGCCTCATACATCTGGTCAATAATGCCACCGATGAGGAAGATAAAGATACCACGTGACTGGTAACCCTTAACGATTTCTACTGCTTCCTCTGTTGAAGGAGCAGGACCGATCATTACAACGAAACCTGGGATGTCGTTTGTTACAAGTGGTACACCAAGTTCACGTACTTCTGAGTCTGAGAAGTGACCATGATACTTTGTACCCTCATAAGGAGTTGCTGTTTCAACATACTTACAAGCCTCAATCATCTCGGCAGCAATTGCTGTGCCGACACCAGACCAGAAAATTGACTTGGTGCGAGGCTCGCGAAGCATCATTGCCTTTACGTCAGTAAGGGCGTCCTGAAGTTCGCCAGTTGTTGTTACTTTCTTACCAATATATGCATAGATGCAAGCAAGATAATATGCTGTATTTGGCATATTAAGTGGTGCATCTCTACCGACTTTGTCTACGATAGCGTTTACCTCAGCCTCTGCTTTAGCAAACATCTCGTCAGAACCACGGAATACTCTTTCAAATAAAGCCATGTCTTTTTTCCTTTCTAATCTTTAAGATTGTCGAGTGCAGCCTTGATTGCTTTGATTTCCTCCAAAGCTGTGCTGCTGCAGTCGTACGGAGAGAGGCCTTTTCTATCAGCGTCTATTACTTCGGAATTGTAACTGATAAAACCAAGTAGATCCTCTTTTGGGATGCGGCTTTCAACAAAAGCCCTATCCTCATCATCGCGAATCTTGTTCGCAACCACATAGACACGGTCTACGCCAATGTCGTGTGCAAGTCTCTTGACATTTTCATAGGTCTGAACTGAGCGTGCGCCCGGTTCGATTACCACTATGAAGAAATCCATCATACTTGCAGTACCACGAGCAAGGTGCTCAAGGCCGGCCTCCATGTCCATGATAACCACGTCGTCTTTTCTAAATACGAGCGCTGACAATATGGACTTGAGCATTACATGCTCTGGGCATACACAGCCTGAGCCGCCGGTCTCGACAGTACCCATAACAAGGAGCTTAACTCCGTTAATGTCCCTTGAGTACTTGTCTGGTATGTCGGACACCTGCGGGTTGAGTTTAAAGAACTTGTTGGCGTCGTTGGCGCCTGTCCTCTCCTCAACTAGCGTACGCATCTTGGAAATTGGAACTATTGAATTTACTTCCTCCTCTGACAGTCCGAGCGCGAGTCCCAAATTAGCATCTGGGTCAACGTCTGCTGCGAGTACCGTCCTGCCCTCGTCGGCATAGAGCCGAGCTAGCGTTGAGGAGAGCGTTGTCTTGCCAACGCCACCTTTTCCTGTAATAGCGAGTTTCATAAAATGCCTCTTGATGTTTACTAAATGTTAAGAGCTGAACGCTTAGCCTCGATTGCTTCAATCATGAGGTCGCAAAGCTTATCCATATCTTTTTCAACAGTGAAGTTTGCTTCAACCCACTGCTTTGCACCTGACTCACCACGAAGAAGTTCGATTACTTCCTCTGAGCCCTCGCAGAATGGCTCTACGCCAAGGTATGTATCAATACCAGTTGCTACTACGTAGTTACCGATTGATACTGCCTTTTCAGACATCCATTCTGGAGCACAACCAACAAGTGGAATCTGTGAGATGTTAATTCCCCAGTCAGTTGCAATGTCAGTTGCAAGTATCATCATACGAGAGATATCAACGCATGAGCCCATGTGAAGTACTGGTGGAATACCAACAAGTTCACATACACGGCGAAGACCTTCACCGCAGCAGTCCTTTGCATCGAGGTCCATGAGGCCTGCCTTGGCAGCTGCCTGAGCAGAACATCCAGATACAACAACGATGATGTCGTTTTCAAGGAGCTTCTTCATAAGCTCGATGTGTGAGAAGTCAGCGCGAACCTTAGGGTTGTTACAACCAACCATAGCTACTGCGCCACGAATAACACCTGATTTAACAGCATCAACAAGTGGCATCATTGTGCCTGTCTCATCAACGTGGCTGTTTGTTACACCATCAAGGCACTTCTTGATAGCCTCTACTGAGTAACCAACGCGAGCCTTTGTCTTGAGGTCTGGGATGTGAACAAGATCAGGGTTTCTATTAGCAAAGTTTTCGCAAGCGATGCGAACAATCTCTTTTGCCTTTTCAGCTGCTGTCTCATCTGAGAACTCGATGAAATCAGAATCAGGGAAACGAGCGATTGGGCTTGTTGAGATGAACTTTGTATGGAAGCACTTAGAAAGAGGACCAAGTGCTGGGAAGATACACTGAACGTCAACAACGATTGCTTCGCAGGCACCTGTGAGAACTACGTTCTCCTGTTGAAGGAAGTTACCTGCCATTGGAATACCATGACGCATTGCAACTTCGTTTGCTGTACAGCAAACACCGCAGATGTTGATTCCCTTGGCTCCATTCTTCTTTGCAAGGTCAACCATCTCTGGGTCCTGTGCATAGAAAACGATCATTTCTGAAAGTGATGGGTCATGTCCATGAACAACGATGTTGACCATGTCCTTCTCCATTACGCCAAGGTTTGCTGTTGTGTCAAGTGGCTTTGGTGTTCCGAAAAGTACATCAGAAAACTCTGTACCCATCATTGAACCGCCCCAACCATCTGAAAGGCCTGAACGAAGTGAGTGCTTAATGAGTGCCTCTGGAAGTGATGAACAACCCATATGTGTCATATGAAGTGACTGTGATACTTCACGGTCAATGGCACGTGGTGTGATATCAGCCTGCTCCCAAAGTTCACGTGTGTGCTTTGGTGCACGCTCTGCGAACTTCAAAGTTCCGAAAGGCTTACCATATTCCATAAGGCCTGTCTCTGCAACTTCGTGAGCAAGGTCATAAATATCTTTACCTTCTGTTTCAATGCCCCACTCTGTTGCAATTTTCTTAAGTTTGTCAGGATCCTTTACCTGATATGCTCCATCAGGTGAAGTGTTGTAAAGTGTGTGCGCTATAGCACGACCGTGATCCGAGTGAGTAGCCGAACCACCCGCTGTGAAGCGCAAATAGTTTCGAGCAACGATGCCGTGAGCGTCACAACCACAGATACCACGTGGTGACTTTGGTGTGATACGGCAAGGACCCATACTACAGATGCGGCAGCAGATGCCCTGTTCACCAAATTTACAATGAGGATTTTGGTTTTGAACACGCTGTTGCCATGAATCCGCGCCAACCTTTGCTCCTGTTTCAAGGAGAGTATTGGTAGCGGCTTCCATCTCTTCAATTGAAATAAGTCTATCCCAATTCATCAGATGTTCCTCCATTTACTTATAAAATAGTACACTAAAAATATACCAAATTTATACTCGTATGACGTTACCACGAAATGTGTAAAAATAAATAAGGCGCGCTACAAACTGTAGCGCGCCTGTATTTGCCTTATATTACTTACTTATTTTGACCGTGCTTGTAGTTCGTATTGATTGGAAGTGGAAGAGCACAGAGAAGAATGTAGCACTGATTAATAATCTGGCGAGTTCTCTCGATAAGACCCATCTTTGGAAGTGGATATTCAACATAATCCTTCTTAAGATCAGCCTTTGAGAGCTTCTTTGGAAGGTCAAATACTCTGTCGTCGTGTGAGATACGAGGAGCATCAACATAACGTCCACCAGCGATTGTCTTCATTCTCTTAAGGATCATCTTGATAAGGCCAAATCCTGTTGGAAGAAGATATGGGTTTGCAGGTGAAACGATAGGAATAAGTGCGCCACCAGCCATACAAATAAGTGAAGCATTCTTTGCAGGGTCACAACAACCTGTTGCTTTCCAGAAGCAGATATCACCTACCTGTGCGAGTGTGCAGTTACCCATGCCGTACTTCTTAATTGGAAGCGCAGCAAGGTCTTCCTTTGTATATGGCTTACCGTTCTTGTCGAACCAATAACGAACGCCATTAATTGGAATACCAGGACCCTCAATTACGCATACCTTAACCTTAGCACCGTCCATTGACTTCTTGTGGTTAAAGAAATCAAGGCCAAACTTAACTGATGCCAAGCATCCGCCAGTACATGCCTGCTCTATCTCAAGAGCAAGTTCTGGTGTAACGCTGTTTGGATCAGTGATTTTTGGTGCACCTGGAAGTGTGTGACCAACAACAGCCATAAGGTTAGGGAATTCACGAGCTGTCTTCTCATCAAGGAGAGAAGAAATTGCTGGGCGGAATGGTGTTACACTTGTATCACCAATAATTTGAACTTGGTTATCACCAAAGTTACGCTTTGTAGCCTCAATCATAAGCTTGTTCTTATCCGGATCAAAGCCCATCATATAAGTTGTAATTCTATCAGCCTCAACAGACTGGTTAGAAACAACAATCTTGCCAACCTCAACAGGGTCAACTGGAGAAGGTGTGTTACCCTCACCACCGATGATACCATCGATTACTGTAAGGTCAGGCTTAAAGAGATAGAGAAGGTCAGCGAGCTTCTTATCGATGTCGTGAGTGTGGTTACGCTCACGAAGGAAGTATGGAATTGTACCCATAGCGTTCTTGAAACCAAGAGTAACACCTGTGTAGAGGTTTGTCTTCATCTTTGGTACAGAAACGTAATATGCCTCTCCCTTTACAACCATATCGAGGATTTCTGGAAGGTATACTTCCTTCATTACCTCTGCCTTTGGAAGTACGTAGCGAACAACTGGCTGTGTCTCAAGTTCAACGAGACCAGTGTTGTAATATTTAGCAATTCTGTCATAACCAGCAACCTTAAATGCTACTGTTGTTGGATATGGCTTACCAGCAGACTCAACAATTGTGATATTGTCTGTGTACTTCTTAAGCCAAGCGATAACTGCCTCGAATACACGTGGGTCTGTGTTCTCTGGATAATCCTTCTTATCAAGACCCGAGTTGTGATATACAAAAACAAGGTTAGGCTTTACAAGAATCTGCTTATAATTCTTTAAATCCTTTGCAAAATTTGTCTTTGCATTGAGGTCATCAAGACCTGCCCAAACTGTCTCGCGAATCGCCTTGATATCAGGACGATTAAAATACTTCTTGGTTCCATAATTCTTTGGAAGACTTGTGAAATCATTTGTGTAGTCCATCTTTGGAGCATCTTTGATAAATACGTAACTGTTTGCCATATTTAAACCTCCTCAGGTTAATAATTACTTATTTAACAATTCCAAATACTTTGGAATAGCTTGTTCAAAGTTTACGCCGTACCAGTTGTAGTTCTCTTCCTTTAAAGTACACCTCATCGACTCGAGTGTGTACTCTACGGCAACGATAAGAGCATCGTTTACAGAGAGGTCATTCATCAATGCACCAGTAAAGCTTGATGCAAAGATATCGCCTGTGCCGTGGAAGCTTACAGGCAACTTCTCGTTATAATACTCAAAGAAAGTGTCCCCTGCCTTGTCGTAACACATTACGCCAAGCTTGCCCTCCTCGAATGACATGCCTGTAAGCACGGCATAGCGAGGACCGAGCGCTGCAAGTTTCTTTAAAATATCCTCAATATAATCACGGCTGTAGCCCTCGCCAACATACTCCTCACCGAGCATAAAGCAAGCCTCTGTGAGGTTTGGTACAACTATATCTGCCTTGGCGCACACCGTTGCCATTGCCTTGGCAAACTCCGGTGTAAAGCCCTTGTAAAGGCAACCGTTATCAGCCATAGCCGGATCAACAACTATAGCGGTCTTTTCACTCTTAAAATCATCAAAAAACTTCTTAACGAGGTCTATTTGTTCAAAAGAACCGAGATATCCTGTATAGATTGCATCAAAGCCGAACTTTTCCTTTTTCCAGTGATTTGAAATAGGCTCAATCTCGCCAGTCAAATCATGAAATGTAAAGCCTTCTTTGAAAGCTGTATGAGTAGATAATACTGCCGTAGGTAAAATAGCAGCCTCCACACCTGCAGCTGAAATAATTGGAAGTGCTACTGTCAAGGAGCACTTGCCGACACAGGAAATATCCTGAATTGAAACGATTCGCTTCATTGTTCTAATACCTCTTTTTTGCTTGGAATTTGTGAAATAATCACAGCTGAGAACATTACTAAACAGCCTATATACTCACGAACACTCATAACTTCGTGTAAAATTACTGCACCTGAAATTGTTGCAAATACAGACTCAAGACAAAGGAGAAGTGAAACTACTGCGATGTTTGTTCCCTTCTGGGCAAATATCTGTAGTGTATAAGCAACGCCGCTAGATAAAATAGCGGTATAAAGAAGAGGCCCAATAGAGAGCTTAATCATCTCAAAGGTTGGCACCTCATGCGCTGCAAGCATAAATATCGCAGAGACAATTGCTGCAACTGCAAACTGATAACATGAAAGCCTAATGCCATCCACGCGCTTGACGTAATGTGACACAAGCATCATCTGAATAGAAAAAGCAAGCGCACATCCCAGAAGGTACAAGTCAGACGTCTCGATTGAGAAGTCCTCTTTGATACAGAGCAGGTAAAGGCCTACTACTGATATGACAACGCTTATCCAAATCCTAAGCGATTGCTTCTGTTTAAAGAAGATACCAAGGATTGGGATAATAACAATGTAAAGTGCTGTTATAAATCCCGATTTACCTGCACCAGAACCAGCAATACCAAATTGTTGCAAGTTCATTGCAATGCCAAGTGTAATACCACAGAGCGTACCACCCTTAAATAACTCCTTGTTGCTGTGAACATAGTCTGGCTCGAATGATGGATTCTTGCGCCTTATCAAGTCAAAAATCAAAACTATTAGGCTTAAAAACCAAATTGCTATGAAATTTCTAACTGTATTAAATGCAAATGCCGGCATAATGTCGGCGCCCATATACTGGGCAACAAAAGCTGATCCCCAGATAAATGCAGCAAGCAATGGAAAAACTGTTTGCCTAATAATTTTCGACTTCATTCTTATCCCCTAAATATATATTACATACAATTATATTAATTACACTGATAAAAGTAAACAGTTAAATCGCATGTAAAAAAATTAAAGGCGGTAGCTGTGCTACCGCCTGTCTAACTACTTCATTGGAGTTTACCTCAACTAATTTAATTCGAGTTAAAAATTAACTAGTACTTTGGACTCACCCTTTCAATTTATTTAAGCTGAAACATCTGGTGGATTGTCCTCAATTAAGATCATAAAAATCAACTCCGTTTAAAATTTATAAACCTCGTTGTGCATTGGACTCAGTCCTTTCTCGAACTTTATCTTCTTTCTGTCTTCACTATATCACTAGTTAATCAATATGTCAACAAATTTCACAAAAAAAGTTTGACATTTTTACGTCAATTGTGAAACTTGCACAATAATTGTTTCACAGGCTATACCAATGACTTTAGATCATCATACTCTGGTGGCGGTGGCGCATCCGGGCCGTTGTAGTGATAACGCACGGTTGCAGCCTGTGCGATATTGAGAGCATGGTCTGAAATACGTTCAAGGTCTGTTAGGGATTCAACAAAGATAAGACCCTGTGACGATTGACATACGTTTCCGTTGAGGCGTTTAACATGACTCTTCTTCATCATATCAACAAGGTCATCTATTGCTGCCTCTTGGAGATAGATGTTGTTATATGCTTCCTGAGATGGATCAAAGAGATGAACACAAGCGTCATCGATAATATGTGTGGTCATAATGATGAGCTCTTTGAGCTCTATCTTGGCATCATCCGAGAAGATCTTGCCCTCATCTATCATACGGTTAGCATAATCAAGGATATTCTCAGCATGGTCGCCTACACGTTCAAGGTCAGTAATAACATGGAAGAGATGACCTACGTGCTCAGCTTCCTCATCGGTCAATTTAAGTTGTGAGCAACGGATAAGGGCATCTGTAATGGCCTTGTTCAAAAAGTCTATAGTCTTTTCCGTCACCATAAATTTATCCTTGTCATATGGCTCTGTGGCAAAGAAAGTATCTGTAGCAATTTTGAGGTTCTGTTTTGTAAGGGATTCCATACGACGAACCTCAGCATCAATTTGAGGGATAGCAGTTGATGAATCTTTAAGACCAGATTCTGTAACAAACTCAAGCTTGCCGTCCTCTTTCTCCTTGTCAGCTCCTCGAATAATCTTGGTTGAGAGCCAAGCGATAAATGGAGCAATTGGGAATGTAACAAGGCACATTACAATACTAAAGATTGTATTTGCATTAGCCATCTGACGGCTAGGGTTATCTGATGTCATTTGAAGCAATTCAACAACCTGTGGGAAAAGAAGAACTGCAAGTGTAAATACAATTGCACCAATAACTTCAATCTCAACTACTATTGCAGCAACACGCTTGGCATCCTTACGTCCGCCAATGGAGGCAAGAATCGGTGCAATTGAAGCGCCGATATTCATGCCAAGCATGATAAAGAGCGCCGGTTTAAAGTCCATCGCACCCGAAAGCAGGAGCATCTGAAGGATACCTACTGATGCTGATACCGATTGCATTATAGTAGTAAATACTACGCCAAACAAAATACCAAGGAATGGATTATAGAGGCTTTCAACCATGTTAAGGAACCAATCGAGCTCCTTGAGCGGTTCCATCGATGTCTTCATAAGACCAAGTCCCATGAACAATACACCGAGGCTTGCAAAAACATTGCCTAAGTATTTGATTTTTTCCTCTTTGAAAAACATCGTGAGCACTACACCAATAAATATCAAGAGAGGTGCATATTCTGAGATGTTAAATGCGATGAGCTGTCCGGTGATGGTTGTACCTATCTTGGCACCGATAACAATACCTACGGAACGCTCGAGTTGCATAAGTCCAGCATTAACAAAGCCAACAACCATTGCACAGATTGCATTGGAACTTTGAATCAAAGCTGTAAGACCAGCACCTACAAGTACTGCCACAAAACGTTTTTCAGTAAGCTTTGCGAGAATTTTTTTGAGATAGTTTCCCGCCATGTCTTTGAGGTTATCGCCCATTCCGTTCATTCCGAAAATGAACATCGCGATACCACCAAAAAGGGTCATTACATTTGCAAAAGACATTTTTTACTCCTTTAAATTGATATTTCGTGTGCCATACGGTACATATCAATATCTAGATCCTTCTTCATCTCAAGAGCTGTATCGATTGGATAATCGACAATTGTTCCTGATTTCTCGGCAACAACGCAACTCTTGTTGTCATAACGCAAAATACGAGTTGCATAGTTACCCATACGAGAAGCAAGAACTCTGTCGCGTACAGTTGGCGAGCCGCCGCGCTGTACGTGGCCAAGGATTGTAGCCCTAGTTTCAATACCAGTCTGCTCTTCAATCTTTTTAGCCATTTCCCCTGCGTCTCCACAGCCCTCTGCTAATATTACAACGAAATGACGCTTACCAGTTGCAACTGTTCGCTTCATTACGTCAACTACATCTTTATCAAAATCATAAGTTACCTCTGGTACAAGGATGATTGTTGCACCAGTTGCAATACCAGAATAGAGCGCAATAAATCCAGCGCCACGGCCCATAACCTCAATTACAGAGCAACGTGAATGTGACTCAGTTGTATCACGAACCTTGTCGACCATTTCCATTACAGTGTTAATAGCAGTATCAAAACCTATTGTGTTATCTGTACATGCTATATCATTATCAATTGTTCCAGGGATGCCTACACATACTATTCCCTGGTTTGCAAGAGCTTGAGCACCACGGAAAGAACCATCACCACCGATTACGATGAGGCCCTCAATACCAAGTGCCTTGCACATATCTGCTGCCTTTTTCTGGCCTGCTTCTGTTTTGAAGCCTTCACTTCTTGCTGAGTGAAGAATTGTGCCACCCCTGTTGATAATGTTTGATACTGAGCGAAGGTTCATCTCAACAACGTCGCCCATCATAAGGCCCTCAAAGCCATTGTTAACGCCAAGAACATGCATGTTGTTCTCGATTGCAGTACGAACAACAGCACGAATTGCGGCGTTCATTCCCGGTGCATCGCCACCGCTTGTTAATACGCCTATGGTTTTCATATGCTGCCTCCAAAAAATAATACAAAATATTCCATTAAGAAGTATCGCATTTATATTATTTAATGTCAATTAATTACATTGAAAATTCAATAAAAATTTTTTATTTTTTCATACACGTTGTGCTTTACTGTAGCACAACGTTATCCTCACCTACTATATTTGCCAATCCGTTCCTTACGGTTTTGGAGTTTTCCTGGTTTACACAGCCAACTTTGCTATAGCGTTTTTCATCAAGGTAATAATAGAAAATCGGTAAGCTTGTTCCATTATCAGCCACCATTGCAGGGGCCAAATACTGTGATACCATCTCCACTCTTTCATCGGTTTTTGAGTTAAGCCTTATAAAAATGCCACTCTTTTTCTTGGTGGCGCCTTTGACATAAGGCGCGATTCTTGTGACCTTGAGAGATGGCTTTTCGTCAGCGCTGACGGCAAGGCGGGCATCGACGATAAAGACTGCATTTTCACGAAGGAGTGAGCCGTATTGGGCGAACGTCTTTGGGAAAAATGTCAGTTCTATCGCGCCCGTAATGTCCTCAGCCAGCGCTGTCGCCATAGTCTGTGAAGACTTGGTAAGTTTGACACGTACATTTGAAATCATACACAGGAGTACTACCGCATCATTGTCATGATACTTTGATGTCTCCTCCTCTGTTGCGCTAAGCATCTCGCTTACCTTGGCAGACTGGAGCGACTTGGCAGCCGCTACATAGTCCTGCATTGGGTGGCCCGAGATGTATATACCCGTCATCTCCTTCTCATAGAGGAGGATTTCGGTTTTTGAGAACTCTGGGAGATCTGGTATCTGCGGTCCAGATACTTGAACCCCAAGATTTGAATCAACATCAAAAAGTCCTATCTGTCCCTCAACATTGCGACGTCTGTCGTTGTCGAGTTCATTTGCAATATCAGGCAGGGCAGTTAGCATCTGCCTTCTGTTGTGTCCAAGTCCATCAAGTGCGCCGCACTTGATAAGCGCTTCGGCCGCTTTGCGGTTAAAGCTTTGGCCGTGATTTCGTTTCAAGAACTCATAAAACGACGTATATGGTCCGCCGACCTCACGCTCGCGGACAAAGTCGTTTATGTAATTACGGCCAAGGCCTTTGACGCCTAAAAGGCCGAAGAGTATCTTGCCATCGCTGACTGTGAACTCGCCGACACTCGTATTGACGTGCGGCGGTACAACTTCAATTCCAATGCTGTTACAGTCAGCAATATACTGAGCCATCTTCTCTGGGAAAGAGAGGATGCTTGTTATTTGAGATGCCATGAACTCAGCTGGATAGTGACACTTGAGATATGCCGTTTCAAAAGCCAAATTTGCATAGCATGCTGCGTGTGATTTGTTGAATGCGTAGGATGCAAAGCTTACCATATCATCAAAGATTGAGTTTGCAGCATCCTCACTGATGTTGTTCTTAACGCATCCTTCGACGAACTTGCCTCTCTCCTCAAGCATTACGTCGTGCTTCTTTTTTGACATCGCACGGCGTACGATGTCAGCACGACCAAGTGAGTATCCGGCAAGTTTGGTGCAAATTTGCATTACCTGTTCTTGGTAAACCATACAGCCATATGTAACGTCGAGTATGCTCTGAAGCTCAGGTGTTTTGTAGTTTACATCCTCCTTGTGGAACCTATTGTGGATGTAGGTTGGAATAGAATCCATTGGACCTGGCCTATAGAGAGATGTAAGCGCTATAAGGTCCTCAACCGACGTAGGTTTAAACTGCATCAGCACATTTTTAAGGCCGCCAGATTCAAATTGGAAGACACCTTCCGTGTCTCCACGCCCAAACATTTCAAAGGTTTCTCTGTCTGTAAAGTCAATTGACTTTACACTAAACTCTGGTTCCCTTTTTCTAATCAGTTTCTCACAATTATCAATTACTGTAAGTGTGCGAAGGCCCAAGAAATCCATCTTTAAAAGGCCAAGTTCCTCAAGTGTTGTCATAGTGTACTGTGTGACAATGGATTCATCCTTTTGAGCCATTGGCACATAAGTGGAGACAGGGTCCCTTGTAATAACAACACCGGCCGCATGGGTTGAGGTGTGCCTTGGCATACCCTCTATTTTAAGAGAGTATTCAATAAGCTGCTTTATTTCTGGATCAGACTCAATCATCTGTCCTATCTCAGGCGTGAGCTCAATTGCACGACCAAGGTCATGCGAGAGACGCCACGGAATCTTTTTAGTAACTTGGTCAACCTTGGCATATGATACGCCAAGCACACGGCCAACGTCCCTTATGGCCGCACGTGCTGCAAGAGTACCAAATGTGACAATCTGTGCCACATGGTCAGCACCATACTTTTCTACTACATAATCAATTACTTCTTGTCGACGCTCATAGCAGAAATCGATATCAAAGTCTGGCATCGACACGCGCTCTGGATTTAAAAAGCGTTCAAAGAGGAGATCATACTTCATAGGGTCTATATCAGTGATGCCAATACAGTAGGCAACGATACTACCCGCTCCAGAACCACGTCCTGGTCCCACTGGTATACCCTTTTGCTTTGCAAAGCGTACAAAGTCATAAACTATGAGGTAGTAATCGGTGTATCCCATTGAATCAACAACACCTAGCTCATAGTCCATCCTCTGTTTATATGAAAGTATGGTTGCCTCATCGGCACCTTTGTACCTCTTCTTAAGGCCCGCCGTTGCAAGAGCACGCAAGTACTCTGCGTGATCCCTACCGTCTGGCACTTCAAAGTGAGGAAGTACAGTCTTGCCAAATTCAAAATCAAGATTACATCTGTCTGCTATTACATTTGTATTCTCTATTGCCTCTGGAATAGCACGAAATACATCTCGCATCTCCTGCTCTGATTTTACATAGAACTCCTCTGTTCTAAAATCGAGTCCTGTATCCTCATTTATTGTATGGTTAGTTTGGATGCAAACAAGAATCTTCTGTACGATTGCATCCTCGCGTGTCAAATAGTGACAATCATTTGTTGCAACAAGTGGTATACCTGTTTCCCCAGACAATTTAACAAGAAGAGGTAATATCCTCTCCTGCTCAGGAATGCCATGGTTTTGTACCTCTATAAAGAAGTTTCCCGCTCCCATAATTGACTGATATTCACGTGCTATCTCTAGCGCACCGTTATAATCATTGTTTGAAAGCTTAGCCGGTATCTCACCCTGTAAGCATGCAGACAGGGCAATAAGGCCCTTGCTATGCTTCTTTAAGAGTTCTTTGTCTATACGAGGCTTGGAGTAAAAACCTTCTGTGAATGAATCTGATACCATCTTAATAAGATTACGGTATCCCTCCTCATTCTCACAAAGGAGAACTAAGTGATGGCGTACCTTTGCGGCAGCACTCTGCTTGTCATGCATATCATCTGATACATACACTTCACAACCTATGATAGGCTTGATACCTTCTGCCTTGCACGCTTTGTAAAAGTCAATAGCCCCGTACATTACACCGTGGTCAGTAATAGCCACAGATGTCTGTCCGAGGTCTTTGATTCTTGCTACAAGGTCGCGTATCCTACATGCGCCATCAAGTAGACTGTATTCAGTATGTAGATGTAGATGAGTAAAACTCATTTAAGTCCACCCAAGTCCTTTTGCAATTTCTAGTATCTTTGAAAGTCGGTGATTTGCACCAGACTTTGAAATTGGTTCCTTTAAATTATCAGCGAGATCCGTTAGCGTATAATCTTCATTCTCCATACGAAGGATTGCAATCTCACGCAAGTCCTCTGGCAAATAGCCAAGGCCTTCGGTTCTCTCTATATACCTAATAGCCTCAATTTGACGGTATGCTGCATCAAATGCACGGCTTGAATTAGCATTCTCAAAATTCATCTTGCGGTTAACCCTGTTGCGCATATCCTTGTACATGCGCATACCCATTACCTCCAACGAGGCATCAGATGCGCCCATAAAGGTCAACAAGTTTTCTATTGTTTCGCTCTCCTTGAAATAGAGAACATGCACACCTTTGCGATTGATATACTTTGGCTCAAAATGCATGCCAGGTTCCTCATCAAAACGCACCTCACGGATAAGTGCGCGCAAATCCTCACAGAGGACCTTGTGTGACATAACAAATTCTAGGTGATAATCCTTTTCCGGGTCAGTCACTGTACCGCAAGCCAAAAAGGCTCCACGTATCAGTGCCGATATACAGCACTCGTCCTCGAGGTTGCCACGGTAGAGACGCCTATTGACCTCTTGACCCGTGTGGCCAAACTCCTCGAGTATTTGTCGACGCTGTGCGGCACCTGTGATGGTTACCCTGTACTTTCCAGAACTGAGCTTTTCAATTTTTGGTTCTGCTCCTGTTATCGTATTAGCATACTCTGAAAAGAGCTCTGCTACAGACTGATTTTCTGTCTTGATACAGATTTCGTTTTTTGAATAATCACGGCAGAATAGGAAGATGCCGTACATCTCGGCGTGAACACAGCATGGTCTCATAAATCCCATTGTTCTTGCAAGATTGTTCTTTTCAACTAATTCATTTTTTACGTCAGCTGCAAATGACACTGTGTTCACCTCCCTATTGCAAAATCAAATTATATAATACGAACCTCTGGTTCTAGGTCTACACCCTTCTTTTCCTTAACTGCCTTTTGAACGTCCTCCATGAGTGTCAAAACGTCTTTTGCCGTTGCATCACCCACGTTGATGACAAAGCCAGCGTGCTTTTCTGATACCTGTGCACCGCCAACCTTGTATCCCTTAAAACCGCACTCATCAATAAGAGCAGCAGCGAAATAGCCCTCTGGGCGTTTAAATGTGCTGCCTGCTGATGGGTATTCAAGTGGCTGTTTTGCTTTGCGCTTTACATGGACGTCATCCATGTGATTCTTGATAGCGTCTGCATTATCAGCCTCTAAATGGAAGATTACAGATGTGATAATAAGGTCGCTGTCAACATATGCTGAATGACGATATGAAAAATCGAGTTGTGAGCCCTGGAACGAACCCTTTTCACCATCAAGGTTCATGTGATTTACAACCCATACAACGTCCTTCATCTCTCCGCCGTATGCTCCAGCATTCATAAATGCTGCGCCACCGACAGTTCCTGGTATACCAAATGCAAACTCAAGTCCACCGAGTGAATACTCGAGTGCAAAACGACAGAGGTTGATAAGCTTGGCACCAGCCTGTGCCTTGACAAGGTTGTTTCCAGCATATTCAATCTTGGAAAACTCATCGCCCATAACGATAACAACGCCATCTATTCCCTCATCCCTGATGAGGACATTGCTGCCGTTACCTAGTACTATTGGTTTGATTCCTTCTGCCTTGCATGCTTTAAGTATATCTGATAATGCATCAACAGAATTCGGCTCAACAAGGAGTTTGCAAGGTCCACCAATACGGAAAGTTGTATATTTACGCATATCAGCATTTTCTGTCCATTTAGAACCGCTTTCTCTTGCTGCATTTATAATTCTTTCAAACATAATTTACTCCCTTATGACAATGATGCAGCACCGATAATGCCAGCATCATTTCCAAGTTTTGCGACAGTTATCACTGTCTGCTCTTTTGAATACTTAGTATATCGTTTTTCTTCAATCTTTTTCATCAGTGGCTCAAGGAGTGCATCTCCTTGCCCTGCGATACCTCCACCAATTGCAATCATCTCTGGTTGGAAGATATTAATAAGGTTCGCAATGCCAGTGGATAAATAATCAAAGTATGAATCGAGCACCTCCGCTGCTACGATGTTGCCGCCATTTGCTAGATCAAAAACATCTCTCGCACCGCTTATATCAAGGTTCCTCGCCCTTGCATCACGGATGAGCGCACTCGCTGATGCATATTGCTCAAAGCAACCTATGCGGCCGCACTGGCATGGGATGCCCTGATGGTCAATTACCATGTGGCCAATCTCGCCAGCGGCGCCATTTATGCCACTTTGCAACTTACCATCAACAACAATGCCGCCACCAATGCCCGTGCCAAGTGTCACCATAATAAAATTCTTGGTGCCCTTGCCACTGCCGGCAATCTGCTCACCAAGCGCTGCGCAGTTGGCATCGTTGCCAATAAAGGTCCTTATATTCAATAGGTTCATTACCATATCACGAAGAGGTATGTTCACAAAGCCTAAATTAGCATCGTTTTCAACGATGCCATCTAAATTTACGGCACCAGGTGTACCTACACCTACTGACAGTACATCATTCTTTTCAACGCCGGCATCCGCCATCGCTTTGATGCAAGTATCGGCAATCGACCTTGCTATGTCGCCTGCCGGTCTTGGCAAAGCAGTTGGCGTGCTCGCCCTTGAAATTATATTGTTGCCATCGTCGAGAATACCAACAGCAATGTTGGTGCCGCCGAGGTCAACGCCTATTCGATATTTCATAATATCACCTATTAAATAATAAACTAATTAATTTTACCATAAATAATGTCATAAAAAAAGACCTCGTCTTGCGACGAGGTCATTTTTAGAAATGCAATTACATTGCAAGGTCCTGAATATAGAACATGTACTCAGAGAGCTGCATGCCGAATTCTGGGCCGCCCTTCATTACGAGCTGACGATTAGCTGTCATCTTGAACATATCGCCCTTGCCCATGAGAATCATAAGAGCTGATACTGGGCAGTCAAAGAGCATTGTAAAGAATGGGTCAGAACGAGGATACTCGCCCTTACCAGCCATTGACTTACCTTCGTTAACACGGAGATAAGCTGTAAGCTCTGGATAACCAGCTACTGCCATCTGATAGCAGCGGTCTGGAGACTTCTTAGCCCAAGCAGATACCTTCTCATCACCCATCTTGTTGAGAGCAGAGATACCTGTTGTAAGAAGATAGAAGAAGCACTTGATTGTAAGAAGCTGAGTAGCCTCATCCTCAGGGATTTCAGTTGCTGTAAGAATAGAAGACATCTTAAGAAGAACTGCCATGAAGAGAGCAAACTTAGCTGGGTTACCAATCTTGATTGCAGGAAGCTTTGTGAAATCGCTCTTCATGAAAGCGTTCATCTTCTCCATAGATGAGAAAGCAAGCTCACCATCAATCTTTTTGTTTCCTGAGTATACACCCTGGTAAACTTCCCAAACACCATCAGTTACGATAAAGTGAACAGCTTCTTTGCCGCCGTCAGCTTTAGCAGAAATCTGATATACAGCATTTATCTTAGCTGTTGTGAAAAGCTTGTTGAGTGTAGGATCATCTTTTGCAATGACTTTCATAAGAGGCAAAGCACCTGCCATGAAAACCTTATTTGCAGAACGTGTTTCATTTGTTGGCATAATTCTTTTCCTCCTTTATTAATATTCATTTTCCCAAACATCTTTGCCGCCGATTTCAACGCCGAGGAGCTTGCCAGCTGCCTTAGCTACGCCGTTAGCATCGATGCCTGCGATTGTAAGAAGGTCTTCCTGAAGACCGATTGTTGAGAAGCTGTTGTCATGACCAAGCATCTTGAACTTGCATGGCTTGCCGTACTCAGCGATAACTTCAGCAACTGCTGAACCAAGACCGCCCTGGATAACGTGGTCTTCTACTGTTACGATGCAACCTGTCTCGTCAATAGCCTTGATGATTGCTTCTTTGTCGATTGGCTTAACTGTGTGCATGTTAAGAACACGAGCCTTAACGCCACAGTCATATTCAAGGATATTAGCAGCCTGGAGAGCCTGGTAAACGCCAGCACCAACGCCGATGAATGTAGCGTCGTTACCTGACTTGAGCTCGTCAGCCTTATCCCATACGAAGTTAACTGAATCTGGGCCACCCTCGTAAACAACTGCGTCGAAACCACGGTTGATACGAATGTAAACAGGACCAGGAATGTCATATGATGCCATAACGAGCTTGTAAGCTTCAGCACCATCAGCTGGGCACATTACTGTCATGTTAGGAAGTGAACGTGCAGCAGCGATATCGATAATAGCATGGTGAGTTGAACCAGCCTGACCGAAAGATGTACCTGCATGAGATGCAAGGATTTTAACAGGAACGTTCTGATAGCAGATATCTGTATGAATCTGGTCAAGAGAACGAGCAGCTGCGAAGATTGAGAAAGTTGATGCGTAAGGAACGAATCCACACTTTGCCATACCAGCAGCGATACCAAACATGTTCTGCTCAGCGATACCAACGTTAATAAGTCTGTCTGGGAAAGCCTTTACGAAAGGAGCAATCTTTGTTGACTTAGCAAGGTCAGCAGTAAGAGCAACAACTTCTGGATGAAGAGCACCTAAATCATGAAGTGCTTTACCATAATATTCAGCAGTAGTGAGCTGTTCAGCCTCAATACTTGTATAAGACATACCACCCATTATTATTTGCCCTCCTTTTCTGCACGAGCGCAACGCTCTTTATATGTTGCATCAAGAGATGCATAAGCCTGTGCGAGTTTCTCATCATCAAGTGAGCCATAGTGCCAGAGGTAATTGTCCTTCATGAAGTCAATACCTTCGCCCTTGTATGTATCAAGTACGATAGCAGTTGGCTTGTCACTATTCTTTGCATTCTTAACAGCCTCTTCAAGAGCTGCGTTAAGCTGTGAGAAATCGTGGCCATCGATACGATATGTGTTGAAGTTGAATGCCTTGAACTTCTTATCAAGAGGCTCAATGTTCATTTCGTCAGCAACACGACCGTCGATCATGCACTTGTTGTTATCTACCATAACAACGAGATTTGAAAGTTTAAACTGAGCAGCACTCATGATGCCCTCCCAGTTTGAACCCTCGTTCATCTCACCGTCACCGCAGAGAACGAATGTCATATAGTCCTTACCCTTAAGCTTTGCTGCAAGAGCTGCACCAACGCCAAGAGAAATACCATGTCCCAAAGAACCTGTTGAGTAGTCAACGCCCTTAACCTTGTTTGAGTCAAGGTGCATACCAATCTTGGCACCTGTAAGGTTGAAGATTTGGAGTTCTTCGATTGGCATATAACCATAATCAACGAGAACTGGAGCATAACCTACTGCTGCGTGACCCTTTGAGAGTACGAAGCGGTCTCTGTCCTCATAGTTTGGATTATTTGGATCGAGCTTCATGAATCTGTGATAAAGGATTGTCATGACGTCAATAGCTGACATAGCACCGCCCAAATGTCCTGATCCACCCCAAACAGAAGTCTGAACTGTCAAACGACGAATATCGTCAGCCTTCTTCTCGAGGCGAAGCCATTCGGCTTTATCAAAAGCACCATAATTTGCAGGCATTTTTGATTTCCCCTTTCATATTTGATTTATTTTAATTTTTATAACCAAAATTATTTGATTAAACCGAGTTCTGGATGACGCTCAGCAACAACTGAGAATGCATCATTAGCAACGTCGATTGTGTAAGCGATATCATCGTCTGACAATGCAGCGTTGATGAAGTGGTTGTGGTGAGAAGCGAAGAAGATACCACGGCTTACGCACTCAGCAATCCACTCCTGGTGAAGCATAAGGTTGTCATCGTTAGCAACACGGAAATAGAAGAGAGCTGGCTCACCAGAAACCTTAAGGTCGATATTGTGAGTCTTACCAGCAGCAACAAGACCATCCAAAAGCTTTGTTCCCTTTTCACGGAACATTGTTGGTGTGTCGAGTCTCTTCATCTTGTTGATACAAGCGATACAAGCTGCAAATGGCTCAGCTGAAAGCCAATATGAACCTGTGTAAACTACTGAAGAAGCAGTAGCCTTCATGTGCTCACCGCCGCAGCAGCAAGACATGTTGTAACCATTAGCAAGAGCCTTGCAGAAGCAGATAAGGTCTGCCTTGAAGCCGTAGTAATGGTCAGAACCAGCGAGGTCAAGACGGAAACCTACGCGAACGTCGTCGATGATAAGGAGCATACCGTGATCATCGCAGAACTTACGAACTGCTGCCCACTGTTCCTGTGTAGCGCAAACGTTGTCGTAGAAGTTACCATGGTCATAAGGCTGAGCAATGATAGCAGCGATGTCACCATGATTCTCGTCATATACTCTCTGGAGAGCTTCCATGTCAAACCAAGGAATAACTATGTTGTTTGCAACTTCCTCTGGAAGGATACCAGGATAGTCAGCCTTTTGAGCCCACTGGAAGTCACCATGATAGTAACCCTTGAACAAAACGATCTTTTTCTTGCCAGTATGTGCACGAGCACACATTACTGAGAATGTTGTTGCGTCAGAACCGTTCTTCATAAAGAAAGCCCAGTCTGCACAGTTTACTGTGTCCTTGAGGAGTTCTGCACACTCAACCATCTTGTATGAAACAGATGTTGTGCAGTTACCCTTCTTAAGCTGCTCAATAGCTGCTGCGTCAACTTCGTCATCGCAGTAACCAAGAACGTTAGGACCATATGCGCACATATAGTCGATGTAACGGTTACCGTCTACATCCCAGAAGTATGTGCCCTTAGCGTGGTCGCACATAAGTGGCCACTTTGTGATTGGAAGGAAAAGTCCTTCTGATGGGCCGAGATGGCCATAAACGCCTGATGGAACAGCTGCGAGTGCTCTATCAAACCATTTTTTAGATTCAACGTGTGAATATTCTGGATATTTACTCATTATCTGTCCCCTCCTTATGCAAGATATACTGATACTCTATCGAGAATACGGTTGATGTTATCAAGCATGTTAATCATACCGCTCATGTAGATGTTACCAGCGCAAAGTTCACCCATTGTTGAAGCTGTGCCATTGAAAAGACCATTAGCAAGTTCAATAGTCTTGAATTCCATGATAGCACGTGGGTTCTTACATTTTTCTTTCTTAAGTGAAAGATAGTGGTTTCTTGCTGTTACAGTTACGTAAACCTTATCAGTGATGCCCATAGAGATATCGCCATCGATGATATAAGAAGCAGAAAGCTTGGAAATCTCATCGTTGTTTCCGAGTGCGCAGATTGCACCACCAATTACGTACATAGTAAGAATTGTTGACTTCTCAAAGAAATCCTTGTTCTTCATGTCTGAATCAGCAGGTCTCAAATATTTAACCAAAATATTTGTGAGCTTTGTGAAAGGACCAAGAAGGAATGCAAGAACCTGTACTGGATTCTTTGTAGGAATACCAGGTACTGAGTTGTCAATGAGGTTGTTGAATGCATCAGGTGATATGAATGACATTTTGCATGTGCAACCGTCATCGCCTTCTGTAAGTTTACAACCGTCATTTGAGAAATTGAGTGTGATAACAGGACCATCCTTAACTGAGAAGCAGAAGTTTACAGGATTCTTGAGCTTCGCACAGATTGCCTTGGCATCAGCATCCATTTCGCATAAGTTTTCCAGTGCACCAAGTACACCGTATGCGTTTACAAACGCCATAGCTCTAGCATCTTTCATAGTGTCTCCTCCTTTTCATAAGTATTATTACACGAAAGATGTACTCAATTATAATAACATACGCGTACAAAAATGTTAACCAATTTATTAGTAATTATGAGTAAAAAATAAAGGTAAAATTGTGTGAAAATTGCATATAGAAATTAGTAGACGTTAGTGTTATACTTCACCTTGGTTTGTATAAAAATTTCGAACAAAATGGAGGGTAATACAATGATTATTGGTATTCCAAAAGAAATCATGCACGAAGAAGATCGTGTATCAGCTACACCAGAGACAGTTGCTGAGTATGTAAAACTCGGTGCTAAGGTGTTAGTTGAAAAGAACGCTGGTGCTGGTGCTTTCTACCCAGATGCTGACTATGTTGCAGCTGGCGCAGAAATCATCGACGATGTAGAGGACCTCTACAACCAGGCAGGCGTTATCCTTAAGGTTAAAGAGCCTCTCTTTAACGACGCTAAGGGTAAGCATGAAATCGAAATGATGCATAAGGGTCAGTACCTCATCACATTCATCCATCCTGCATCTCCTGTTAACCATCAGATGGTTAAGGATATGGCAGCAAAGGGTGTTATCTCTATCACTCTTGATGGTATCCCACGTATTTCACGTGCACAGTCAATGGACGCTCTTTCATCAATGTCAACATGCGCTGGTTACAAGGGCATGATTATGGCAGCTGACAGACTTCCTTGGTTCATTCCTAACATCATGTGTGCTGCTGGTCAGATTAAGCCAGCTAAGGCACTCGTTCTTGGTGTTGGTGTTGCTGGTATGAGAGCTCTCACAACAGCTAAGTCACTCGGCGCTCAGACATACGGCGCTGACATCCGTCCTATGGGTCAGGAGAGCGTTGGCGCTTGTGGCGCTAAGCTCATCGACGTAGAAGTTCCTGCAGAACTCGCAGTAGGTCCTGGTGGATATGCTCTTCGTCTTCCTGATGACGTACTTAAGCATGAGCAGGAAGTTCTTGCTAAGGTAGTTCCTGACATGGACATCATCTTCTGTTCATCACTTATTCCTGGTAAGCTTGCTCCTATCCTCATCACAGAGGAAATGGTTAAGACAATGAAGCCAGGTTCAGTTATCGTTGATATCGCTATTGACCAGGGTGGTAACTGCGAAATCACACCTAAGGGCTCAATCGAGCAGAAGCACGGCGTTACAATTATCGGTACTAAGAATATTCCTGGTATCCTTCCAACATCTTCAACATGGATGTTCGCTAACAACATGCTCGAACTCGTTAAGTTCATGACTAAGGACGGCGAAATCGCCCTTGATATGGACGACGAAATCATCAAGTCAGCACTTACAACAATTGACGGCAAGATCGTTCATGCTGGTGCTCTTGAGGCTATGGGTGAATAATTCACCAAACGCGTAAAGCAAAACGCGGCTTCATCAAGTTGGGGCCGCGTTTCTTTTTAAATTTAAGGAGTGTCTTTCTATGAAAATGGAAATTATCCTTGTAGCCGTTTTCCTTGTATCTATGGTAGTTGGCTACAAGCTTATTAACAACGTTCCAAGCCTCCTTCACACACCTTTAATGTCAGGCATGAATGCCCTTTCTGGTGTCACAGTGCTTGGTGCAATATCATCTACCGTCATCGCAGTTCGCGCTGACAGCCCTATCCTTGGCTACATCTTTGGCGCCCTTGCTATTATCCTTGCAATGATTAACGTTGTAGGTGGATTTGGCGTTACAGGCCGCATGCTCAAGATGTTCAAGAAGAAAGATAAGGGAGGTAACGAATAATGATTTACGGTTCAATGATTCCTACCTCTCTTATGCCAGATACACTCTACTACGTACTCAGTGCAGTATTAGTACTCGGTGTACTTGCTGGCATCTACCTTATGAGCAAAGTGGAAAAGGCTTATAGTGGTAATACAATTTCTGCTGTTTGTATGGCAGCCGCTATTGTACTTACAATGCTTCAGTACAATGTTTTCGGTGCAGACGTACGCACAGCGCTCATAGTTATTATAGTTGCAATGCTCATCGGCTCTGCTATCGGCGCTTGGATTGCCAAGAAGGTTAAAATGATCCAAATGCCACAGACCGTTGCTTTACTTAACGGCTTTGGTGGTGGCGCTTCTGCTTTTGTTGCAGCCCTCACCCTTCTCACTGACAGTGATGCAAACGGCTTCGGTCTCTTCACTGGTATGCTCGCTCTTGTTGTAGGTATCGTAACCCTTGTTGGTTCACTTGTTGCTGCTGCAAAGCTCCAGGGCATGATGAAATCAAAGCCTGTTGTCCTTCCTGGACACAGCCCACTTACAATGATTTCACTCTTTGGCTCACTTGCACTTTGCGTAGTTGCAATCTTCCTTCCAAAGAGCATCGTAATTTGGGTAGTAGTTGGACTAATACTCGCTCTTGCATTCGGTCTCCTCTTCTCTATCAGAGTTGGTGGCGCCGACATGCCAATCACAATCTCACTTCTCAACTCCTTCTCAGGTGTTGCTGGTTCAATCGCAGGTCTTGCAATCGGTGACGTGCTCCTTGTTGCTGTTGGCGGTATCGTCGGCGCGTCAGGACTTATCCTCACACAGATTATGTGCCGTGCAATGAACAGAAGCCTCCTCGACATCCTTCTTGGCAAGACATCAGCTGGTGCCGCTAAAAAGACTGAGGCACCAAAGGCTGAAGCTAAAATTGAGGAAAAGAAGGAAGAAGTTGAGGCTCCAGTAGTTTCAAAGCCATCTGTTGGTTCTCTCCTTCGCGATGCAAAGGACGTAATCATCATCCCTGGATACGGCATGGCCCTTGCACAGGCACAGGCTAACGTTAAGCAGCTTGCTGACAAGCTCACAGCAAACGGTGCTAACGTACGTTATGCCATCCACCCTGTTGCAGGTCGTATGCCTGGTCATATGAACGTTCTCCTCGCTGAGGTTGACGTAGATTACGATCAGCTCTTCGAGATGAAGGCAATTGATGATGACTTTAAGAACGCTGATCTTGCTATCATCGTTGGTGCAAACGACGTTACAAACCCTGCTGCTAAGGAAGCAGAAGGCACACCAATCTATGGCATGCCAGTACTTTCAGTTGCTGATTGTAAGAACATCATCATCTGTAACTTTGACTTAAAGCCTGGATACGCTGGTGTTGAGAATCCTCTCTACACTCGCGAGGAAGGCGTTGAGATTTACCTTGGCGATGCTAAGGAATCTGTTTCAAAGCTTATCACTGCTATGGATTCAAACGACGAGGCTGCACCAGCAGAGGCAGCAGCTGACGCCCCAGCAGAGGCAAAGTCAAACGTAGGCGCAACACTTAGAAACGCCAAGGAAGTAATCATCGTTCCTGGCTACGGCATGGCCCTTGCTCAGGCACAGGCTAACGTTAAGCAGCTTGCTGACAAACTCACAGCAAACGGCGCAAACGTACGTTATGCCATCCACCCTGTTGCAGGTCGTATGCCTGGTCATATGAACGTGCTCCTTGCTGAGGTTGACGTTGATTACGATCAGCTCTTCGAGATGAAGGCAATTGACGAAGACTTCAAAAACACTGATCTTACTATCGTTGTAGGTGCAAACGACGTTACAAACCCTGCTGCTAAGGAAGCAGAAGGCACACCAATTTATGGCATGCCAGTACTTTCAGTTGCTGATTGTAAAAATATCATCATCTGCAACTATGACTTAAAGCCTGGTTATGCAGGCGTAGAGAATCCTCTCTACACAAGTGACAAGGCTGAAATCTTACTCGGCGATGCTAAGGAGAGCATTATGAAGCTTATTGCTGCCATGGACAGCGACGATGCACCTGCTGATGACGCAGCACCAGCGAAAGCTGGTATTGACGTAGCAGCAGTGCTAAAAGAAGCAAAAGATGTAATCATCGTTCCTGGCTACGGCATGGCCCTTGCTCAGGCACAGGCTAACGTTAAGCAGCTTGCTGACAAACTCACAGCAAACGGCGCAAACGTACGTTATGCTATCCACCCTGTTGCAGGTCGTATGCCTGGTCATATGAACGTACTCCTCGCTGAGGTTGACGTTGATTACGATCAGCTCTTCGAGATGAAGGCAATTGACGATGACTTTAAAAATGCTGATCTTGCGATTGTTGTAGGTGCAAACGACGTTACAAACCCAGCTGCTAAGGAAGCAGAAGGCACACCAATCTATGGCATGCCAGTTCTCTCTGTTGCTGATTGTAAAAATATCATTATCTGCAACTATGACTTAAATCCTGGTTACGCTGGTGTTGAGAATCCTCTCTATACAAGTGACAAAGCTGAGATCTTCCTTGGAGACGCCAAGGATAGCATTATGAAGCTTATCGCAATGTTTTAAGGCATAAAAATGGGGCTGACTCTTTCGAGTCAGCCCTTTATTTTTTTGCTTATTGATGCCAAACATCAAGGTCTGTTGGCTTATTGTCATTCTCCTCATCAAGCATTCCAAGGTTTGAGAGAAGCTCTTTTGCTGAATTATAGCCCATCTTCTTCTGACGGTTATTAACTGCTGCTACTTCGATAATAATAGCGATGTTACGACCAGGAGAAACTGGTACTGTGCAAAGAGGAACCTTGACGCCCAAGATATCAATTGTTTCCTCATCGATACCCATACGCTCGTACGCCTTGCTCTCGTCCCATGCTTCCAAATCAACAACAAGGTCAATTCTTGAAGTATTCTTAACAGACTTCATACCAAAGAGCCTGCGAGCATCTATAATACCAACACCACGAAGCTCGATAAAGTGACGGATGTTGTCAGGTGCAGAACCAACGAGGGTCTTCTTTGACACCTTTCTAATCTCAACTGAGTCATCAGCTACAAGTCTGTGACCACGATTGATAAGTTCTACTACGTTCTCAGACTTACCAACGCCACTATCGCCTGTAATGAGTACACCTTCACCATAAACCTCAACCAAAACGCCGTGACGTGACTCACGCTCTGCGAGCTCAACATTGAGGTAAGAAACAAGTGATGAGACAGCAAATGATGTCTCGTCATCACTCTTTAATAGAGGTACCTTGTACTTTTCTGCGTAAGGCATGAAAAACGCAATCAAATCAGCCTCAATACTAGTAGAGAATACTATAGCTAAAGGCTTTTTTGACATAAGCCTGTTGACACATTCCTTCTTGATTTCCTCTCTTGGAAGATCACGCAAATAGTACTGTTCTGAGTTACCTATGAACTGAATTCTCTCTGGAGAGAAGTTAACATCGTTACGAGCAAGCATGAGGGCTGGACGAGAAACTTCCATTGCCTGAACAAGAATTTCGTCGGCATCAGCTGGCATATAAATTTTGGAATAGCCCTCTGATTCTATTACTTTGCTAAGTGGAACTGAGTACTTTGAAATACCTGACATATAAGTTCCCCTTTCATTAATATTTTTCTATTTCTACTGCGGTGCCGAGCGCAATTTCCATCATCTGTGTAAATGAATTTTGGCGTGCCTGAGCATCAAGTGCCTCACCAGTTACAAGTGAATCAGAGATTGTGCAAATAGCGAGTGCATTTTTACCTGCCTTCTCGGCCTCAAGATAAAGCGCAACAGACTCCATCTCTACTGCAAGCAGTTCGAAGTCTGATTTTACGCTACCCTCATCACTGTAAAACACTTCTGAAGAATAGATAGTTCCATTTTTCATTGGTGTGCCGAGGTCAACTGCAACTCTATTCGCAATATCAAGAAGTTTTTTACTTGCATGAGGCACGTAGCCCTTCTCAAAGCCCTCTAATTCAGCAAAATTCGAGTCCGTGAATGATGATTCACCAGCTACAATATCTCTTACCTTGACGCTCTCAACCATAGCACCAGCAGAACCAACGCGAATGATATTTTCAACGCCATAGAAATTGAAAAGTTCATGCGAGTATATGGCTATAGATGGCATACCCATGCCAGACGCCATTACTGATACACGTACACCCTTATAAGTGCCAGTGTAACCTTGAATACCACGAACGTTATTAACAAGAACTGGGTTCTCTAAAAAATTCTCAGCAATGAACTTTGAACGGAGTGGGTCTCCTGGCATAAGCACAGTCTTTCCAAAGTCTCCATAAAGCGCACTATTATGAGGTGTTGGACAATTAGAAGTAACATTATTTGCCATATTAATAGCCCCCATTTGCCTCTTCGTTCTTGACAATCTTTACTATCCTAGAAGTACCAAGCCTGTCGGCGCCAAGTTCTATGAACTTCTCGGCATCCTCAATTGATGAGATGCCTCCGGCAGCCTTAATCTTGGTGCTTCCCTTTTTGCTCTCTATAACTTCCTTAAATGTCTTAACATCCTCGAAAGTTGCACCGGCCTTTGAAAAGCCAGTAGATGTTTTAATGAAGTCTGCATTTGACTCATTAACAATCTCTGTTACCTTGACAATCTCCTCTTTTGTGAGGTCACATGTCTCAACAATGACTTTTAAAAGTTTGCCACAGCAGTGGCCTTTAACGTCATTGATCTCATGGAGAATATCAACATAGCGCTTGTCCTTCATCCAGCCAAGATTTATTACCATGTCAATTTCATCTGCACCATTCTGTACAGCATCATAAGCCTCCATGCACTTAGAAGCTGTTGAGTTATAACCATTTGGGAAACCAACAACTGTGCAAACTGGTACTCTCTTGTTGAGATAGTCAGCGCACTGTCTTACATATGACTGTGGAACACAAACAGATGCAGTGTGATACTTGAGAGCATCATCACAGATTACTTTGATATCATCCCAAGTAGCAGTAGTTGAAAGAAGTGTATGATCAACCTTTGCAAGGATTTCATTTATTTCCATATTAGACATCCCCTTTGTCGTCGATTGTAACATTAGTAGTTGTTGGGAAATCATCGATATTTGAAGAAATAATCAACTTGTCACTTCGCATATCAGCAATTAATGTATAGTAATCATGAAGTGTGAACTTTCCATCCTCAAACTCTGTTGAGTCTATTGGAAGTTGAGCATAGTTTGCAGTAGGATCGGTTGTTGAAACAATACCAAGCGTTGCAATATTACCAGCAAGCGCCTCCCAAAATCCTCCCTTGATTTTATCAAGAGTTGAAGTAACAGTTGCATTAAGTCCCTTCATAGCGGAAGTTACAATTAGCCCCTCACCGTAAGTAGAATCAACAATTCCCTTTTGGTCAACGTCAACACCAATCATCTTTTTGTTATTAACGCTTGCAGCCTTTGCAACAGACTCCCAAATGCCACCGCCACAGGAGAATACTACATCTACTCCCCTTAAATACCAATCGTTCATTATAACTGTAATACGATCATCAGCCATAAACTGATTACAATAGCCATAAGTTACTGTAACTTGCTTATCAAGTTCACGTGCCGCATCATCAGCGCCTTGGATATATCCATATCCATATCTTATAACAGCTGGAACTGCCTTGCCACCGATATAACCTAAGTTATCATATCCAAGCATTACAGCAGCATATCCAGCCATATAGCCAGAGAGTTCCTCGTGATAAATTGCAGAATAGACATTGGACATATCGAGATAGTCCTCTATATTCCAATGGTCTGTATTGTAGTCATACTCCTTGCCATCTCGCTCAAAAGCTGATGCAAGAATGTCATCCTTGGATACATCGAGCAAAATAAACTTAACATCAGGATACTTCTCAGCAACACGTACTATTGTTGCGCCAAAAGCATTACCCGGAAGAAGGATTATGTTATAGCCATCTTTCACAGCCTGATCAACTGATGCAACCCTGTGGTCAACATCATCGCCATCTGGATGATAGTAGTTAAACTCTGCCTTGTTTTCCTCACACCAAGCCTTGGCAGCCTCGTATGTGGTCTGGTTAAATGACTGGTCTGTAATATCGCCCGAGTCAGTTACCATTGCAACACTCATATCAAGAGGTTCATCAGGCAGTATTTTGCTATTACAACCTGTCAATGCAAAAACCATTACGAAAATTAATAATAGTGAAATTATTCTTTTCATAATTTCCTCCTATTAAACATACTACCCTAATTATAACATTTACTTTAATTATTTCAATCAAACGTTTATAATATTTAAGAGGTGTTTTTATGGCAAAACGCGTATTTATGATTGTACTTGACAGTTTTGGAATCGGTGAGCTACCTGATGCGGCCGATTTTGGCGACGTCGGCGCCAACACTATCAAGGCATGTACTACATCTGAAAAATTTAGTGCTGACACGCTCGAAAAGCTCGGTCTTTTCAATATTGACGGGCTTTCTTGGCATACAAGCTTTTCATCCCCTCTCGCATCATTTGGTCGATGCAAGGAGGCATCGCGTGGCAAGGATACAACCACTGGCCACTGGGAAATCTGTGGATGTATCAGCGAGCAAGCGATGCCAACGTATCCAGACGGGTTCCCGGCTGAGGTTATGGATGAATTTTCAAAGCGTACCGGCAGAGGCTGGCTTGTAAATAAGCCTTACTCGGGCACGCAAGTAATAAATGAGTATGGTGATGAGCATATAAAAACTGGCAAGCTCATCGTATACACATCTGCTGACAGCGTATTCCAAATTGCGGCTCACGAGGACGTAGTCCCAATAGACGAGCTCTATGAGTATTGCAAAATCGCACGTGAAATATTACAAGGCGAGCATGCCGTAGGTCGTGTCATCGCACGCCCATTTATCGGAACATCGGGCAATTACACGCGTACGCCAAAACGTCACGACTTTTCACTCACACCTCCAGGAACACTTCTCAACGTTTTAAAATATTATGGCAAAGATGTTATATCTATAGGAAAAATCAGCGATATTTTCGCTGGCTCTGGAGTAACAGAAAGTCACCCAACAACCGGCAATACAAACGGCATGGAGACACTTGATGAGATTGTCACACGTGACTTTGACGGTCTCTGCTTTGCCAACCTTGTTGACTTTGATATGCTTTACGGCCACCGTCGCGACATCGATGGATATGCCGCAGGCATCGCAGAATTCGATGCCTGGCTCAAGGGCTTTATTGGCAAACTCCGCGACGATGATGTGCTTATTATCACTGCCGATCACGGCTGTGACCCATCATTTGCCAAACACACAGACCACACGCGCGAATATATTCCACTTATCTGGTACACCCGCGGTGGTCCTGCAAACAACCTAGGTACAAGGACGACCTATGCCGACATAGGCAAGACAATCGAAGACCTTTTTGGCTTTGCAACAGACCTTGCAGGTGAAAGTTTTCTCTCTGATGTCACATTCACACCGGACCCACTTGCAAGATTTCATAAACCGATACTATAAGGAGGATTAATATGCTCTCGGGTGAAGAATTATTATTAAAAGCAAAAGAGGCAATGGCTGGCGCCTATGCCCCTTACTCAAACTTCTTTGTTGGTGCTGCAATCCTCTGTAAGGACGGCAGCGTATATACTGGATGCAATATTGAAAATGCAGCTTTTGGAGCAGGTATCTGTGCAGAGCGCACAGCCCTCTTTAAAGCCGTTTCCGAGGGACACAAGGATTTTGTTGCCATAGCCATTGTAGGTGGCAGGAACGGCGTCATAGAGGACTTTTGCTACCCTTGTGGCATCTGTAGACAAGCTCTTTCAGAATTTGTTGACATATCTTTTAAATTCTACTTCACAAATGACAAGGGAGATATTATCTCAATGGGTCTTGACGACCTTCTCCCACATGCATTTGATGAATTTTAATCGCGAGGTAAAAACATATGCGCATGTATGACATAATCAAGAAAAAGAGGGATGGCGAGGAACTCACAACTGAAGAAATCAACTTCTTTGTCGACGGATATACAAAGGGTGAAATCCCAGACTACCAAGCCTCTGCCCTTTGCATGGCAATTTTTTATAAGGGTATGAACCCTCGTGAGACAACCGACCTCACACTTGCCATGGCAAAATCAGGCGATATGCTTGATTTATCAGTGCTTGGCGACAAGACTGTAGACAAGCATTCAACTGGCGGAGTTGGCGATAAGGTTACCCTTATCGTTGCCCCAATCGCCGCAACACTTGGCTGCACAGTCGCCAAAATGAGTGGCCGAGGCCTCGGTCACACAGGTGGTACCGTTGACAAGCTTGAATCCATCCCTGGATTCAAAGTTGAAATTCCATCAGACGAGTTCTTCTCAATAGTAAAGCAAACCGGCATTGCCGTTATCGGCCAGTCAGGCAACCTGACACCTGCCGATAAAAAGCTCTACGCGCTTCGAGATGTTACAGCAACCGTCGAGAGCCTCCCTCTCATCGCCTCCTCTATCATCTCGAAAAAGCTCAGCGCCGGCAGCCAGCACATCGTACTCGATGTCACCTGCGGCAGCGGCGCATTTATGAAAACGCCAGAGGCAGCGCGAGAGCTTGCCAAGGCAATGGTTGAAATCGGAAATATGGCAGGCCGCAAAATGACCGCTGTTATAACAAATATGGATACCCCACTTGGTATCAACATCGGTAACATCCTAGAAGTAAAAGAAGCAATCGACGTACTACGTGGCAAGGGTCCAGATGACCTCGTTACAGTGTGCAAAACAATTGCAAGCCTTATGTACTCTTCCTGCTTTGGCGTCAGCACAGATGACGCTATGCCGAAGGTAGAAGAAGCAATAAACAGTGGTGCTGCATTCCAAAAACTCAAAGAAATGGTAGGGGCCCAAGGCGGTGACATAAGTTTCATCGACGATCCTTCCCTCTTTGAATCCAGTAAGTATGTATATGAGGTCAAGGCAGAACGTGCTGGTTATATCTCACATATGAATGCTGAGACAATAGGTATTGCTTCAGTTGTTTTGGGTGCTGGACGTGAAAAGAAAGAGGACTCAATCGATTACAAGGCTGGCATATCGCTCCTTAAGAAAACTGGCTCACATGTAGATATCGGCGACACTATCGCCATCCTCTATACGGACCTTGAAGACAAGATTTTGGAAGCCGAAAAGCTCATCCTTGGCACTATAGAGATGTCTGATGACAAGCCAGCTGATGAGAAACTAATTTACGAAATAATCAAATAGCAATAAAAACGAAAAGGACCACACCGACGGAGGTGTGGTCCTTTCCTTTGTGGAAGTATATATTAATCGTCTATACTTTCGTCTGTTGCGCGAGCGTAGAGTGCCTCTACCTCTGCTGATGGAGCCTTTGTAAGGAGTGTTACAACAATTGCAACTATGCCACCGATGATGAAACCTGGAACGATTTCATAAACACCTGTGTCTGCGATAAGGCCACCAGCGATAACTGTGCTTGTAAAGCATACAAGATAAGCAATATCAACAACTGCACCTGTAACTATACCAGCGATAGCGCCTGAGTAGTTGAAGCGCTTCCAGAAGAGTGAGAGTAATACAACTGGTCCAAATGATGCGCCAAAGAGGCCCCATGCATTCTCAACCATGTTCATTATGAACTGTGCACCCTCACCGCCAGAGCTTGCGATAAAGTAAGCAATAACTGAAACGATTACAACAACTACACGACCAATCCAGAGAACTTCCTTATCAGATGCGTCCTTCTTGATAAGTGGCTTGTAGATATCACTTGTGAATGATGAGCTAGCAACGAGAAGCTGGCTATCAGCTGTTGACATTGAAGCTGCGATAATAGCAGCAAGAAGAAGACCAGCAATAAATGGTGGGAACCATTTTCTTGCAAGAGCAATAAATACTGTCTTCTGAAGGCCGTCAGCAAGAAGCTCTGACGCGATATACATACGGCCAAAGTAAGCAATAACGATTGCTGCTGCGAGTGACAAAATAACCCAAACAATTGCAACTATAGCTGACTTCTTAACCATAGATGGCTTTTCAATAGACATGAAACGAACAAGGATATGAGGCATACCAAAGTAGCCAAGACCCCAGCCGAGACCTGTTACTATCTCCTGCCATGTTGCGTTAAATACGTTTGATGTGAATGCTGGGTACTCACCTATTGCTGCAAGGTTTGTAGCAATAGTAGCATCATCAAGACCCTTCATATGAAGTGCTGCAAGAATTGGAACTGCAAGAAGTGCAACAAGCATCAAAAGGCCTTGGAAGAAGTCTGTCCAGCACACTGCCTTAAATCCACCAAGAAATGTGTAAGCCAAAATGATAGCAGCAAAGATTATCATTGCTGTTCCATTTGAAAGTGATGGAATAAGTGTTGTGAATACTGTAGCACCTGCTGAGAAAGCTGATGCAACATAAACTGTAAATGCAATAAGGAAAATAACTGCGCAGATAACTGAGAGTGCCTTGCTATTTGATACGAATCTGTTTGTAAGGTACTGTGGAAGAGTTATAGAGTCGTTCGCAGCCTTTGAGAACTTACGAAGACGCTTTGCACAGAAAATCCAGTTAGCAATTGTGCCAAGGCAAAGTCCGATACCGATCCAAGCCTGTCCCATACCAAAAGCAAGAATAGAACCTGGAAGGCCCATAAGGAGCCAAGCTGACATATCAGATGCCTGAGCTGAAAGAGCTGTTACCCAAGGACCCATAGCACGGCCGCCAAGGAAGTAGTCCTTCTCACCAGCCATGTTCTTGCTCTTGATGAAGAAAAATATGCCTATTCCCATCATCATACAGAAATAAAGCACGAAAGCAATAATTTCACCTGTCATATAATTACCTCCTACAAAAATACTTTAGCATTTTATCACAGTAAAGTGCTAAAGTCAATTATTCAACTGACTTTAGTGATTCAACCATCTTAATGTGCTTCAAGTTGAAGTGCATGATAAGGTTGACTAAAACAGCAAATATAATAGTGAGTGCTGCTGCAAAGATAAAGCTTGTAAAGTCAAGCTGTGTACCAAATGTAACAGTATCAATATCAATTACGTTAACAATGAGTCGCTGGATTGGTATACCAAGGAGGAGTCCTATAGCAGTACCAAGCAACGTCAAAATAATGTTCTCACGATAGATATATGCAGATACTTCGCCGTCATAGAAACCGAGTACCTTGAGCGTTGCAAGTTCCCTTATACGCTCGTTAACGTTGATGTTGTTAAGGTTGTAAAGTACTACGAATGCAAGTGCACCAGCCGCAATGATAAGAACAATAATTACGAGGTTCAAAGCACTGATGATATTCTCAAAGCTGTTTTGAACAACCGAGGTATAAACAGAACCGTTTACCTCTGAATATGTATTGATATCATTTTCAAGTTGGATCTTTTCAGCCTTGGTAATATCGTCCTTAAGGCTTGTATAGATATAAGTGTATGAAGGTGCACTACCTGTTACCTGCTCATAATATGCAGGAGTCATATATACATAGTGGAATGTATAGTTTTGAACGATTGCAGAAACGACTACATCATAAGTGACTTCTTTTGCACCCTCTGTCCAACGAAGGGTTACGGTGTCACCTACACTTGTATTAGTCTTGTTCGCAAACTTTTGAGTAATAATTGCGCCAGAATCATCAAGACCTACCTTCTTGCCCCTCTTGGTTTTGAGGTTTACAAGACTTGAAAGCATCTCTGGGTTTTCTGGTACAAGGACGTCTACTTCGAGTTCGTTGTCAGTTCTGTCTGAGAAGCCCTTACAAACTTGAAGTTTTGCAAGCATCATATCGTCAACAGTTGTCATATTGTCAATCTCGCGAACGATATCAGAGTCGCTTGTAGCACCGTTCTTTAATACTACCTGAAGATCATACTGTGCGACACCGTCATTTCCATACTGCTTATCAATACAAGCACTAACTGAGTCTGAAAGACCAAAGCCTGCAAGAAGGAGTGCAGTACAGCCACCGATACCAACGAGAGTCATAATAAATCTCTTTGGGTTTCTAAAGAGGTTACGTACAGTAATCTTTGATGTAAAGTTAAGTCTTGACCAAATAGCATCCACATTTTCAAGGAGAACACGTTTGCCTTCCTTTGGTGGCTTTGGTCGCATAAGTACAGCTGGTACAGATGCAAGCTCATTCCTACAAGCAAAGAGAGATGCACCACATGTTGACACAACAGCAATTACTGTTGCAAGAAGTGCATAACCGATGTAGTAATGAAGGTTACAAGAAGGCAAATCATACATGATTCCCCATGCGGCAAAGATAGCCTTTGGGAATACGATAAAGCCTATTGATGTACCAAATACTGAACCAATTAGGGATGCTGAAAGCGCATAGATTAAGTACTTAGAAACAATGGTACTGTTGTCATAACCAAGGGCTTTCAAAGTACCAAGTTGTGTTCTCTCCTCCTCTACCATACGGGTCATTGTTACAAGACAGATAAGTGTTGAAACAATAAAGAAGAATGTTGGGAACACTTTAGCTAGTGCTTTCATATTGTATGCGGCAGAACCGTAACCTGTGTATCCAGGAGAGTCATCTCTTGAATAAACATTGAGTACTGCATCGCCGTTTTGGATAAGATCATAAGTGTTGCGTGCTTTATCGAGCTGACCACGGGCAGCCATAAGCTGGTCGTTTATTGATTTCTCAGTAGCAGCATACTCAGCCTCATACTCCTCGAGGTTCTTGGCAGCGGCCTCAGCCTGTGCCTTTTTAATCTCAAGTTGAGAGAGAGCTGACTGATATTTTGAGTCAGACTCAAGTTCGCCCATTTTAATTTGGATATTTGCATCATCAAGCTTGCGCTTGTATGAATCAAGTGTTTGCTTTGCAGATGTGAGTTTTGCCTCTGCAGAATTGAGGTCCTGCTTTGCTTTTGTAAGCTCTGCATTAGCCGCATCAAGCTTAGCCTTGTTCGCGCTATACTCGCGTTTACCGGCCTCAAGTTGTGACTTGGCAGCGTTAAGTTGAATATTGTAGTCAACGAGTGCATCACTGATTACAGATGTTGCATCAGCTGCAATTCCTTGACCTGTAATACCAGCTGCTGCAACCAAACGATCAGCAAGGTCTGGGTTATATTCACGAATTGTATTTGCTAGTGTTTCAAGGTCAAGTGCCTCCATATTAGCACTGTAATTTGAAAGGACCTGAGATGAAACCATATTGGTTGTCTTAATTAAATTCTCTGTTGCACTAATCTGGTTTTCAGCAGATTTAATCTCGATATTTGCATCAACGAGTTTGTCCTTTGCTGTATTGTACTCGTTCATCTTGCGATCGTATTCAGCCTTCTTAGTGTTAAGAAGGTTTTCGTTCGCTACTACCTGTTGATAGTAGTTGTTGTACTGCTTGAGTTGTGATGAGTACTGTGAACTACCAGAAGCAATTTTTGAAAGAGCTGCTGAATACTGCGAATCAATCTGTGCTTGATAACTTGAAAGAGCATTCTCGCCTTCCTTTGAGTAAGCACGAAGTGTCTCGAGTTCCTCAAATGCCTCACCAAGCTTTTGGTTCGCAATTGCCTCTGCCTTTGCATAAGTTGCTTCACCATCGGCAATACGCTGTGGCAATGTAATTGACAAGTCAGCTATCGTATTTGCCATAAGGTCCTCAGATGCTGCACGGATTCTATCAATTACTGGAGCCACTACTTTGTCATATTTCTTGGAATATGGATCATACTTATCAGCACCATCAACTGTGATGTATGCCTCACTGTAATAGTTAAGTTCATCAGTAAATGACTCTTTTGGAATATAGATATAGTCACCAAGTTTACCAGAGCCAGCAGTTGTGGCGCCACGTTCGAATGAAATCCAATATGGTGACTCTACGATACCAACTACTGTAAATTCTGTTGCGTGAAGGTAGGTATCAAGTCCCTCTCCATCACCTACAATTCTGATGATTTCGCCGATTTGGAATTCATCAGGTGTTGTAAGACCGGAGTCTGTGATAAGGCACTCTCCAACTTCATCAGGCCACTCACCTTTGATAAGGCGAAGTCTGTTTATATAAGTTGGGTCGTCCTCTTTGTCCGCAGAATGTGCTACTGCCTTGTCTACATCAAGGGCAAACGCACGAATTGTAAGCTGCGAACCATCGATGTCAACGAGACCCTCAAACTGTGGGTCATCTTCATCGTTGAGCATCTCAACAAGTCCATCGACAAATTTCTGTCCTGTGACTGCTGTGACACCCTCTATTTGGGAGAGCTTTTGGAGCTCATCCTCATAAATACCAATGTTGGACTGAACTCTGATATCCATCAAGTTATAGTCCTCAAAGTATTCATCCGCTGTATCTATCATGTCTGGGTAGACCGCATTAAAGCCTACGAAGAACGATGTACCAAGAGCAACAATTGCAATGATTGAAATAAAACGGCTCAGAGTATTTTTGATAGAACGCAGCGTGTCGGTTTTATACGCCTTGCTCATATTTAAGTTCATACTCTTACCATTCAATCCTTTCTATTGGAACTGGATTCTCGTTTACTGTCATTGATACTACACGACCAGAACGCATCTGGATAACACGGTCAGCCATTGGTGTGATTGCTGAGTTATGTGTGATTACGATAACTGTCATACCAGTCTCACGGCAAGTATCCTGAAGTAACTTCAAAATCTGTTTACCTGTGTTGTAGTCAAGAGCACCTGTAGGCTCATCGCAAAGGAGAAGCTTTGGGTTCTTGGCAAGAGCACGTGCGATTGATACACGCTGCTGCTCACCACCTGAGAGCTGTGCTGGGAAGTTACCCATACGCTCCTGAAGACCAACACGCTCAAGCACCTTCTCAGGGCTTAAGCTTGCCTTACCTATCTGAGTTGCAAGCTCAACGTTTTCAAGTGCTGTGAGGTTTGGAACCAAGTTATAAAACTGGAATACAAATCCTACATCATAACGTCTGTATTCAATAAGTCTCTTGTTGTTGTATTCGTTAACAAGGTCGCCCGCTACACGTACCTTACCATCGTCTGATGAATCCATTCCTCCAAGGATATTAAGTACAGTTGTTTTACCAGCACCAGATGCACCAACGATAACTGCAAACTCACCTTGCTCAACGTTAAATGTAACACCGTCAGCAGCGTTGATTACAACTTCGCCCATCTTGTAGCGCTTGTAAACTGAATCAAATTCAATAAAACTCATTATTTTGTCCTCCTAGTCAATCATCAGACTTGCAAGAATACTTCCATATACTCTTGCTGGGTCTTCAAGAAAATTACTTTTTAACTTTTCAGCTTGTTCTCTATCGCCTACAAACATTGCAAGCTTCATCAAAACTGTGTCCTTATCCTTGAGTGCAAAAGAAATTTCATATCCGCCATCAATTGGCTCTATTTTGACTTCGTTTTCTCTTTCGTTTTTCTCAAGAGTGATGAATCTTAACGCTGATTTAACAGCCTTTTCTCTGATAGACCTTGGCAGGTCACGCTCAACCTCAGCAACTGCTTCTTTGCCGATACTTGTGACCTCAAGGCATTCCTTTTCATCAACGAAATTACTAACTATGCTTCCATTTGAAAGGAGATCAGATATTGCATCCATAGCCTCAAAATAATTTGCAAGTCCCTGGTCCTGCATGATATTTCCTATCTGTTCTCTAGTGATAGTTGTATCCACCGTGCGAAGCAAATAACAAATTAGGATTTTGATATCATCCTTGTTACGAAGTCCGCCCGGCTCAATGCCTTCATCGAGTGCATTAAATTCCTCGTAAACTTCCATCCTAGAAGACCTCCTTTTCTTCGGCTATGCTGCCTGTTATATCCTGTCGTGACTTGAAAAGATATCCGTTTTCTTCTAAGAAATAAGTATCCCCAAGTACTCTGCCTATTCCATTTATTACACAATTTACTGGGTCTTCTGCAACCCTTGTGTTAATCTTGGTTAGTTTTTCTATCATTTTATCGATACCGAAAAGCTGTGCAGAACCGCCCGTTAGGACTATGCCTTCCTCCACTATGTCAGATACAAGTTCAGGTGGAGTCTGTTCAAAGACGTTTCTAATCTCCTCGAATATCATATTGATATGCTCTCTCATTGCAAGATAAACTTCATTTGAAGTTATCTCGAAATCAATCGGCATCCCCGTAAAGTAATCCTTGCCTTTGGCAAATACCGCCGTCTCTTCTCGGCGAAGGTAAGCGCAACCAACGCGCTTTTTAATCTCCTCCGCTGTAAGTTCGCCGACTATGATGTCTCTTTCGCGACGGCAGTAGCGAATAATATCATCAGTCAACACATTGCCAGCAATTTTGATGCTAGAGGCAACAGCCATAGCACCCATTGTAATTACAGCGATGTCTGTTGTACCGCCACCAAGGTCTACTACCATAACACCACTTGGATGAGTGATATCAATTCCAGCGCCTATTGCAGCAGCAAGAGGTTCCTCAATAAGACAAGCCCTGCCTGCGCCTGAGGCTGTAATAACATCCAGCACTGTACGCTTTTCAAGGTTTGTCACCGTGCCTGGCATGCTAACGATAATATTTGGCTTGAAAATATTGTTTCCACAAATCTGCATTATATGGTAACGGAGCATGTGCTCAGTTACAGTAAAGTCGGATACTACACCGTCCTTCATAGGACGAACGACTTCGACCGAGTCAGGCTCCCTTCCTAGCATTCTAAGAGCAGCTCGACCGATAGCCATTACCTTACCTGTTGTCTTACGGTAAGCAACAACGGCTGGTTCTGAGAGCACTATTCCTTTGCCCTCTACACAAGCCATTACAGATGTAGTGCCGAGATCAATTCCAATATTGATTCCTAGCATAAACACCTCTTGGTATCATTAGTCTACGCGTGCGCGTGACAAATATTATACTACAAACAATATAATATTTAAACAGTTAATTTTACCTTTATTGTATTCCTGTCATTGCGCACGCTGCATATACGGCGCGAGCACCAGCAAGACGGAGCACACGCGAACACGCATCAAGGGTCGCCCCTGTCGTCAAAATATCATCAACGATAAGTATCGTTTTGCCGGCAACATTGCGACCCGAATTTAGCGAATAGGCATTCTCAATATTGATCCGTCTTGCCGCCGCGCCAAGCTTGTGCTGTACCCCAGTAGACTCATCCTTGATAAGAAGTGAATAGTCACGAGGCACATCAATGCCTACTCTTTCGGCTATAAGCTGACTCTGGTTAAATCCACGTTTTGAAAGGCTTGACTTGGTCGCCGGAACACATGTAAAGGTGTCAAACTTTACACCATAGAACTTCGTCCGTATTTCACGCTCAATCTCGTTGGCAAAAAACGGCGCAGGGCCTATATCTAGGGCAAATTTGAGCCTTAGCATCGCTTCCTTACCTGCGCCATCATAGCATAGCGGAATTACCACATCTTCATATCCATGATGTGGCAAATCGTAATTTTTGTCCCCTGCCCTAATTAGTTGTGGAGCGCAATTTTTACATAAAAAATGAGCGAGCAGAATGTCATCACTTTCATTGTCTTCCCTCAAATAGCATCCGCAAGATGCACATTTTTGAGGGAAGAGAATTGAAAGCATTCTCTCTGCTTCGCTCTTATTTTTTGACATAATTATTCCACCTTTAAAAGATCTTTTAGGGCGGAATATCTTTTAATCTTTCTATCGTTTTCTACCATTCTAAGTATCGTGTCACGCGAACCAATTGTAATCATTTTTGACTTGGCTCTTGTAACAGCTGTATAGAAAAGATTTCGATAACAAAGATTTGGAGGAACATCAATTACCGGCATAATTACCGCTTCAAACTCGCTTCCTTGACTCTTGTGCACTGTCATCGCAAAAGCGTGTTCGAGTTCTTTTACATTATCAAGTGGGTAAGTTGCAAGACGTCCATCAAAGTCAATCGTCATCGTGCCTGCACGCCTATCTATTGATAAGAGCGTGCCCGAATCACCGTTGAAAATTCCCTCGCCTTTTTCGTCCTTGCCACGACTGTTTTTCTTAACCCACTGTATGTTGTAATTGTTCTTAATCTGCATGACTTTGTCACCTTCGCGGAAGGTTCTCATCATGCTCCTAAACTCATTTTTTCCCTTTGCCGGTGGGTTTACAGCCTCCTGTAAAAGATGATTGAGGTTAGCGGTACCACAATCCCCTTTCTTTGAAGGACAAAGCACTTGGATATCACGTGAGGCATCATATCCATACGCCTTTGGAAGGCGCTCGCAATAGAGTTTAATTATATCTGCAGCCGTCTGCATACCATTGCTTCTCTCCATATGGAAGAAATCATTATCAACGCGAGAGAGCTCTGGTTCCTCTCCGTGAACTATCATATGGGCATTAGTAACGATAAGGCTCTGCATTGCTTGACGAAATACCTCTGTCAATTTGACAACTGGCAAGAGCTCTGACTCAAGCAAATCATGAAGCACGCTACCCGCTCCAACAGCAGGCAACTGATCATTATCTCCAACCATTATGAGCCTACAACCAAGTGGTAGCGCATCAAGCAGTGCTGAGAATAAAATTACATCGACCATTGAAAGCTCATCTACTATCAAGACATCAGCATCAATTGGATCATGCACATTTTTGGCGAATGTCATGCGGTCATCGCTGCCACGTTCTGCCTCTAAAAGACGGTGTATCGTGCTTGCTTCCTTGCCAGTAATCTCTGACATACGTTGTGCAGCACGTCCTGTTGGTGCGCAAAGGACTACATTTAATCCGTCTCTTTCAAAGAGTTCAAGTATACCATTTAGGGTAGTCGTCTTACCTGTACCGGGACCACCAGTTAGTATCAATATGCCCTTTTCAACAGCAGTCACTATTGCTTCTCGTTGGAGGGACTCATATTTGATACCAGTAGATTTTTCAAGATTATCAATCTCTTTTACAAGTGTCTGACGTCCAGCTGGCGGGAACTTACACATCATTTTAATGCGCTCGGCTGCCTTATACTCAGCCTCGTAAATATATGGGAGTGACAAGAACTCCTTGCCATTCATAGTGAACATCGTAAGTTCCCTATCAGACACTAGTTCATCCATAGTAATGTCAACTGTGTCTTTGTCTATATCAAGGAGTTCGGCACAAGGAGTAAGGAGTTTTTCACGTGGGAGGCACGTATGGCCATTACTAAAGAGGTTATACGTCACCACGTGAAGGATTCCCGCTCTTACCCTATATACTGGATTAGGACTCACCTCAAATGATTGGCAGAGACTATCTGCTCTATCAAATGAAATTCCTATCTCTGGTATGCACAATAAATATGGGTTTTCAGTGACACGAGAAACAGAATAAGGTCCAAATACTCGATAGACATTGATGCTCTCGTTGGCAGTAAGACCAAGCGACTCAAGTCGAACCATTATTTCGCGTACGGCTGTAGTGCGTCTAAAGTCCTCACTGATTTTATCAGCCTTGTCCCTTGTGATACCCTTGATAGTTGCAAGTTTATCTGGATGATTCTCAATCACATCAAAAGTATCCTCGCCAAAGGCCTCAACTATCTTGGTAGCAGTAGATGGGCCAATACCTTTTACAGCGCCTGATGACAAATACTTAAGCATAGATGCCGCTGTGCTTGGCATCGTGCGTTCTACTACCTCTGCCTTAAACTGACGACCAAAGGTCGGGTGCTGTTCCCATGTACCAACAAAGTGAACCTCCTCGCCAGCAGAAATATCTGGAAGTACTCCAACAACTGTGATGAGTTCACCATCTTCACTAGCCACATCAATAATTGTGTAGCCTGTCTCCTCTTTGCGGTAAATAATTTCCTCAACCATACCATAGAGGTTTTCCATGTCCTCTGCTTGCAATTTAGTTCACCTCTTTTCATAGCAAAAAAGGGTGCATCACGCGCACCCCTTTTTCATATAGCGTGATAGGATCTGTAAGCCGAGTTCTGTCTTTAAAGGCAATCATCTATCTAGACCACCCATTGCTGAGTGGTTCAAGCCACCCTTCTGCTTTAAATCGGCCGAGCAAGCCTATGCAAGTCGGTGTTGCTCCAGATGGGGTTTACATAGCCGTGATGTCTCCACCACGCTGGTGAGCCCTTACCTCGCCTTTCCATCCTTACGGTGGCAGCGATAGCTGACACGGCGGTATATCTCTGTTGCACTTTCCCTAAGGTCACCCTCGGCGGCCGTTAGCCGTCATCCTGCTCTATGGGGCTCGGACTTTCCTCTCGCGCTTTCGCGCCAGCGACTGCCCAATCCAATCACGCGACTATTATATATTATAAATTTATTACATTCAACCCTAAAACTTGTAAATAAGGGTCACTTGTTATAAAATAGATACATCCTTTTTGGAGGTACAAAAAATGGCAAAATACGATGAATATCTGGGCGATTTTGATGAGTTTGAGGATATAAGTAGTCGCAGCGATGATTATATCGATGATGAATACGAAGACATCGATACAGGTCGCTACAACTACGATGATGACTTTGAATATATTGACGATAACGAAGGCATCCCTATGTCAAAGCAAGCCAAGATGGCTATCGACAGCAACATACAGCAAAAGGCTGAGAACAGAAGAGTTTCAGTCTTAAAACCTGATGACAATAGCGAATTTGATGATATTTCAAGCAGCACTCCTAAAAAGAAAAAGCACTTGAGCCTTAGGAAAAAGATTCTACGTGCTTTTGGCATTTGCTTCCTTGTTATCATTTTACTTCTCGGTCTTGTTGTACTCTCAATTTACAGCAAACTCTCACATGCTGAGGACTCTCATCATGTGAATCAACACATCAGTGAGGATCAACTCCACACGGACAAGAATGTTATCAACATTCTCCTTCTTGGAGTTGACGCTCGCGAAGGTGAAACCGTTTCTCGCTCCGACACAATGATGATTGTGTCTATCGACAAAAACAGTGGCAAGATGAAAATCACTTCATTCCTTCGCGACAGCTATGTTGAAATTCCAGGCTACGGTTGGACCAAGCTCAACGCCGCATGCTCACGGGGCGGAGTGGACCTCGTTTGGGACACACTTGAGTACAATTTCAAGATTAAAATTGACAACTACATGAAAGTTGACTTTATCGCATTCGAAAAATTAATTGATTCCCTTGGTGGTGTCAATGTTCCAATAACAGAAAAAGAGGCAAAATACCTCAATGAGACTTGGTATGAATGGACACTCACAGGAAATCAACTCACCTATGACTCTGGCGACAGCGTTCACCTAAATGGTGAGGAGGCGTTAATGTTCTGCCGTATCAGAAAACTAGACTCTGACTTTGAACGTACGCGTCGCCAACGTGAGACAATTTCTGGCATCAAGCAAGAGATGATGCACACCAATCCAATCGAGCTCCTTAGACTTTCAAATAGCGTTTTACCACATATTGAAACTGACATTACAAGTAGTAAAATGATAAGCCTTGGTGTTGGTGCAATCTTTAAGTATCTTCACTACGACATTGAGTCCCTCGGTGTTCCAATCGATGGTACATGGCACAGTGAAAACAAGCCTGCAGGTTCATGCCTTGTTTTCGACATTGACGATACTGCAGAAACACTTTATAACTATATCTATAATGATATAAACCCTCTTGCGTAATTAATTATATTTACATTTAATGCTAGTTTTGGTAATATAAACTTAGTATTATTTCGTGTAGGAAGGAGAAGATGTATGGCAACAAAAGAGCGTAAGCTCCCAAGCAAAGGAGTGGCTATTTCATTTACGGTTATCTACCTTATCACACAGTTGATTTTCCTTATAACCGTGCTTGGTAATATGCCTTTGATTGTTGATACAATTGACTTCACAAATTATCGTTGGCTTGCTACTTCATTTAACAATTACTACATCTACTTCGACATCGCTGCAGGTGTTATTCAAATTATTCAAGCGTTGTTACTTGCGCGTTTCTTCACCAACAATGGTTGGCCTGCACTGATTACTTTCATAACAATCATTGCAAACATTATTATCTGTCTTGCGGCATCTTCTGGTCTTTATATTATCGACCTTAGAAACCTTTTTTACACAATTCAGATAACCTTTGCAATCCCAATAGTACTTATCTTCCTCTCTTGCGTATTCCTCATTGATGACACAGTCGATTTGGTAAATGGCAAGTTCAAGATTCACGTTTCAAAAGCTACTGCTTCAGCACAGCGTAAATTCCAGCAGCAGCAAGCAAGGATTCAAAACCGCGGCGCACTCAAGGCTGCTGAGAATCCAAACGATGACCTTGTAATCATCTCTCAGGAGGAATCCATACAGCAACACAATCAAGTAATTGCAGATGCCGCAGAAATGGCAATTCCAAACCTTGGCGACAAGATTACTGCTGATGAAGATTCTGATGACAAGGACAAACTTTTCAGTTATTAAAAAGCAAGCAACCTAAGGCCCCGGCCTTAGGTTGCTTTTTTATATCATTTCTAATATTTTTGAAATCACTGTATTTGATACCAAGAATCCTTCTTTGGTCAAACGGATATATCGCGAGGATTCATCTTCTCCTACTTCAACAAAGCCTTTCAAAGAGGCCTGTGACTCATTTAATACGCTATTAAATAATTCATCTGGTATCTCGCCACAAAAGCCATTATTAAGGCGCAGAGCAAGCATGAGACGTTCCTCAAGTGAACCGCCTTCTCCATCGGGAACCAAGGTGGACACTCCACTGATAAATCTTTCTATATCTGATTCAAAGAAAAACCTTTTTCCATTAACAAAGGAATGCGCCGCAGGACCTATACCAAGGTACTCTTCATCATTCCAATATTTTAAGTTATGGCGACTCTTGTAACCTTCCTTTGCAAAATTTGAAATCTCATATTGTGAGAACCCATACCCCTCAAGAGATGCTATTGTGAGGTTATAAAAGGCCACTACATCATCCTCATTTGGCAAAATCAATTTCCCACTCAAGAGGCGTTTATCAAACACTGTACCCTCCTCTATTTTGAGCATATAGGCACTTACGTGTTTGACATCTAGGCTACTGATAAAGTCAAGCGACTCTGACAGTGATGAGAGCGACTGAGAAGGAACGCCAAGCATCAAATCGACAGAGATATTGTCGATGCCTTGTGCCTTGGCAAGTTCTACACAGTCGCGTACACGTGCAGCGTCAGCTGCACGACCAAGTGAGCGACGCTCATCAGTTACAGAGGACTGCATTCCAAATGACAGTCTGTTAACCCCCGCCCTCTTGATTTTTGGCAAAAAATCTTCAAGGTCGGATGATGGGTTACACTCAACTGTAATTTCGGCGTCTTCACGCACTAGGAATGCGTCGCGAACTGCCGCAAGCATTGCGGCAATTTGGTCGCCGTCCATTGCTGACGGCGTGCCCCCTCCAAAGTAAATAGTATCCACTACACGGTCACGACCGTAATGAGAAAAAGAGGCAGTTGTTTTCACTACTGCCTCTAAATATTTTTGCATCAAGTCGCTGTCTGCTTTTACTTTATAGAAATCGCAATACGGACAAAATGAATTGCAAAATGGTATATGAATGTAGAGCCCAAGTGGCTTCATATACACACCTCTACTCGTCGAGTTTAAGCACGGCCATAAATGCCTCCTGTGGTACTTCAACAGTACCAAACTGGCGCATACGCTTCTTTCCTTCTTTTTGCTTTTCAAGAAGCTTTTTCTTACGTGTGATATCACCGCCGTAGCACTTGGCAAGTACATCCTTGCGCATAGCCTTAACAGTCTCGCGCGCAATTACCTTGCCACCTATTGCCATTTGAATAGGTATTTCAAAGAGCTGGCGTGGGATATTATCCTTGAGTTTCTCTGCAATCTTGCGAGCCTTGTTATATGCCTTCTCTGAGTGAATGATAAATGACAATGCATCAATCTGATCACCGTTGAGCAGTACATCAAGTTTAACAAGGTCTGACTGCTGGTATCCCATTATTTCATAGTCAAGGGACGCATATCCGCGTGTCCTAGACTTTAAAACATCAAAGAAGTCATAGATAATTTCATTGAGTGGCAACTCATAGTGAATATCCACTCTGTCCGGTGTGATGTACTGCATATCACGGAACACACCGCGACGCTCCTGGCAGAGGTCCATAATCTGCCCAACATATTCAGGTGGCGAGAAGATATGTCCATTTGCTATTGGTTCTTCACAGAACTGAATTACTGCTGGATCTGGATAGTTTGATGGGTTATCAATCTCGACAACCTCTCCGTTTGTTAAGTGAATCTTGTAAATAACGCTTGGAATAGTTGTTACGAGGTCCAAATCATATTCACGCTCTAAGCGTTCTTGAATAATTTCAAGATGCAAAAGTCCCAAGAAACCGCAACGGAATCCAAAGCCCAATGCACCAGATGTCTCTGGCTCAAATGAGAGTGCCGCATCATTAAGTTGGAGTTTTGCAAGCGCTTCCTTGAGCGCCTCATAGTCGGCACCATCAGCAGGATAAATACCACAGAATACCATTGGATTTACCTTGCGATAACCAGGAAGTGGTTCTGCTGCTGGATTTGTTGCAAGCGTTACTGTATCACCTACGCGTGCCTCGGATACCGTCTTGATTGAAGCGGTGATGTAACCTACCTCACCCGCCTTAAGTGCTGCGACTGGCTCCATTGACTGGGCACGCATGTATCCTACTTCTACTACAGTAAACTCTGCGCCTGTTGACATAAGGCGCATAGTATCTCCAGCTTTTATCTGACCGTCCACTATGCGGACGTAAACGATAACGCCTTTGTAACTGTCATAGATTGAGTCAAATATAAGCGCCTTAAGCGGTGCAGTATTGTCACCCTGTGGTGGTGGAACAATCTTGACTATCTGTTCAAGCACCTGCTCAACATTTTCACCAGTCTTGGCAGAAACACGTGGTGCCTCACTACAATCAAGTCCAATTACATCTTCGACCTCTTTGCAGACTTCCTCTGGATGAGCTGCTGGGAGGTCAATTTTATTGATTACTGGGCAGATTTCCAAATCATGGTCAAGCGCCAAGTATGTATTTGCAAGTGTCTGTGCCTCAATTCCCTGAGTTGAGTCAACAATAAGTATCGCACCTTCACAAGCTGCGAGTGAGCGCGATACTTCATAGTTAAAGTCAACATGGCCCGGAGTGTCAATCAAATTAAGCTCGTACACCTTGCCATCATTGGCCTTGTAGTCAAGCTTAACTGCGTGAGCCTTAATTGTAATACCACGCTCACGCTCTAGGTCCATGTTATCAAGGAGCTGTTCCGTCATATCGCGCTTTGCAACTGACCCTGTCAGTTCCAAGAGACGATCGGCAAGTGTCGACTTGCCGTGATCTATATGAGCTATGATGGAAAAGTTCCTTATGTTTTCTTTATAGTCTGACAAATCAATCACCTAACTGCGAAAGGAGCCATGATGTTGCATCATCAATGCCCTTTGAGCTGTACTCAAATTCCTGTTTTACTGTTCGTCCTGCTGCATCCTCTACCTCAAAACAATTGTCACGATATGCAGCAGCGACAAATACTGTTTCAATATCATCTTTCTTCACTGGGAAGAATTTATATCTAAAATTCCCTACGCTACCAGAATATGTATTCTTTTGAGACATATAGTCAAAGCGTGGCAAAGTTATCTTATCGTTCATTAGAAACTCCTTAGTTTACACGGAGATAGCTATATGGATTGATTGTGAGTCCATTGTAGAAAGCTGTTTCACCGGTGTAGTTTACATAGATGTATGTTCCGCTATTGTATTCACTGAGATACAAACCATTTGCGACCTTTTTGTGGTCAGTCATTTTAGCACCACGAATATCCTTCATAGCGGATTCAAAAAGTTCATATGCCTCAAGTGCCTTAGCACTCCAATTTTCATAGTAAGTTGCGTCCTCATCATCAAATGAGAGATTAAATGCTGGCATAGCTCCAAACTCCAAACTACGAAGCAACATCTTTTGATAACTATCCTCATCAAAGCTGTTGAGGTATGGGCTTGTATACTCAGCGGCACCACGCAAAATCATCTGTGCAAATGGAATTGCCACATATGACTCGCTCTCCTCATATGAGGTTGTAATTGGAACACAAGACACAATACTTGCATTTTTAATAGCATACAAATTACCGTGATCAACCATCAAATTCTTGTTGGTTGAAAGCGATATTGACTGAGAGAATATATTCTTCGCAAAATCCTGTCTAGAATAGTTGTTACTAGAAGAAAGCGTTGTTCCAGCATCACCAATAGCATATCCCTCAAAGCCGAATGAACTTACCCTCTTTGAGAAAGATACTATCTTGTCCGAAAGTTTTTCTGGATTGGCAATGCTTGAGTCAAAGAAATTAACAGTAACAAAGAAACCAAATCCCTGTGAAGACAAATAATCACGGAGAGAATCAAGTTCCTTTTTATTGCCATACTTGCCAGTTACTTTAAAGTTTTTGATGACATTATCATAGCGAAGGTTAATGCCGTTGATACCCTTTGCCTTGAGAATTGACATCATGTCTTCTATGTTCTCAAACTTGTTGCTGCCATCGGCCGCAACCGTAATGCTTAAAGGAACAGATTTATCAACTGATATGACTCTTGTTGAGAACATACCATCGCGGATAAACTGCTCACGACACATAGATGCAAGGCTGGCATAAGTTGCTGCAGAACCAGAGATAAACTTGTATGATACCTCAAGTTTCTCAGTTGTTGGATAAGAGAAAGATGCATATACAGTATCCACAGCATCTGTCTTTGCATTTATTTTACTGATGGCATCGCCATCGGTAACTATGCCTGCGAAAGCACTAGAACCACACTTAAGTCCAAAAGCTCCAAAGATCGCTGGATGCGGATTGTCATCAGTCTTTCGTGGGTCTGTACCATAGGTATCCAATGTGTATTCAGCATTGCCTGCTGTTGCCAAATCAATCATGGCACCAGGTCCATCTGGAACGAGAATAAAGTCACCAGCTTGAGGTGTTGCAACAGCACCAAATGTTGGCAATATATCAACACTAATAATTGTGTAAGAGGTATCAATCTTGGAAGTATCAACAGACGCAATCAAAACACCATCCTGGAGCGTAACATTTAACGTTACAGGAAATTTAACGGCTGGGTTGCCTGCCTTGTCTTGAAGATTATAAGTAATCTTGAGTCCATCCTCGCTTGTTGCGCATGAAGCAGTACCAAGTGCAACAGCATTGTCCTGAGAATTGAGGTAAAACCTCTTGCTGCCATCAGTCACCTGGACAGAAAGCACTGAGCCAACTGAGTTTGACACAGTTGGCATAGAATACCAGATTGAACCGGTTGTATCTTTGAGTGCTATTGCACAATTCTTTTCATCAAGAAGGAGTTCATAAAGTCCAGACTTCATTACAGACTTATAGCTCTCTGCAACAGATGTGTGATATTCCTCACCCATCACTGTTGCAGTAACTGTCTTGAGTCCCTCTTCAGTAAAGTGCGCGCTACATCCTGCGAAGCTCAAAACAAGAGCTATTGCAAGAATAAGACTGGTTAACTTTCTTACACTAATTTTTGTCATACATTGTCCTTATCAGAATCATCATCCATATTTGCATAACGCTTGATCTTCATTGTAGTTGTCTTAATGAAGTCCTTTTCACGAAGTGTTACCTTCTTAACGTTCTTGTAATTTGGAAGTTTCTTGTTTATATCCTTGATGATATCTTCAAAGAGTTTTGAAAGTTCCTCACCTGTTGGAACGTCCTTGCCCTTGTCTGTATATCTCTTTTTAATTGCCTCAAAGTCAGGGAAAATCTTGGCCTCAACCAAAGTCTCATCGTTTTCAGCATCATCAAATCCTACTACCATTGACTCTGCAATGAGTGGGTTGTTATTGAGGTGATATTCAATCTCCTCTGGATAGATATTCTTACCATTCTTGGTAACGATTACGTTCTTGATACGACCATGGATGCGCAAGATGCCATCCTCGCCCATTGAACCGAGGTCACCTGTATGGAGATAACCAAATTCGTCTATTGTCTCACGTGTAAGAGCCTCGTCCTTGTAATATCCAAGCATTACATTTGGTCCCTTAACGCAGATTTCACCGATACCCTGTGAGTCCTCATTGATGATTTTTACATCAAGACCAGGGATTGGCATACCAACGGAATCAATTGTAAAGAGCTGGTCATGGTTACAAGCGATAAGTGGAGCACATTCAGTCATACCATAGCCGATGTATGATGTGATACCAAATGTCTTAAAGTCCTTGATAACCTCTGGTCGAACTGCAGCAGCACCGATGATAATAAGGCGAAGACGACCACCAAAGTTCTTGGTAATCTCTTCGAAAATCCTATCATTAATATCAACGCCGACAGCATTTGTTGCCTCAGCAACAAGCTTACCAAATGTAAGTTTCAAACGGCCGCCCTTTTTCTCGGATACAGCCTGCATGATTTTACCATGGAACTTTTCAAGCATAAGTGGAACAGTAACAAAGATAGTAGGTTTAACCTCCTGAAGTTCCTTCATAAGGTGTAAAAGTCCACTGTTAAATGCGATACAACAACCACAGTAAAGAGGAATCAAAATACCCTCTGTACATTCCATTGTGTGGTGAATTGGACAAACTGAGAGATACTGGTCTCCAGGTCCACACTTTGCAACTGAGCAGTTTGATACAACAACAAAGCAGATGTTTGCCTGGGAAAGCATAACACCCTTTGTAAGTCCAGATGTACCAGATGTGAAACTAAGTACGCTCATAGCATCTGGGTCAATCTCTGAATTTTTATATTCAGCAACGCAAGGTGCATTTGCTTCAACAAGAGCCTCACCATGCTCCAAGAGTTCCTCATAAACGATGTAATCGGTCTCGCCCTTTGTAGCATCGAGAACAATTATTTCTATTCCCTCTGGGAGTTCATTGCGACGTTCAGCAATCTTGCCATATGCTTTCTTATCAAGGAAGAACACCTTGGTATCAGATACCTCAAGGATAGTGCGAATGTCATCGAAGTACAATTCCTTATCAATTGGAACTACACATCCGCCACCAATTTGAACTGCAAGATAAGTTGTAATCCATGGATAGGAGTTAAGGCCCATGATAGCAATCTGTTTGCCTCTCCATTCACGTTCTGTAATTGCTGCACCTAATGCATCAATTTGTTTTCTAAACTCTGCGTAAGAAATATCGTAATACTCACCGCTCTTGTTCTTAAGTTTAAAAGCAGGTTCATTCGCAAATACTTCTGCGCTTTGATTCATCATGTCGCGGAAATCTCTGATTTCACGCATTTCGTAAAGTGCTTTGTTAAGATTCATCTGGGGTCATCTCCTATTTCTTGGATTTCCAAGGGTTGCTTGGGTCTGGGTCGGTTGGATCCCAACCCTTATTTTTACTGTTTGTGTCTATCTTGGTTGCCTTTGGTTTTCCAAGTGCTCCAGGAACGTCACTGTCATATATAAATACCATTGTGTTCCAGTCAAGATTATCGTAAAGCCACTTTGCGTCCGCTACCGACAATCTTACACAACCGAGAGAAGCGCCTTCGCCAAGTTTGTTATACTCGTCGTATTCAAGATCGCCCTTGCTCTTGGTGTTGTATGGAACTGAATGGAACCATATTTTGTCATTAAACCTCAAGGTGTACTGGCCGTATGTGCCATCCACCATCTTGAGCCAATCATATTTATCTCTTGTCTTGTATGTGCCGACTGGTGTCTCATTGCCCGCCTTACCACAAGAACATACAAACGCCTTAACTGCCTCGGTGTACTCGCCATCGTCACCCTTTTGATAAACGGTAACGACGTTCATTTTTCTGTTAACACCTACGCAGTACTTGTGCTTGCTCTTGTAGGTATCGTCAACGTCAAATATGATGTCCATCTCATAAGTCTCAGGCTCTGTAACTTGCTCTGTTACAGTTTTAGTCGACTGTTGCTTTGCTTCTTCTGCAGCCTTTTTCTTAGCCTCCTTGTGATTTACTATGCCGTTGATTATGCAGATGATAATCACAAGGATTAAGCAAACGATAACACATACGGTAGTTATCCTTCGCCTACGCATCATTTCAGCGTGCTGCTTTTTGCTGATAGGTCTCCTTACTGGTTGTTGTGCCATAATTATTTCTCCTCATATGTCTTGGCCATGTACTGCGCAGCTTTGTAAATATCGCCACAGCCAAGAGTAATAATCAAGTCCCCTGCGGTTGCTTTTGACATTACATAATCGGCTACTTCCTTTTGAGTCTCATACCAAACGCTGCCAGGTATGAGTTCTGCAAGTTGAGAAGTATAAACACCGTCGGTGTTGATTTCACGCGAACCCATGATTTCTGTCATCACAGCATGATCTGGAATAGAAAGTGCCTTTGCAAAAGCATCCATGTGCATTTTTGTTCTAGAATATGTGAAAGGTTGGAACACTGCCCAAACTTCTTTATAACCCATCCTCATAGCAGTCTCGAGTACTGCAGAAAGCTCTGTTGGATGATGTGCATAGTCATCAGCAATAGTAATTCCTTCGTACTCACCAAGGATTTCAAAGCGACGACCTGCGCCCTTAAAGTTACCAATGAGCTTCTCAATAACTGCCATGCTAATGCCATTTTCAATAGCAACAGCAATAGCTGAAAGTGCGTTTGAGATATGATGCTTACCAGGGATACCAAGAGTTACATGGCCAATAATGCTACCACGATATACAACATCAAAGTCAGCAAAAGCGCCACGAATAAACTCGATATTTGCTGGAGAGTAATCGTTGTATGAGTTGAAACCAAATGTAATAAACTTCTTGCCCTCTACATTGGTCATATTTTCAATTGCCTTAATTGTGTTTTCATCATCGCCGTTGTATACAACAAGCTTGGTTGTCATATCAGCGAACTTAGTGAAAGAACAAATTGAGTTTTCGATTGTACCGAAATACTCCATGTGGTCATTGTCTATGTTGAGGATAATGCAAGCATCTGGAGAGAGTTCAAGGAAGGTATCCTTAAATTCACATGCTTCACAAATCATTGTGTCTGATGAACCAGAGCGACCATGACTATCGATAAGTGGTAACCTACCACCTATTACGAGAGTTGGATCAGCGCCACTCTCGAGAAAGAGTTGAGAAAGTAATGAAGTTGTTGAAGTCTTGCCATGTGTACCACATACGCCAATACAGTTTGTGTACATCCTTGAGATAGCACCAAAGAGTATCGCACGCTCAACACATGGAATACCAGAATTCTTGGCAGCCTCAAGTTCTGGGTTGCCAGGTAGAATCGCATTTGTGTAAACGATAAGGTCTGGTTTGAACTCATCAAGGTTTTCTGGAACCTGTGACATGTTGATTGTGGCGCCAAGTCCACGAAGCTTGTTAATGTTGTCTCCAGGATTGTTATCAGAACCAGTCAATGTGTAGCCATTTGAAATTAATATTTCAGCCAGTGGGCACATGCCAGAACCGCCAATTCCAATGAAATGAATTCTCTTTGCCGATTTCAAAACTTCATCTATAGTCATAATTGCCTCCAAGATAGACAAATTGTATACAATTGATTGCAAATTCGCTAAATCTATAAAAGATAATACCTTTATTAAATAAAAAGCATTATAAACTATAAAACCCCAAAAATAAACGATAAATTGTATACAACTTTTATTTTTTTCGCTTTAATTCTCCTCCATGTACGATTAATGACTCGCAAATAGTTGTAAAATATGGTAAAATTTATACATCTTTTTTGGAGGCAAAAATATGCTAAGTCTTATTCTCGGCCGTTCCGGCTCTGGTAAAACTGAATATGTGCGCGACCTCCTCGGAGAACAGGCAAAACAAGGAAACGACAAGCTCCTGCTTATCGTTCCAGAACAGTTCTCCTACTCCTCGGAGCGCGCCCTGCTTGAAAAACTCGGAAGCATAGATGCTCAGCGCATCGAGGTCCTCAGTTTTTCACGCCTTGCTGACTTTGTCAACCGCAACGTCGGCGGAATAAATGGCGTCAAGCTTGATGACTCTGATAAGGTCATCCTAATGACTCACGCCCTTTCTGGCATTCAAGACAATTTAGAATTTTACAACCTCCAAGCAGACAAAACATATTTTGCCCGTGATTTAATTAGACTTTACTCTGAGTTTTATAAGGAAAGAGTATCTCTCGATACCCTCAAAGCTTCATTACCAATGGTTCAAAATGCCACTCTAAAATCCAAACTCACCGACCTTTATTTAATCTTTAGTGAGTATACTTCACTTTTGGAACTCAACGGTTATACAGATGACGATCTTTTAATAACAAAACTCATAGATACGTTGCACAGCAACAATGTATTTAATGGTTATACAGTATGCATTGACGCATTCAAAGGCTTCACAGGACAGGAATTTGAGATAATTTCTTCTATTATGAAGCAAACTGAAAATGTCGTTATCACACTCTGCTATGATGAAGAACCAGAGATGACTTTTGGCGCCGTATCCGATACATTAAACAGACTCATCAGCATCGCAAAAGAGAACAATATCCAACTAGAAAAAACGATTCTTAAACACAATCGATCAAACAGCGAGGCATTACGCTTCCTTGAAAATAACATCTTTTCATCTAGCACAGATAAATACAATAAAAACACACAAGACATAATACTTTTTGAGGCAGACACCAAGTACGATGAATGTAATTTCATAGCAGCAAAAGTGCGTAAGTACATGCGTGAAGACAACATTCGACTTCGGGATATTGCAATAATAACAAGAAGTGAAACAAACTATAGAAACGAACTCGTTTCTGCCTTGAATCGTTTTGAAGTACCAGTTTTTGAGGATTCAAGACAGCCAATTGCAACACAGCCTCTAATAGTGCTCTGTAAATCACTGCTAAACATTCTCTCCCACACAAAATTATCTACCAAGGATATTCTTGCATATCTCAAAACAGGACTCTCTCCTCTTTCAGAAAATGAGGCAGCAGAACTTGAAAACTATGTTTTCACATGGAATATCAAAGAAAGTGATTGGGAAAAAGACTTCACAAACAATCCTGGTGGCATTCGTGAAGAGAAAGATTTAGAAAAGCTCTCTAAGATAAATCAAAGCCGTCAAGCAATTATTTCACCTATTTTAGAACTTAAATCTGTTGCGAGCGATGACTGTAAAGTAAATTCACTTGACACATGCAAGGCAATTTATGATTTTCTCATCAAAACGGATGTAAAATCCAAACTACTTGACTATGCCAAGTTCCTTGAATCTACTGGATTTGAAGCACTTGCAGCCGAGCAAAATAGGGTTTGGGAAATCCTTATGGACATCCTATCAAAACTCGGCACAATTCAAGGCACAGATGATATCCCGGCAACAATGTTCAATGAACTCTTCTGTACTGTTGCAGATTTAACAACACTCGGAAGCATACCTCACGGACTCGATGAAATCACCATCGGTTCTGCCGACAGAATTCGCCTTTCGAATCCAAAAATCGTATTTATCTGCGGATGCATCGAAGGTGAATTTCCACAGAACATTGGTGGAAACAATCTTCTTTCATACAATGATCGCAAAGTGCTCTCAAATGATTTAGGTATTACTATCTCTCCTTCAAATGAACTCATAGCTTGTGATGAGCGTTTCATTGCTTACCAAGCAGTCACATCTTCAACTGAAAAAGTAATAGTTTCATACCATAAAAAAGCAGGAGCATCAGAAGCACTGTCTCCTTCTTGCATTTATACTGACATCAAAAACCGATTCTCAACTGATAACGAATCATACGCAGAGATTATATCAAGCGATGATTTAGAGCCATATTTCTTCGCTGAAACAGGCAGTTCAACTTTCTCGACTTTTGCCAGTGGCTACAAGTTGTTGAATGACGAAACTGCTAGTACCTACTACACTTTACGCGCATCACTCAAAGACAACGAAGATATCAAAGATAAACTCGAGGCCCTTGATAGGATTTCCGAAAAAGAACCTTTTAGAATCAAAGACAAGGAACTCGCTAAAAAAATATTTGGAAACGATATCGGTCTCTCCCCATCACGTGTTGAAACTTTCTTTAGCTGTCCTTTCCAGTACTTTTGTCGCTACGGCATCAAAGTATTTCCACGTCAAAAGGCAGAGTTTTCAAATCAGCTTAACGGCACAGTAATCCACTACGCCTTTGAGCATATGCTCCAAGATTATAGCAAAGAACAATTCGAAAATATAAGTGATGATGAACTTGCAATCGCATCAAAGAAGTATTTTGACATGTACCTCAAAGAAACTTTTGGCGACAGCGATTTTGACAATCCAAAATTCAAATATACCTACAACAAAACAGTTAAGAATGTAATTAATATAGCAAAACGCCTTAGGGAAGAATTCAAAGTATCAAGCTTTGAGCCACAGGGTTTTGAGCACACAGTAGAAGATACTATTGATGCAGGAGACTGCAAAATCCACATCAAGGGCGATGTGGATAGAATCGACATATTTGAAAGCCAAGATGGCACTAAGTATTTGCGCGTTGTTGACTACAAGACATACGTCAAGGAATTCCGCCTTGACCACGTAGTTGCAGGCCTCAACATGCAAATGCTCATATACCTCTTTGCCTTAAACAAGAATAAAGAATTTGGCAACGTTACACCTGCCAGCGTGCTTTATTACAAAGCAAAGGACTCAGGTGTTACAATTAAGAATCGTGAAATATCAGAGGAAGAACTTGCAAACATCAAGATCCAAAAGAACCTAAGTAGTGGCATGTTCTTAAATGAGAAAGACGTCATCAATGCTATTGAAAAACCAGAAAGCGAAAATCGATTCTACTCATTCTTTGACAATAAAGGCAATCCAATTGACAACCTTGTAACTCTAGAAGAACTTGGACAAATTGAGGAAATCGTGAACAAAAACCTTGTTGATATGGCGCACGCGCTTCATCAAGGCGATATCAAAGCATACCCAGCATGCTACGATAACGAAATAGTTGGTTGCAAATACTGCGACTATAACTGCGTATGCGGTTTTGAGAATAACACTTTAGAATATAATGAAATAAAAAAGCAAAACAAAGAATCTGTTTTGTCAAAGGAAGGCGGTGAAAGCGATGAGTGAGAACAAATGGAACGAAAGCCAAGAACTCGCAATTAACGCTCGTCGCGGAACCGTAGTTATAAGTGCAGCCGCTGGTTCTGGCAAAACAACTGTTTTAATTGAACGAATAATTCAAATGATTCTCAGTGGTGAATGTGGCGTTGACGAATTACTGATTGTAACCTTCACAAGAGCAGCCACTGCCGAAATACGTTCAAGACTTGCAACCGCTATAACAAAAGCACTTTCAAAGAATCCAAACGACAGCAATTTAAAAAAGCAAGAGATGCTCGTCCCATCAGCAAACATTTTCACCATTGATGCCTTCTGTGGCAATATTGTTCGTGAGAATTTTGAAAAAGCTGGTGTTGCGCCTGACTTCAAGACACTTGATTCAGGTGTAGAAAAAACATTAATCAAGGAAGCGCTTGATAAAACACTCGACAAATACTATCTTGAAAACTCTGATGAGTTAAACATATTAAACATTATTTTGAAGGGCAACAGTTTTAGTGGTATGGACCTTGAAGCTTGCATAAAAACGCTCTATCAAAGTTCAAAAGCATATGTAAACCCAGATGAAGTTTTAAAGAAAAGTATTGAATTTTTTGAAATTGATACCGAAATTGAAAAATCCCCTATGGTACAGACTGCCATAGAGGACTTTCAGGAGTATGCAAACTACATATTAAGCAATATAAGAGAATGTCTACCATTCTTTGAAAATATTCCTGGTGGTGACAAAGTACTTGATGTAGTAAATATAGATATTTCAACTTTTGAAACAGTATGCAACTACATAAGTAATGCTCAATTTGATGTTGCTGTTAAATATATAAGTGAGTTCAAGCCAAAAAATTGGCCTTCAACTAGCATAAAAGAATATGCCGACACCTTTGAAGCTCGCAAACTTCGCTATTACCGTGAGGTTATGAACGATACATTCCTCAAGACTGACAGAGAAGGCATCAGAGGAATTGCAAAATATTTTGGCCTACCATTCTATTTTGCTGAAAAAGACAGAAAGCTTCTGCTCCCTGCTCTCAAAAAGCTGCTTGAAATAACCAATGACTTCAAGAACGAATACGATAGCTTAAAAGCAGAACGCAATGCATTAGACTTTGGCGACATCGAGCACATAGCATACAATTTGCTTATAGAAAACGGCCAAAAAACAGAGCTCGCAGAATACCTCTCTTCAAACTATCATCAAATACTCATAGATGAGTATCAAGATACTAACGAGTTGCAAGATGCCATATTTATGGCATTATCAAAAGACAATGGCAATCTTTTTATGGTTGGCGATGTAAAGCAAAGTATCTATGGATTTAGAAATGCCATGCCAGAGCTCTTCCTTGAAAAGAAAAATAAATATGAGCCTTATAGCAGCAAAGAGGATAACTATCCATCAACAATCATTCTTGAAAAAAACTACAGAAGCAACGCTGGAATAATCGACTATGTAAACTTTGTATTTGAACAAATCATGAGTGAATCTTGTGGCAACATCAATTACAAAGATAAAGCCGAACAACTTGTTTGCGGTAAAAAAGAAAACCGAAGCAAAACTCCTGATGTTGAATTCCATCTATTCAAGCACAATACGAGCAAGAGCCTTCAAATAGAATCTAAATTCGTAATAGATTACATTAAAGAAGAGATGAAAAAAGATTCATCCCTTATGTACGGCGATTTTGCTATCCTAATGAGGACCGTAAGCACACGTGGAACTAAAGTTGCTGATGCATTAGAAGCAGCAGGTATTCCAACAATATTTGATGGCGGAAGCAATTTCCTTGAAACATCCGATATCAAAATAATTATTTCATTGCTACGCATCATTGATAACCCTCTTCTAAACGTTGATATGCTTGCCGTACTGATGTCCCCTATCTTCAGTTTCTCAGCAGATGATATTGCAAAGATAAGGACAAGGGAAAACAATAACCAGTCTCTATACTCTAACCTTTTAGAAGCAGAATCACACGGAGACACCAAATGTAAAAACGTATGTGATACACTTCGTCTTTACAGAAAACTTTCCATCTCTATGCCAGTTGGTGAACTCATACGCAAAATATATGAGGATACGCTTTATCCAGAAATTATTCTTGCAATGTCCAACGGCTTACAAAGACAGGCAAATTTGCTTCTACTTCGCGACTATGCAGATAGTTATGAACAATCAAATGAATTTGGTGTAGCTGGATTTGTACGCTATCTCAACAGCCTAATTGACAATGAACTTAATCCGGAATCAGCGTCGTTAATTTCTGGAGAGACCAACGCTGTACGCCTCATGACTATTCACAAAAGCAAGGGTCTTGAGTTCAAGCATTGTATAGTTATGGATCTTGGATACTCACGAAGCAACAGCAGCAACATAGTATTTGGTAAAGATTTAAAAATAGGCATAAAATCATGCAACCCATTCACAGAAGATATCTATCCTTCTTTCAACTACAGCGCTGTAACCAATAGCAATATTTTCAAAGACACATCAGAGGAACTACGTATCCTTTATGTTGCTCTCACAAGAGCACAGGAAAAATTGATATTACTTGGCACAATGGGTTCTACCAAATTTGAGGATCGTCTAATTAGCAAAGCAAC
>JAZRVV010000032.1:0-41719 GCA_045599345.1 Acutalibacteraceae bacterium
CCGTTTATTCCCATCAAATGCTGAAAGATTGTGAGGTGACCACTGCTTGATATTGGTAAAAATTCAGTGAGTCCCTGAACAGCACCTAAAATAATCGACTGTAAATACTCCATTACTTGTCTCCTTTGTGGCATAATTCTAGAAATACACTAGATATTATACCAAAATCAAGCATCTTACGCAATATATAGTGTAATAAAATTAGAAAATATATATTATATATATTTTATTGACATGTGTATGACATTGTACTAAAATATAACAAAGTTTGTTAAAAAGGCAAACAAGTTTGTTAAAGGAGAACACAACTCGTGGGACAGACATTAAGTCAAAAAATCATCGCAAACCATCTCGTATGCGGAGAGATGAATGTCGGTGAAGAAATTGGAATCCGCATAGACCAGACTCTCACACAGGATGCAACAGGCACTATGGCCTACCTCGAACTCGAGGCAATGGGCATCGACAGAGTCAAGACTGAACTCTCAGTCGCTTACATAGATCACAATACACTCCAAACAGGTTTTGAGAACGCCGACGACCATCGCTTCATTGGAAGCGTATGCAAGAAACGAGGCGTTCGTTTTTCTCGCCCTGGCAACGGCATTTGCCACCAGGTGCACCTTGAGCGCTTTGGCGTTCCAGGCAAAACCTTGATTGGTTCAGATAGCCACACACCAACTGGTGGTGGCATCGGTATGCTCGCTATGGGTGCCGGTGGCCTTGACGTTGCCGTTGCCATGGGTGGTGGCGAGTACTACATCACAATGCCAAAGATGGTAAAAGTTAACCTCACTGGCAAGCTCTCCCCTTACGTTGCTGCCAAGGATGTAATCCTTGAAGTGCTCCGTATTATGAGCGTTAAGGGCGGCGTTGGCAAAATCATCGAATATCAGGGACCTGGTGTTTTGACACTTTCAGTACCAGAGCGTGCAACTATCACTAACATGGGTGCAGAGCTCGGTGCCACAACATCTATCTTCCCATCAGACGAGATTACCAAGGCTTTCCTTGAGGCACAAGGCAGAGGCGCTGATTGGTCAGAACTCAAGGCTGACGATGACGCAGTATATGACGAAGTAATCGACATTGACCTCTCTTCCCTCGAACCACTCGCTGCTATGCCACACATGCCTGACAACGTTCGCAAGGTACGCGAAATTGGCAAGATCAAGGTTGACCAGGTATGCATAGGCTCATGCACCAACTCTTCCCTCTCGGATATGCTCAAGGTGGCAGCCATCCTCAAGGGCAAGAAGGTCGCTCCAAACGTAAGCCTCTCAATCGCACCAGGCTCTAAGCAGGTTCTCTCTATGCTTGCTACCTGTGGCGCTTTGACAGATATAATCGATGCTGGTGCTCGTGTACTCGAGTCAGCTTGTGGTCCTTGCATCGGCATGGGCCAGTCACCAAACTCAGCCGGCATCTCACTTCGTACATTCAACCGAAACTTTGAAGGCCGTTCAGGCACAGCTGACGCTGGCATCTATCTCGTAAGCCCAGAAGTTGCAGCCGCATCTGCTCTCACAGGTGTTCTCACAGACCCACGTGAGCTTGGCGAGCCACTAAGCATCTTGATGCCTGAAAAGTTCCTCATCAACGACAATATGGTTGAACTCCCTGCAACACCAGAGGAGGCACCATCAGTTGAGGTTATTTATGGACCTAACATCAAACCATTCCCTGATTCAAACGTACTCAAGGATGAAATTGACGCACCAGCAATTTTAAAAGTTGGCGACAATATCACAACTGACCACATAATGCCTGCTGGCGCCAAGATCCTTCCTTATCGTTCAAATATTCCGTTCCTTTCACAGTTCTGCTTTAAACAGTGCGACGAGCACTTTGCAGAGAACTGTAAAGCTGCAGGACGTGGCTTTATCATCGGCGGTGCGAACTATGGCCAGGGCTCATCACGTGAGCATGCTGCCCTCGTTCCACTCTACCTTGGAATCAAAGCCGTAATCACCAAGAGCTTCGCACGTATCCACGCTGCGAACCTCATCAATGCCGGCATTATGCCACTCACCTTCCAAAATCCTGACGACTATGACAAGATTGACCAAGGTGACGCACTTGTGCTCAAGGATGTATTTGCAAGTCTCGACAGCGGTAGCTTTACCCTTGTTGACGAGACAAAGGGAATTGAGATTCCACTTGTTGGCGTATTTACAGACAGGCAAAAGGACATCTTGAAGGCTGGCGACCTTCTCCAGTACACGAAAGGAAAGAAAGACTAATGGACGAGAAATTGACACCAGCAGTTGACGCTGCTGTAGAACATTTTAGAAACCTTTTAATCGACCAACTTGACCGTTGCGACAGAATGGCAGCAGATGAAGGTAAGGTTGATTTTGGTAAACTTGATGAAATCAAGATTGGTATCTGTGGTGGCGACGGAATTGGTCCTATCATCACAAACGAAGCTATGAGACTCCTTGAATTTTTACTTGCTGACGATGTGGCATCTGGCAAGATTAAATTCAAGGTAATCGATGGCCTCACAATAGAAAACCGCCTTGCTTGTGGCAAGGCAATCCCAGACGATGTGCTCGCCGAGATTAAGGAATGCCCAGTGCTCCTCAAGGGTCCTACTACTACACCAAAGGGTGGCACTATGGAAAGTGCTAACGTTGCGCTTCGCCGTGCGCTTGACCTCTATGCGAACGTAAGACCTGTAGAAGTACCTGATCAGAACATCGACTGGATCTTCTACCGTGAAAACACTGAGGGCGAATACGTACTTGGCTCAAAGGGTATTGAAATCCCAGAGAAGCTCGCATTTGACTTTAAAGTAACAACTGACCTTGGAACAAAGCGCATCGTTCGTGCCGCTTGCGAGTACGCTCGCCAGAACGGCAAGACAAACCTTGCAATCGTAACTAAAGCAAACATCATGAAGAAGACAGACGGCAAGTTCTCTCTCCTCGCTCATGAAGTTGCAGATGAATATCCAGAAATCACTGCTGAGGACTGGTACATCGATATCATGACAGCTAACCTCGTAAACGAGGCTCGTCGCAGTGAATTCCAAGTATTTGTACTTCCTAACCTCTATGGCGATATCATCACTGATGAGGCCGCTCAGATTCAGGGCGGTGTTGGCACAGCAGGTTCTGCTAACATCGGTGACCACTATGCTATGTTTGAAGCTATCCACGGCTCTGCTCCTCGTATGATTGAGCGTGGAGACGGCGCATATGCTAACCCTGCATCAATGTTCAAGGCAACAGAGATGCTCCTTCGTCACATCGGTTATCAGGACAAGGCCGACCTCCTCTCAAAGGCTATGACTATCTGCCTTGAGACAGAGAAAAAGTATGTAATTACCGGCAGAAGCGACGGCGCTTCTTGCGAAGAATTCGGCAACTACATAATGGAAACAGTAAAATCTCTAGAAAAATAGGAGAAACTATTATGAGTTCTAAGTATATTTCTATTTCGGTAATAAAAAGACTTCCTCGTTACTACAGATTCCTTGGAATTTTAAAGAACGCAGGTATGGTACGTATCTCAAGTCGTGAGCTTGCTGACAGAATGGGGCTTTCAGCATCTCAAATCCGTCAGGACCTCAACTGCTTTGGCGGTTTCGGTCAGCAGGGATACGGCTATAATATCGAGAGCTTGCGCAATGAAATCGGCAAGATTTTAGGCGTTGATGCTGGACTTAAGACAATCCTTATCGGCGCAGGCAACCTTGGCCGTGCACTTGCTGTTCAAATGGAATTCGAACAGCGTGGTTTCAACCTCATCGGTATCTTTGACAAGAACGAAGCACTCTCGGGACAGGTACTTCGTGGTCTCCCTATCCGCTCTTCTGCAGATATCGAGGACTTCTGTAAAGAAAACGGTGTTGAGGTTGCTATCCTCTGCATTCCATACACAGAGGCAGTTGACAACATCGACCTCTATATGAGTTGTGGTATCAAAGGATACTGGAACTTCTCACACTATAATATCAACGAAAAATATCCAAGAGCCATTGTCGAGAACATGCACTTCAACGACAGCCTTATGACTCTTTGCTATCAGGTGATTAACGCAGAATGAAACAGTTAATGAGTAAGACACCACTTGATATCATCCCCCATCCAGAGGGCTTTATCATAGTCATTCCAGATGGTCGTGATGAACGTGGTAAGATGAAAATATCATTCCGCTTCTTTAACTTCACGACGCGCAAAATCCAGAAAGTGAAACGCAATTTTTATTGCCAATATAAGTTTGGACGCGGATATGTTGAAATAGTACAACAGATAAAAGACTATATAACATGTTCCGTTTGCGAAGGACCAGAAGGTTTCATCAATGTTGTATATCCAACTGGTGAAATTGGAACTTTTGACTACGACGGTCAGCTCCTTTGGACTGGCGACTTGTCATATCACGAGTCGTCCGTTAGAAGTTGCGCACCAGAGGACAATTACATCTGGTGTTGCGTACCTGACCAAAACGCAATCGTACGTTATTCCAAGAAACTTCAGAGAATAGACTTTCGCATCGGCGGTGCAGCAACAACAGCTATTGGTCGTCCAATGGCTATTAGCCGTATTGGAAACGACCTCTATGTTTGCTGCAAGAACTCAAAAAATATCAAGAAGATATCACTCGACACATACGTGGCGACAGACTACAAAAAGTTTGAGGAACCAGTCCTCCGCTATATGCGAGTAGCAGGACGTGAGGTCGTAGTACTATCTTCTGGTATCTATCTACTCGACTAGAGGTAAAACTATGAGTGACAATTTAACAAAGCTAATTGCCACTCTTACGAGCGTCGCACAGGATGGCAAATTAGCCATCGCCTATTCAGATGGTGTTGACAGCACAATACTAAAGGAAGTAGCACTTCTTGCCGGTCTTGATGTCCTTCCCCTCACCTTTGATTTGGATAAATCAATGGAGATACCGGAAGTAAAAAACAACGACCGTGAACGCTGCTACTACTGCAAATCGCTTATGATGAAGTCCCTCAAGGAAGAAGCCATGTCACGTGGCTACAACGTCCTCTGTGACGGCACCAATGCGGACGATTTAAGCGAGTACAGACCAGGACTTCGTGCACTGAAAGAAAACGGTGTTATTAGTCCCATTGCCCTATCGGGAATCACGAAGGCTGAGCTTCGCTCAATTGGACGCGAGCTCGCGCTCGATGCGGCTGACAAGCCGTCCTCACCTTGCCTTTTAACGCGCTTCCCTTATGACACACCAGTGTCAAAGGAAATGCTAAGCGCTGTAGCAGCGGCTGAGGACATGGTCAAGTCCGCCGGCACCGACAACTGTCGCGTCCGTATATTTGGCAATCTATCACTGATAGAATTGCCAAAGGAAATTTTACGTGATTTCTGCTTTAGCGATTCGCTAAAGGATGATTTATTATCGATACTCTCACCAATAGGTGTAAACAATATTGAGATTGATCCAAAGGGCCTTCGCTCTGGCACTATGGATGAACAAGGAGAACAAAATGGCTGACAAGATGTTTGAAGAGGTTGGCAACTATGCTTGTCTTGACCTTGATAGAAAAAAGAGAACCGGTTTTCCAGAGGTAGTATTCTGCCAAAGCAAACCAATTGACCGCTGTGTTGAGATTTTCAAGACTCTCTATAGCGCTAACGGTCTTGTACTTGGCACACGCGCAAGCGTGGAGCAATATGAGGCTGTTAAGGCAGCAATTCCAGAGGCTGTTTGGCACGCAGACGCCCATTGCATCACAATTGGCGAGCCAGAGAAAACTGTAGGCCGTGTTGCAGTATGCACCGCAGGCACAACTGACATTCCTGTTGCTGAAGAAGCAGCAATTACAGCTTGGATGTGTGGTGCAAACGTAGACAGGTTCTATGACGTTGGTGTTGCTGGCATCCATCGCCTCTTCTCAAAACTTGAGGACATTAGAAAAGCCAATGCAGTAGTTGCAGTTGCCGGCATGGAAGGCGCACTCTGCACTGTCATTGGCGGTCAAGTTAGTGTCCCAGTCATTGCTGTTCCAACATCAGTTGGCTATGGCGCCAACTTTGGCGGTATCTCCGCCCTCCTTGCTATGATTAACTCTTGCGCTGCAGGCACCAGCGTTGTCAACATCGACAACGGCTTTGGCGCAGGCTACAGCGCAGCTCAAATAAACAACCTCGCAGTCGGAGGCAAAGACAATGGCTAATGATAAAATAATACTTATTGAAACCAACATTGACGACTGCTCTGGCGAAGTGCTAGGTTACACACTCGATAAACTAATTTCTGCTGGCGCAAAGGATGCTTGGTACTCACCTATCTTTATGAAAAAGAATCGTCCAGCCTATGCACTTTCAGTAATGTGCAAGCCGGACGTCCGTGATGAGCTTATTAAAATAATCTTTAAACACACAAGCGCTGTTGGTGTACGTGTAAGCGAAGTTGACCGTGTCATTATGGACCGTGAGCCAACAAATGTCGAGACAAAATATGGCACCGTAAAGGCCAACAAGTTCTCATATGAGGATATCGAAAAGACATCTCTTGAATATGCTTCTGCAAAAGAATTATCAGAAGAAAAAGATATCTCAATAAACGACATATACAAGAACTATTAAAAAAATCCCACTCATTTCGAGTGGGATTTATTATTTAGCCTAATGCTGAAATATCAAGTTTGTCAAATCCTGCGAGGAATCCCTTGGCATCAAGAAGGATATCCTGCACCCCACCATCCTTGTTTGTCTCGATATTGAGAGGAAGGATTGGATCGTGAACTGAAAGGCGGAGAAGCATCCAACCATCAGCATCCGTCTTGGTAGCACGTACGCCCTCAAAGCTATCGTTTGCTACAACATATGCCTCGTTATCACGAAGCCATTTGTCGAGCTCGTCGAGCACCATATTGCCATATGACTTAAAGTCTGGATCAAGAATCTTGATCCTGTACTCCTCTGCCTCTACAGGCTCAGTTAAATCCTCGATAAGAGAATCAAGGGTACGGCCTTCCTTTTGCATCTGAGCGGCCTTAATTATGATTTTGGTCATAAGGTAAGCTCCGTCATCAAGGAAGTAGTTCTCGCGCATTGCAGCGTGTCCAGAGGTCTCTATAGCGAGTGGAGAGTTTACACACTCCTCCATATTGAGTCGCTTGGACTCGTTAATGACATTTTTATAGCCTCTCTTGAAGCGGTGATGCTTGCCACCGAGAGTATCCTCAATAAATGTCTTGAGACCCGAACTCGTTACTGAGTCAGTAACGATTGTGCCGCCCTCGTTGCCCTCAAGTGCTATCACACTAGCAAGTGCAATCAACGCATTTCGGTTGATTTCCTTGCCATCAGCAGCAACGCATGCAGCCCTGTCAACGTCTGTATCAAAGATAACACCAAGGTCAGCATTGTTATCAAGAACAGCCTTGGAAATTGCAGCCATGGCAACCTTGTTTTCTGGGTTTGGTATGTGATTTGGGAACATACCATCAGGCTCCAAGAACTGGCTGCCTTCTATGTCAGCACCAAGAGGTGCCAAAACCTTTTCAGCATAGAAACCGCCAACGCCGTTGCCTGCATCAACAACAATATGGAAACCACGAAGTGGTCTTGAATAGTCGTCAGCGTTTACATCTGCACAGATCTTCTCTCGAAGCATCTGAGCATAGTTTGTCATGTAGTTTACTTCCTCAATTTCGCCCTTTGGCATGTCGGCTGGAAGTTCAGGCTTTACTTCATACTGAGCATTTGTGAGGATAGCCTCAATATCACTGCCCTCAAGTCCGCCCTTGCGAATAAAGAACTTGAGTCCGTTCTTGTTCCAAGGATGGTGGCTCGCTGTAATCTCGATTGAGGCATCACAGCCAAAGTCAACTGTTGTCATAAACATGGCAGGTGTTGAGCAAAGGCCACAGTCCTTGATATTGATACCACAGTCAAGAAGTGGTGGTAAAACAGCGGTCTTGATGCGCTCGGCAGACACGCGTGAGTCATGACCGATTGCAACAGTAAAGAGTTCGCCACTCTGTGGGATTACGTTCTCGTAAAGCCAAGCTGCAAAACCATAAGAAATTGCAGTTAAAGCCTCGTCAGTCAAATTGACATCCTCCCCCAAAACACCAGCTACTGCCGTGCCACGGATGTCAGTACCACTTTTAAGTGGTCCGTATATTTCATCTAGCATAAGATTCTCCTTGCTATCTAAAACTTATGATTAATAATTATACCATAAAACGGCTCTATCATTAGGGTTACAATTAGTTACAGTAATTGGACATAACAAAGGAATCAGTCCAAATAATTGACAAAATCAATCATATCCTTTGCAGAGGTATAGAAGTTCGTAACCTCTCCTGCTGGAGAGCAATAGTAACCATGTGATACTCCCATATCAGTTGGCATACATACCCAAACTCCCTTGTCTATGTGCATTCCGTCCTTGTAATCAACAAAGTTGTCTGCATCTGTGTCTGGGTACCTCGCACTAATTACAGGCACTAAACCGTCGTTTGCCTCCCACTCTTTTCCAAGCACTTTTCCATCTATTACGATGTGTGTCAAAGCCTTGGTAAACTTCTCAGCTGGTGTTAGGAATTTATTGTTACCACCCTCAAGGCTTGCCGCACAAGAGATGTAATAAACACTTGGAACCGTCGGGAACTTCTTATTTAAAACGGATGCGCCATTTATAGTCATATCATATCCGCAGTGGTCCTTGGATGATGATATCTTGAGGTCGTTTAAGAGATCAATTTTATCTGTTACTCCCCACTGGTCTATCATTGGGTCGTACGCATTGTCCTTGTCATAGAGTTTGTTCATCACTGCTGTGAATACAAATGAAAGGTATGTATCATTCATTATGTTAGCAAGCGGTGCGCCATTTGATGGCGATGCAAGCGTTACAACAGCATGAACCGCATCGGCGTGTCCTCCGCGGAAAAGCTCGGAGCAATTGTCACCCGATGCCTCAACCTCTGCTGTTGAGCCATAGGCCAAGAGGCTGGTGAGCACCCTTATTGTCGGACCACCAAAGGAATGTCCGACAAGGTTAATCTTGGTTTTAAGGTCCCAAGGCTCTCCCATTGTAGCCTTGCCAGAATAGTCACGGCCATAGCGTTCATGGCCGTATTCTCTTGAATGCGCCTCACCGTAGTCAACCCTTGTGCCAGTGAGCTGCGCATAGAGCTCACACGCTCTATCGTACGCACTGCCCACTGGGCTCACGGACGGCGCATATACATCGTAGTCATTTGCACGCAAGTAATCTATCAAATCTGTGTCTTTGCTAAGCCCCCAATAAGGCATCTTCTCCTGCATTGGGGCGTTTTCGCCCCAGCCCATCATTCCATGAACAAAAACAAATGGATATGAATCCTCTGTCACGGTATTATCAATTGATGTGTCAATTGTGATGTCTCCAATAGGTGTTACATCTTTTGCAGTACCCTTTAATGGAATTGCTACAAGTATCAAAGGTATCAAGATAAGCAAAACAAGAAGGACAGCTATGACCTTCAAAATTAGTTTTAATATTTTACTTAAAATAATCATTTAATCACCAACAAAATTATATCACAGATAAAGCAAAAGGGCCAAGTATAATACTTGGCCCTTTGCTGGCAGGGATGGCAGGATTTGAACCTACGAGTCACGGAGTCAAAGTCCGTTGCCTTACCCCTTGGCGACATCCCCTTGTATAAAAAAATAGAGGCGGCATTAAAGCCGCCTCTATGGCTTCTGGGGTGGATAATCGGATTCGAACCGATGGTCTCAAGTGCCACAAACTTGCGCGTTAACCAACTACGCTATACCCACCATATGGCACGCTGAAAGGGATTCGAACCCCCGACCCTCTGCTTAGAAGGCAGATGCTCTATCCAACTGAGCTATCAGCGCGTATGTTCACAAAATGGAGCAGGTGATGGGAATCGAACCCACGTAACCAGCTTGGAAGGCTGGAATTCTACCATTGAACTACACCTGCATCTTTGCGACGGTGAATATTCTATCATACCCACCGTCGACTGTCAACAATATTTTAAGCTAAAATCAAGCCTGTTTTACAACGAGTTCGTCGCCATCAACCGACACATTTATGCACGTTACAGGCGTTCCGTCAGCATCGATAATAATGTCTGCTATACGGTCCTCGATGTTGCGTCTGATGACGTTTCTAAGGTCGCGTGCTCCACGTACGCCTGAGTCCATCATAGAGACGATTTTAGCTGGAACATCATCATTCCATGAGAATGTGATTCCCTTGTCACGAAGAGGCTCCTGGAGCTCCTCAAGCATGAGTACAGATATGTCTGCATAGTTCTCATCAGAGAGTTCGTTAAATACAACAACTTCGTCAACACGACCGATGAATTCTGGGCGAAGGAAATCACGGAGAGCCTTCATAGCCTTCTCCTTGTCTGCCTCCTCCTGAGTCTTGCCAAATCCAAGCGCATTTTCACGGCGCTCTGAACCTGCATTTGAGGTCATAACGATAACAGTATTTTCAAAGTTTACGGTCCTACCCTGTGCGTCATTAATTCTGCCTTCATCAAGGATTTGAAGAAGGATATTCATAACATCTGGGTGAGCCTTTTCAATCTCATCAAAGAGGATTACTGAATATGGCTTACGGCGAACCTTTTCTGTGAGCTGGCCAGCCTCGTCATATCCAACATATCCCGGAGGTGAACCGATGATACGAGATACGCTGAACTTCTCCATAAATTCAGACATATCAAGTCTTATCAATGTCTCTGGTGTATCAAAGAGTTCCTGCGACAGGCGCTTTACAAGCTCTGTCTTACCAACGCCTGTTGGGCCAACAAAGATAAAGCTTGCTGGTCTGCGTCTTGTATTAATCTGGATACGTGAACGCTTAACTGCTGCTGCAACAGCAGCAACTGCCTCATCCTGTCCCTTGACATGGAGCTTGAGATTTTTCTCAAGGTCAGCAAGCTTCTTAAGGTCAGACTCGATTACCTTGGATGCTGGGATGCCAGTCCAAAGCTGGATAACCTTTGCAAGGTCCTCTTCTTTTACCTCATTGTCTGCCGCAGCCTTTTGAAGCTCTGGAAGTTTTGCTTCAAAAGTTGAAATCTCTGCCTTGGCCTTGGCCTGCTCCTCGTAATCTGGATTCTCTGTGTCTGCTTCCATATCCTCAAGATCAGCTTTGGCATCCGCCAAATCCTTCTCCATAATTTCAGCCTCAGAGATAGCCTTGTTGCGAAGGTTTGCACATGTGCAAGCCTCATCAAGAAGGTCGATTGCCTTGTCTGGAAGGAATCTGTCTGTGATATAGCGCTCAGAGAGAACTACTGCCCTATGAACAAGTGCGTCAGAAATCTGAACACGGTGATAGTTCTCATAATATGACTTGATACCACAGAGGACCTCATAAGTCTGTTCAATAGATGGCTCATCTATCTTAACAGGTTGGAAACGGCGCTCAAGCGCTGCATCCTTTTCGATGTGCTTTCTGTACTCGTTAAAAGTAGTAGCACCAATCACTTGAATCTCACCGCGTGAGAGCGCTGGCTTTAAAATATTTGCAGCATTCATTGAGCCCTCTGCATCACCGGTACCAACAAGGTTGTGTACCTCATCGATAAAGAGGATGATATTGCCTTCTTTTTTAACTTCTTCTACGAGGCCCTTGATACGGCTCTCGAACTGGCCTCTGAACTGGGTACCAGCAACAAGCGCTGTAAGGTCAAGAAGTTGAATCTCCTTGTCCTTGAGCTTTGCTGGAACGTCGCCTGAGGCTATGCGAAGGGCAAGGCCCTCAGCAATAGCTGTCTTACCAACACCTGGCTCACCAATAAGGCAAGGGTTGTTCTTGGAACGACGGCAAAGTATTTGAATTGTACGTGAAATCTCTTGTTCACGGCCTATGATGGCGTCGAGTTTACCATCCCTCGCCTTTTCGGTGAGGTCTGTGCAATAGGTTGAAAGGTAACGACGCTTTTTCTTGTCGCCCTTTTCTCCTTTCTTGCGACGGCGCTTTTTGCCCTTGTCCTCTTCTTCCTCTTTCTCCTTTGGCTCGGCTGGTACGCCAAAGCCACCGGCGAAATTGTTATTTCCGCCAAGGGCACCAAAGAGGCTTGAAAGGTCAGGCATAGATGGTGTGCCACCCTCTTCGAAGTCATCCGCATCATCGTTATAACCCATGAGCGAATTAAACTGCTCCGATATGGTATCTAAATCCTCAGGATTGATACCCATCTTGTCCATCATTGACTTTACTGGACCAATGTTAAGCTCGCATGCGCACTTGAGGCAGTATCCCTCAGGCTCGCCCTGCTCTTGACCATTTGGTCCATCGATTTTTGAAACAAACACAACCGCTGGATTCTGTTTGCATCTTACACAAAGCATTTGTTTCATCTAAAGTTATTCCTCTGTTTCATTGGATTTTTTCAAATTCTCCTGTCTTGCCTTAACTCGAGTCACAATGTCAGGGATATATGACGTAAATGCCGCAAGAGTCAAGAATGCAGAAACGCACACCAATACTATAATGAGTGGGCGTGGCATAACCCAGAACTTGGCAAAAGCGCCAAAGCCTGGCGCAAACAGCATCAATAGTCCCATTACTACGTAAAATGTTGCTGTCGCAACCTTGCCGTAAATAATTGCCGCTTGCGGAACAATGTCCATTGAGAGCAAGACAAAACTTCCTACAATCATCGAGAATTCCTTGAGTATAAAGAGAAGGAATACGTATGAGAAAATCTTAAAGACTTTGTCATCCGATTGATTGAACTCTCTGAAATAGACAACTGTTACTGTAATTTGAGTAAGTTTGTCAGCTGCTGGGTCAAGGAGCTTGCCAAGCTTACTTATCTGATTGAATTTTCTCGCAATCTTGCCATCGAAGAGGTCTGTAAGACCTGAGATAAAGATAACAAGAACTGCTATTAGATACTTCTTTGTCACGAAGAAGTAAACGAAGAAAGGAATCGCAATAATGCGGAGCATAGAAAGAACATTTGGAATAGTCCAAACATTTTGGCCCATGTCCTCAAATTGAGCTTTTAATGTGTTCATGCCTTGATTGCTCATGATTTTTCTCCTTTATTTACATCTTGCAATCTCGCCCATCTTGTAGAGATAGGTTCGGTTTCCAAGATTGAATACTGATATTGCTGTATTGTCTACATCATACTCGTGCTGAACATTGCCACTTGTTTTGTAGACATATACTTTATCCCCAACTAAAAGTGAAATCCTGCCCTGATATACGCACATTGAATCAACAGGCTTATCAAATTTCGCAGTAAATAGTTCGTTAAATGATGGTGAGTAACAGATTAACTTTTCACTATTTGTACTTCCATGCTCAGCGAGCACAAGTGCAGTGAATCCGTCCTCTGAAAATGCAAAGTTTGAAATTGCACTCGAATCATACTCGATGTTCTCTACGTTCTTTGCGCTCTTGATAAATGAAATCAAGTTGTTGCCAATAGCAACCACGTTATCATTCTTTGCAAAATGTAGAGCTATAATCGCAGTGCCCTCGTACTCTTGCTCTATGCGTGGTTCCTTGTAATCAAAATCAAACACATACACCTTGGAGTACACTTCACCATTTCTGGCACCTACTACAGATACAGCAACAAAACTACCGTTGTCTGAAAGATCAACTGATGTGATGCTGTCCTGCGAACATACCCAAGTAAAGATTGTTTCCTTGTAGTTGCTGCCATAAACCATAAGTTTAGAAGCAGAGTCCTTTGAGAAAGTCGCAAGCGCAAGATTACCCTTTGCGCCCATTGCGGCAGTAATAATCTTTTCATCCTCTTTAGTTTCGCCAGAAAACAGCGTGTCTGTTCTGTTTTCTACCCTAAAGCGATTTCCATTTTGGTTGTAGACTACAGCTTTACTTCCCTTAACACTCATTCTTGGTTTTGCATAAGTGTGAGCAGTCTGTTTAATCTCCTTTGCTGTTGAATCAAGTGACATCGTCTCTTGATTTGTAAGAACAAAGAGGTCACCGTTTAGAACAGTGATGTCTTCTATCGAACCAGAGTTTATCTTGTAAGGGTATCCCTCACCCGGATTGAGTCCTGAGAAGAACGCCCTAAAGTTGTCGTTAATATCGGTAACCGAAGCAATGTTAAGGCGTTCAGCCGCTACAAGTAACAGCGCAAATACAACCAAGAATACAAGCAATATTCTAAATGCGATCTTGGTACCACGAGTAGGTTTAAATTTAAACTTCTTCGTCGCCACTTGCTTCACCTCCGTAATATACTTTGTTGAGATACAGGCCGTGCGCTGGGGCAGTGCGTCCAGCCTTGGTCCTGTCTTTTAGTTCAAGTAGTTTTGGTATGTATCCCTGCTCAAACTTACCCTCATTGATAAAGAGCAAGGTGCCTACCATTATGCGAACCATGTTGTAGAGGAAGCCATCACCTGTCACGCTAAAGGTGACCTCGTCACCGTCGCGTGTGACACTGGCGTCATATATGGTTCGCGTCATATCCTCCAAATCGGATTTGGCACCGCACAGTGACGTAAAGTCATGTGTGCCAATAAAATCCTTTGCCTGTGCATTGAGCATCTTAGCATCGATTACTGGCTTGTACAGCAATGCACGGCCATCAAGGAATGGGTCTGGCGCAACGCTGTTGTGGATTTTGTAAACATACTGTTTTGCAGTACATGAATAGCGTGGATGGAAATCATCTGGGACCTCTGATACCGAGAACACTTTAACATCAGGCGGCAGCTTAAAATTTAAGGCGCCCTGTATCTTGTAACAAGTGGTATCCGCGTCAGTCCTAAACGTACAGCAATAATCATTGGCATGTACGCCTGCATCAGTACGTGAACATCCCACGACATCCACACGCTCTCCAAAGATTGACTCGAGAGCGTCTTGAAGTGTGGACTGTACTGTCACGATTCCATTGTCCTGCACCTGCCATCCATGATAGCCTGTGCCAAGATACTTCAGTCTAAGTAAAATCTGTCTCAAGATTATCTCCTATCAAATGATGTGTACAAACAAGATGTTAAGCGCTACCACTCCACCTGTTACAACACAGATGAAAAGGAATGCAAAAGCATCGAGCTTTGAATACTTCATTATCTTCATTCTCGTCCTGCCTTCGGCGCCGTGATAACAGCGGCACTCCATTGCAAAGGCAAGTTCGTATGCTCGTCTAAACGATGTAATAAACAGTGGGACGAGCACTGGCACCAATGCCTTTGCCCTCTCAACAAGAGTGCCGGTCTCAAGGTCGGCGCCGCGGGCCTTTTGTGCATTGGTTATCTTTTCAAACTCATCAACAAGTGTTGGGATAAAGCGAAGAGCAATTGTCATCATCATCGCTATCGTATGAACACTGTTTTTCATAAACTTGAGTGGTGAGAGCAAGCGCTCAATACCATCAGTGATGAGTGTTGGGCTAGTTGTGTATGTAAGCAGTGAGCTTGCGACAACTAGAGCAATGATACGGATGATCATAAATATCGCTGTATAAATGCCACCCGTTGTTATGTGAATAAAACGCCAATCAAACAGTGGGTCACCCTCTGAAACATAGAAAATGTTGAGGATTGCGGTAAATGTGATAATTATCGCAATTGGCTTGATACTCTTTAAAATCACTTTTACTGGGACCTTGGAGAGAAGGACCATTATGATGAGGGCTAGCACCATCACACCAAGTGACCAGAAGTTTTTGCAAACAAAAATAACTATTATGTAGATAAAGGTCAAAATAAGTTTCATCCTAGGGTCCATCCTGTGGATGACTGAGTTGCCTGGGAAGAACTGACCTATTGTGATGTCATGTATCATAGATTAACGCCCTCCAATCGGAGTTTATTAATCTCGGCTATACCCTGCTCAACAGTGTATATGTCAGTGCGAACTGGGAGACCACGGTCGTGAAGTTCCATGAATACTTTAGTCACACTTGGGACATCAAGGCCGACCTCTAAGAGTTCCTTTGCACGTTTGTAAGTGTTTGGCACAGTGTCATAACTCATTATCCTAGACGAGTTGACAACAAGCACCTTGGTAGCGATGTCAGCTACATCCTCCATAGAGTGAGAAACTATCATTACTGTGCTACCAGTACGTTCGCGATAATCCCTAATGAGTTCTAGGATTGTATCGCGGCCCTTTGGATCAAGGCCCGATGTTGGCTCATCAAGGATGAGTATCTTTGGCTCCATAGCCATGACGCCAGCGATAGCTACTCGACGCTTTTCGCCACCAGAGAGATCAAATGGTGACTTGTCAAGCATGTCCTTTGTGACACCTGTGAACTCTGCGGCACGGCGAACGCGTGCATCTATCTCATCATCACTAAGTCCCATGTTGCGTGGACCAAATGCGATGTCCTTGTACGCTGTCTCCTCAAAGAGTTGATACTCTGGATACTGGAAGCAAAGTCCTACCTTGAAGCGAGCCTCGCGAAGCGATTGCTTGCTCTCCCAGATATCCTTGCCATCAACATACACCTTGCCCTCGCTTGGCTTTAAAAGGCCGTTGAAGTGTTGGATAAGTGTTGACTTGCCAGAACCCGTATGACCGATTACGGCGACTAACTCGCCCTCTTCGATATCAAGGCTCACGCTATCAAGCGCTGTCACCTCAAACGGAGTACCGACTGAGTACTTATGTGTTAAATTGTCAGTTCTAAGAATTGACATTACGTTTATCCTTTCAAGTTCCTAATTGAAACTACGAATTATTGCATCTGCGCATTCGCTTGGAGTTAGCACCTTGTCAGGAAGTCCAAGTTCAAGTGCAAGTTCAGTCGACTGTGGAACATCCAGTCCTACGGACCTGAGCTTTTCAACATTTTGGAAAACCTCGAGCGGTGTGCCGTCAAAGAGTATATCGCCCTTTTCCATGACAATGACACGGTCAGCAAGTGCTGCCTCGTCCATATAGTGTGTGATGAAAACCACTGCCATTCCAAGGTCATCATGGAGACGTCTGATTGTATCCATAACCTCTCGCCTGCCCTTTGGGTCAAGCATAGCGGTGGACTCGTCCAAGACTATACAGTCAGGCTGCATAGCAATGATGCCGGCGATTGCCACACGTTGTTTCTGTCCACCGGACAGTTTGTGTGGCTCCTTGTCGCGATAGTCGTACATGTCCACCGCATTGAGCGCATCATCGACACGGCGACGTATCTCGGCCGGGTCAATACCTAAGTTCTCTGGGCCAAAGGCAACGTCTTCCTCTACGATTGTTGCAACAATCTGGTTGTCGGGATTTTGGAAAACCATGCCGACGTGAGAACGGACATCCATCGTCCTCTCCTCGTCGCTTGTATCAATTCCCTCTACAATTACCTGGCCCTTGTCAGGAATCAAGATGGCATTTGAGAGTTTTGCAAGAGTTGACTTGCCAGAGCCATTGTGACCAAGCACGGCAACGAAGTCGCCTTTTTTTATTTCAAGTGACACACCATTAACAGCCCAATGTGGTTCCCCACCTTGGGTTTCTTCGTCATATGTAAAATAAACGTCTCTAAATTCTAAAATAGTGTCCACTATATTACTCGTCCCTCTTAAATTAGTCTTTAGTCCAAATTGCGGATGCACCACATGGTAAGCACATACCAGAGTCCGTGGTGCGAAGACCTATCTCATCACAATTGACCTTGCCACCATATTTCTTTGATACTACTGAGCCCAAGATGTAACTCATAACAGATGGTGACAATCCAGTTGTGTATGAATTGATTAAAACCATCTTTGGATCATCTGAAAGTATCTGTGAGGCCAAATCAACGAAGTCATAAATCTTGTTTTCAAGCTGCCATACTTCGCCACCTGGTCCACGTCCATATGACGGTGGGTCCATGATGATAATGTCATACTTGTTGCCGCGGCGAATCTCGCGAGCTATGAATTTCTCGCAGTCGTCAACAAGCCAGCGGCAATACCTATCGGCAAGTCCAGAGAGTTCCGCGTTTTCACGCGCGTACTGGACCATGCCCTTTGATGCGTCAACGTGCACCACCGCAGCTCCTGCTGCGAGGGCCGCCACCGTTGCGCCTCCAGTGTAAGCAAAGAGGTTTAAAACCTTGACCTGGCCGTTTTCACCACAGCCCTCTCCCTTGCTCGACTCTATTACTTCACGAAGCAAGTCCCAGTTTACAGCCTGTTCTGGGAAAAGTCCTGTATGCTTAAAGCCCATTGGCTTTATTTTAAATTTCAAATCACGGTAATTTATTGTCCAATCCTGTGGATGTGGCTTAATTACCTCCCACTCACCGCCGCCTTTGCTTGAGCGGTGATAGTGAGCATTGGCCTTAGTCCAAAGTGGATTGGTCTTTGGAGTTTTCCAAATTACCTGTGGGTCTGGTCTGATGAGTATTACGTCACCCCAACGTTCGAGTCTCTCGCCGTCGGAGCAATCGATAAGCTCATAGTCCTCCCAAAACTCTGTTGCTCTCATTTTTAGTCCTCAAACTTCATCTGTTCTGGTTTGCCCTGATATGGGATACCCAAATGCTTATAACCCGCTGGGGTTACCATCCTGCCACGTGGTGTGCGTGAGAGGAAACCTATCTGCATGAGATATGGTTCATAGACATCCTCAATTGTGATTGCTTCCTCACCTATTGCCGCTGCAATAGTGTCAAGGCCAACAGGGCCACCATTGTAATTTTTAATCATTGCTGTAAGGAGCAAGCGGTCGATGTTATCAAGACCGAGTGGGTCTATCTCCATACGTTGGAGTGCAAGCTGCGCTGTCTCCTTGGTAATCACACCGTTGCCTACTACTTCAGCAAAGTCACGTGCACGCTTTAAAAGCCTGTTTGCAATACGTGGTGTTCCACGGGAGCGTGAAGCTATTTCAGCAGCGCCGTCCACATCGATACCGATGTCAAGGACACCCGCCGAACGAGTAACTATACCCGCAAGCTCATCTGGTGTGTAGAGTTCAAGGCGAAGGATAACACCAAAGCGGTCTCGAAGTGGTGCAGCAATTTGACCTGCACGAGTTGTTGCACCAACCAAAGTAAATCTTGGAAGGTCAAGTCTAATTGACTGAGCCGATGGGCCCTTGCCAATGATAAGGTCAACTGCGCCATCCTCCATTGCTGGATAGAGGATTTCCTCTATCTGTTTTGAGAGGCGATGAATCTCGTCAATAAAGAGCACATCACCATCATCAAGGTTGGTGAGAAGCGCAACCAAATCGCCCTGCTTTTCAATTGCTGGACCAGAGGTTACTCTGATGTTAACGCCCATCTCGGAAGCAATAATGCCAGCGAGTGTTGTCTTACCAAGTCCTGGAGGGCCATAGAGTAATACATGGTCCATAGGCTCGCCACGACGCTTTGCTGCGTCAATATATATCTTGAGATTTTCCTTGACCTTTTCCTGACCGATATAGTCGTTCAAAGTTTTAGGCCTTAAAGAAATCTCAACAGATGCATCCTCATCACCACTGTAGTGAGGGTCAACATACCTGCCTTCAAAGTCCATATCCTCAGGAGAGAATGTACTAGTATTCATATGCCGACCTCCTTAGCGTGAGAGTTGCTTTAAAGCTTGTTTGATCAGTTGATCAACTGGAAGTGACTGGTCGCAGTTGCCAACTGCGATTGCAGCCTCTGACTGGCTGTAGCCAAGTCCTACCAAAGCAGCGATTGCCTTTGGCGCCTCGCCCTTGCCAGTGCTAGCTGATACTGCTGAAGCAAATGTCGCACCGCCAGCTGTGCCGCCGAGCTTGCCAACCTTGTCCTTGAGTTCAAGGCAGACACGCTGCGCAACCTTTGGGCCAACGCCCTGTGCGACAGTGATTGATTTCGCATCACCTGATGCGATAGCAAGGTAAAGCTGGGATGGGGTCATCTCTGAGAGAATAGAAAGGCCTGCCTTAGGGCCTACACCAGAGACAGAAATGAGGAGTTTAAATGCATCAAGTTCCTCCTTGTCAAAGAATCCATAGAGGTCCATGATGTCCTCTCCTACCTTGAGGTAAGTGTAAAGTGTAACCTTTGAACCAATAGGTCCAAGTTCCTTGAGCGTGTTGTATGAGACATAGCAAAGATAAGCAACGCCGTTGCAATCAACTGCAGCAGAATTGTTATCAGTAAATGCGAGCTCGCCAGTGATACTAAAAAACACGTCAGTACTCCTTTCAAAATGATTTCCCCATATTATTCCCTTTATATAATTATAAAATTATACCACGCGAGAAAATAAATATCAATTGGTTACAAAATAAAAAAGCCAAGTTGGTCACCCAACTTGGCTCTCTTTTTTATTAAATTCCTTGACGCTCTGTGAGTTTTCTCTTGGACGGCGCGGACGAAAGTCCCGAGCCGCCAACATGTCCATGACATATTGCCATTGCGAGCGCATCGGCGGTGTCATCCGGCTTTGGCACCTTTGAAAGGCCAAGAATTTTCTTGGTCATTTGCATGACCTGTTTCTTGTCCGCTTTGCCATAGCCTGTTACCGCCTGCTTTACCTGCAAAGGCGTGTATTCAAAGACAGGTATTCCATTGTTTTCAGCACAGAGTAAAAGTACTCCGCGCGCCTGTGCTACGTCGATTGCCGTCTTGACATTAGTCTGGAAAAAGAGCTTTTCCATTGCGAGCGCTTCTGGATGACAGCGCTTGATTATATAGTCCATATCGTCGTAAATTTCGACGAGTCTTTTTGGAAATGGTGTGTCCTTATCAGTTGTAATTGCACCAAAATCCACTATGGAAAATTTTGCTCTGTCATAATCGAGAATGCCCCATCCAACAATTGCATAGCCAGGGTCAACACCGAGAATTCTCATAAATCAACCTCAAAATTATACTGTCAAAGCGTAACCAGATGTCTTGCATGCCTCCTCATCAACTACGTTTTCATCGCATACAAGTATGCCGTTAATAAATACTTTGTCGATGCCAAATGCATGTGTCTGATTTGGAGTTGCAGCAATGATTTCATCCTCATTAAATACAGTAAAGTCTGCAAAGTAACCAGGTTTTACATAACCTCTATCCTTGAGCATAAAGCGGTCAGCTGAAGCGCCTGTCATACGGCGAACAGTGTTTGGCATTGTGTCACCTGTACCCTTGAGTGAATCCTGTAAAAACTTAGGGAAGCAGTCGTAGATAGAAGGATTTTGAACACCAAAGTCCTCAACCCAAGCGTCAGTCATATAGAGACAATTTGGATTGTGCTCAAAGCGTTTAATTATGTCAGCATTAATGTATGGTCCTTGATTTACGCGGCCCTTGAAGTCTGATTTTTCACAGAGTTCGAGATACATATCAAGGTCCTTCTTGCCATACTTTTTAGCAAGTTCATGAACAGTATATCCCTCATACTCTTCATATCCTTCACCAATGTAAGCTACCTGAATGTCATCAAAACCAAATCCCAAGAGTTTGGATGTCGCAACAATGAGACCCCAAAGTTTAATCTTGTTAATTGGTTTCTTTCTCTCCTCCTTGGACATACCTTGATACCAAGGTGGCAAAACAACTGTAATAACAGATACACCAACATCGTGGTCATAGATGTCAAACATCGCATCTACGCCCTCTGCACGGAGTTTTTCTTGAATTTCAAGGAACTCATCAACATCTTTGAAAGAGCTTGTTCCAACAAAGATTGCATGAGAATGTTGAAGTTTCAGATTAGTACCATGAGCTATTTCATAGAGCTCATCCTCTGCACGAAGGAGGTGTGATCTGCCAAAAAGTTGATCATATGACATAGAGTACTTTGACTCAGCACGTGGATGAACTGTAAGTGGCTTGTTGTACTTACAGCAGAGTTCTGCAACTTTTTTAAGCTCCTCTGTAGGAGCATAGAGGCCTGGCTCGTACATAAGGCCCAATGAGACGCCTGCTGCGCCATTTTTGAGGTTGTCCTCAATAATAGCGAGCATTCTGTCCATCTCATCTGGGGTGAGGTCACGAGCCTCAAGGCCAGATACAGCAGCCCTTGCGGAGCCATGGCCCACGCAAGTTGCTGCATTACAAGGCATCTTTTTATCGCATGCCTCGTTAAAATCCTTTATATTGCCGTATTTTCCAGTTGTTTCAACAAAATGGAAAATACCGCCACCAAATAGGTCAGCGTTGTCACGGCCAGCTTCGTCAAAGCCAATTGCAGAACAGCCGCAGTTACCCGTTACAAATGTAGTAATACCTTGCTGAATAAATGGAGCAAAATACTTCATCGGTTCCTTCTTAATACAGAACCAGTCATTGTGCGAATGGATGTCAATAAAACCAGATGAAAGGGACTTTCCGCCGAGATCAAAAACCTTGTCAGCCTTTGACTCGTCTACCTCTCCTACTTCAAGGATTTTATCACCCTCAAAGAGGACAGAGCCCATAAATGCATCTGCGCCAGTACCATCATAAATCTTACAATTCTTAAGTAAAGTAGCCATTTGCGCCTCCTATTTTATTAATATTTTATATCTTCTGAGCGATATCCCAGGCACCCCAGATAGCTGTTCTAAGGTTACCAACCTTTGCACAGTCACCGATGAGGTGTACGTTCTTGCCTTCTGCTGCAAGAGGAGTTGATGTGTAACCAACTGATGTGATTACGCTATCGCATGGAATCTTCTTCTCTCCCTCTGGAGTCTCAATAACAACGTAGCCATCGCCTATTTCCTTGGTCTTTGTGTTGAGATAAACTGGTACATTGTTTGACTTGAAGTAGTCACGAAGGAATGATGAGTTAGCAAGGCAGAGATTCTTAACGCACATAAGGTCATCCTGCATCTCTACGATGATTGGCTTCTTGCCCTTTCTGTGAAGGTCATAGCCAATTTCTGAACCTGTAAGACCACCGCCGATGATTACTACTGTATCGCCAACGCTCTTCTTCTCAAGGAGATAATCTGTTGCATCCATAGCCTTTTCAGCGCCTGGAACCTTTAAAGTTCTAGCCTTAGCGCCTGTTGCGATGATATACTCATCAGCCTTGATGTCAGAGAGTGACTTAACTTCTGTGTTGAGATGAACTTCGATACCCATCTTGTCAAGCTGACGCTTCTCCCACTCAATGAGAGCCTTGTCATGCTCTTTGAAATCTGGTGCTGCAGCAGCGATAAATACGCCACCAAGCTCGCCTGACTTCTCATAGATTACAGGCTCGTGGCCACGTAGTTTAAGGCGCTGAGCAGCTTCCATACCGCCTATGCCGCCACCGATGATGGCAACTTTCTTCTTGCGGAGAGCCTTGTGAATCTCGTATTTCTTAGACTGCATTGAAGCAGGGTTAATTGCACAGCGGCACATCTTAATTGACTCGATGAGATCCTGGTCATTAGCAGACTTGCCATGCTTTGCCATTGTAAGGCAAGCACCGTGGCATGAAAGGCAAGGTTTGATATCCTCTTCTCTGTCCTCAATAACCTTGGTAAGCCATGTTGGGTCAGCAAGGAACTGACGACCAATACCAACAGCATCGATATCGCCGTTCTTGACAGCATCCGCACCAACATCAAGTGTCATACGACCAGCGCATACAACTGGGATGTCAACGAACTTCTTGATATGCTTAACCTCTTCGAGGTTGCAGTTTTGAGGCATGTACATTGGTGGATGTGGCCAATACCAAGCATCATAAGTACCATTGTCGCAGTTAAGAAGGTCATATCCTGCGTCCTGAAGGTACTTTGCAGCCTTTTCAGACTCTTCCATTGTACGGCCAACTTCTACATAGTCAGTCTCACCAGGTACTGCACCTTGGCAGAATCCCTTTGTCTTTGAAACTACTGAATAACGAAGAGAAACTGGGTATTCCTTGCCACATGTCTTCTTGATTTCTTGTACGATTTCAACAGCGAAACGATAACGGTTTTCAAATGATCCGCCGTACTCGTCATCACGTGAATTAACATATGGAAGTGTAAACTGGTCAAGGAGATAACCCTCGTGAACAGCATGGATTTCTACGCCGTCAACGCCAGCTTCTTTACAAAGACGAGCTGTCTCACCAAAAGCATAAACTATATCAGCAATCTGTTCCTTGGTCATTACAGGACAAGTAACGTCCTCTGCCCAACGGTTTGGAACTGCTGATGGAGCTGTTGTGAGGTAAGCAGGATCCATGAGTGGCTTGGCAACTGTGCCAAGAATCTTGTTGTTGATAAGCATTGTCATCATAGCAGAAAGTGCAAATGAGCGGCCTACGCCAGCTGTCATCTGTACAAAAAGCTTTGCGCCAGTCTTATGAACTTCGTCCATAAACTTCTTAAGCTGGTCAAACTTCCACTTGTGCTCATAGAGCCAAGCTCCACCTACAAGGTCCTTGATTGGTGCAACGCCAGGAATGATAAGACCGCAGTTGTTGTCTGCGATTGTCTTCATAAGGCGAGCTGCTTCCTTGTCAAAGTGATTTGGCTCACCGAAACCAAAAATACATGTACCACCCATAGGTGCAAGTACTATACGGTTCTTGATTTCAAGGTTACCAACCTTCCAAGGTGTGAATAATGGTTCGTACTGTTTTTGCATTTTAAACGCCCCTTTTAAAGATTTCTTTTGCCCTTGTGCATTTCCTTCATTCCTTCGACTTCGTCGCAAACTGGTTTTAAAGAGCAGCTTGCGCAGTCCACATCAAAGCCATCTAGAATGTGCGAAAGCGCGTTTGTTATGTCATATACTTTGTTAGCAGTCATGCCAAGTTCCCTAATGAGTTCTTGGTCTGTCAAGAAAATAATGCAAACATTATTAACGTTCTCATTTTCCTTGTACGCCTTGATATAGGTGTTGCCAATACTCTTAAAGCTAATTCCACGGCTTATAGCGTCACGCCCTACCCTAACACGCTCCTGGTTGCTCTCAGCCGATACGCGAACCATGTAGCCCTCTGGGAAGACATGATAGCGAACAAATTCCATCTGCTGAATAGCTGAATGCGCCGCATCTTCGTCTCCTATATCGTTGATGCGAAGCAAAACTACACGTGCAAACGAAACATCTCCGTGAAGCTCTGGTAAATCCTTACCGCAAAGTATAATCTCATCCTTGTTTATTAGTCCCTGTGTTGTTGTAACGCAGGTAAAATTAGCAGATGGAGTTCCACTGCCACCGAGCTCGAAAGCTTGATCCTGTTGCATTATAAGCTCGCTACGATCAAGATTTTTCCATGCATCAGTAGCATCAAAGTCCCAAGTTTTAGTTGTTATAGCAGAGACCTTTTCACAGGTCTCCTTTATTATAGCATCATACAGTTCCATTTGGAATAATCTCCATCCTTGAAAGTGCCTTCTTTGCGCCTGTCAAAAGAGCAGAGTCCCTGTCTAGTGCAAAGACACTTTCACCAACAATATCATTGGCTGTCTGTTGCTCGTCAGGCTCAATAACAGCGAGCACTGGAGCACCAGCAACCTCATTTGGCGCAAGTTCAGGCTTTGTTGCACGATTAATAACAGCGCCTACGAAGTCGTACATTACGAGTTCGTCTGCCACCTCTCTTATAACCTCGAGCACACCAATGCCCTTCTTGCTCTGATCACTGATAAGAAGAAGGTGTGACACCTTCTCCATTACGCGACGGTTAATCTGCTCGATGCCGGCTTCGCCATCGATTACGACATAATCGAAGTCGCCTGCGAGCATCGATATAACCTCGCGTAGATATGTATTGACTGCGCAGTAGCATCCTGCGGCCTCTGGACGGCCAATAGCGATGAAAGCAAAGCCATTGCGTTCCTTCATCGCGTCAATCAGCCTAAACTTGGCCTCCGCAAGCACATCTTGCGTGTCGCGCAGTTTCTCTGTGACATCGTTTGCAACGCGCTTCCTGATATCGTCGAGTGTTTCCTCGACTTCAACTCCAAGCGCCGTTGCAAGGCCGATAGCAGGGTCTGCGTCGATAGCCAAGATGCGTTTGTCTGGATACTGCTCTACGAGCAGCCTTACAATAGCCGCGGAAAGAGAGGTCTTCCCGACCCCTCCCTTTCCGGATACAGCTATAATTTTAGTGTCTCGTTCCATTAAAACTATCTCCTTAGATAGCCATTGCTACATCCCAAGCGCCCCAAATTACAGTTCTGAGGTTACCAACCTTAGAGCAGTCACCGATAAGGTGAACGTTCTTAGCCTTGTTTGCAAGTGGAGTTGACTTGTAACCAACTGACATGATTACAGAATCACATGGGATATTTACTGTCTGCTTGTTCTCGTCAACGATAGTAACGCTGTCCTTGCCAATTTCCTTTGTTGCTGCATTGAGGTAAACAGGAACATTGTTTGCCTTGAAGCAATCACGAAGGTAAGAAGAGTTTGCAAGGCAGAGATTCTTAACAGACATAAGGTCATCCTGCATCTCTACGATAGTTGGGTTCTTGCCCTTTCTAAAGAGATCAAGAGCTATCTCACAACCTGTGAGACCGCCACCGATGATTACTACGTTGTTGCCAACTTCCTTTTTCTCAAGGAGGTAATCGCAAGCTTCCATAGCGTTCTCTGCGCCTGGAATTGGAATAGTCTTTGCAACTGCACCAGTAGCAACGATGTACTCGTCTGCCTTGATGTCAGAAAGAGACTTAACTTCTGTATTCAAATGAACCTCTATACCGAGCTTCTTAACCTGGAGTTTCTCCCACTCGATAAGCTTCTTATCGTGTGACTTGAACTCTGGTGCTGCAGCTGCGATAAAGATACCACCGAGCTTGTCATCCTTCTCATAGATAACCGGCTCATGGCCACGCTGCTTGAGCACAATAGCAGCCTCCATGCCACCGATTCCGCCACCGATAATAGCAACTTTCTTCTTGCGAAGAGCCTTCTTTATCTCATACTTCTTGTGTTGCATTGAAGGTGGGTTGATTGCGCAACGGCACATGTGCATTGAATCGTTGAGATCCTGATCACATGCTGACTTGCCGTGCTTTGCCATATCAAAGCATGCTGCATGGCAGCAGATACATGGCTTAATCTCCTCTTCCTTGTCCTCTAAAAGCTTGGTTACCCAAGCAGGATCAGCAAGGAACTGACGGCCAACAGCCATAGCGTCGATATCGCCATCTGCGATTGCCTTGGCACCAACTTCTGGTGTCATACGGCCAGCGCATACAACTGGGATGTCAACGAATTTCTTGATATGAGCTACATCCTCAAGGTTGCAGTTCTCTGGCATGTACTGTGGTGGATGAGCCCAGTACCAAGCATCATAAGTACCGTTGTCGCAGTTGAGCATATCGTAGCCTGCGTCCTGAAGGTACTTTGCAGCCTTCTCTGACTCGGCCATATCACGGCCAACTTCTACGTAGTCCTCACCAGGCATAGCACCTGACTGGAATCCCTTTGTCTTGGATACTACTGAGTAACGAAGAGAAACTGGGAAGTCCTCACCACAAGAAGCCTTGATAGCCTTAACGATTTCAACTGGGAAACGATAACGGTTCTCAAAAGATCCGCCGTATTCATCTGTTCTGAAGTTTGTGTAAGGAAGTGTAAACTGGTCAAGGAGGTATCCCTCGTGAACAGCGTGTACCTCTACACCGTCAACGCCAGCCTCTTTGCAAAGGCGAGCTGTCTCTCCAAAAGCATAGATGATGTCATCTATCTGCTTCTTTGTCATTTCCTTTGTTGTAATATCATCAGCCCAACGGTTTGGAAGTGCTGATGGAGCTGTTGTCAAATACTCTGGGTCCATAATTGGCTTTGCAATAGTACCGATGATCTTGTTGTTAATCATCATTGTCATCATTGCAGAGAGAGCCATTGAGCGACCAAAACCAGCTGTCATCTGGATAAAGAGTTTAGCGCCAGTCTTGTGAACTTCGTCCATGAACTTCTTGAGCTGATTGAATTTCCACTTGTGCTGATAGAGCCAAGCGCCACCCATGATGTCCTTAACAGGAGCAATACCAGGGATGATAAGTCCGCAGTTGTTATCTGCGATTGTCTTAAGGAGGTAAGCTGCTTCTTTATCAAAGTGGTTAGGCTCAGTCCAACCAAAGATGCAAGTGCCTCCCATTGGTGCAAGTACTATACGGTTTTTAATCTCTACGTTACCTATTTTCCAAGGTGTAAATAGAGCTTCGTATTCCTTTTTCATTGTGTTAATCCTCCACTATTATGCACGGCCAAGACCGATGCTATATCCGTCTACTTTACCAAGTTTCTTTGTCTTCTTCTCATTGATGAGTTCAACAATCTTGATAAATGTCTCTGTCTGTTCAACAGCCAAGTCCAAATTGAACTTGTCCATCTCGTGGTTGTCGCTGACAACGCAGAGATAGTCAGGTGCTGTAACAAGTGCGATGTCAGGGATGCCTACGTTAAAGAGTGACTGGCCCTCACCAAAGTGAAGAAGGTTGTGTGGATGAAGAGTAACTGTACGGCACTGTTTTCTGCCCTTAATTGCCTCAAAATAGATATCATCCATTACCTTGTTGCCCGTGTAAACAACCTCAACATCAACAGGGTTTGTCTGTTGATATACACCGTCTACATCCTTCCACTCTGTGCAGCCAAGGTGCTCTACTGTTACACCCGCAACCGCCTTTACGTGGTTGCCCTTGCCATCCCAAAGCTTCTTGTTATCATGGAGCCACTGGCTTGTTGACTGGTCAACAATGCCGTGCTTGTGTGAGAAGCTAGGAATTCTAAAGTGACCTGTTGTGAATACAAAGATGAGCGTACGCTCTGGCTTATGCTTCTTGAAATAGCGCATCATTTCAAGCATACCAATAGCGCCGTTCTCCTCAACACAGTTTGTTCCGTCTGTATGTGTGTTGATGATGATTGCTTCCTTCTTTTCCTTACCAGGAACGATAGCGCAGAAGGACTCACCCTTTGCTTTCTTTTCAATAACACCCTCAAGTGTGAGTGTTGCTGTCTCCTTGTTCTCAAGCGCCTTGAGTACCTTCTCACCCTCTGTCTCGTTAACCCAGAGTGCAGGAACACCCATGTAGCCGAGAATGAAGTTTAAGTACTGGCCTTCTACCATCTCATCGCTCATGCCCTGCCAGATAAGGATAGCACCCTTGCATCCAACAAATGATTGGATAAGAAGAGAAACTGTCTTAACGAAAGATGTTGTAACAGGTCCTCTGTACTGACTGTTAAGTCTCAAATCCTTTGGATAAGCGCGACGCTGATCAAAAGGAATTCTTGATGTAAGGTTCTCAAAATCCTTCATCTTTAATACAACGATGTCACGACCAATGCCCTTTGTCTGGAGCTTGCCAGTAATACCTTTTGGACCAGTAACACCTGAATAAGGATGAGCTGATGCCACTTTGACATCTACGTCACCTTCAGCTGTGTGAAGAACAAGCTTGGTGTTTGTTGCTTCCCAGCGCTTGAAGGTCCTAATATCGGACTTTGTCTCAAAGCCCATCTTTTTAATTTCCTTTTTGAGATATGCTATGAAATCATTGTTGCCACGAGAACCAGTAAGTCTAGTTCCAAAGCCATTCATTGTATCAATACCCTTTTTAATATTTGATTTTGATACAGCAATGCTCATGCATTTCATCCCCTTTCCTATTTATGCTTTCGTAGTTGTTATTTCTCTACAACTACTGTTCCGTCCGGTTTAAGGGTTACCTTGTCGCCGTTTTCTACATAGTTTAGAAAATCGTCGCCAAGTTGATCATATACAGGCATGTCATCCTCTGCCCAAACGTCAGCGAGCACAGCGCCAGCTGCTGCGAGAGAGTCGATTGTCTGTGAGAAGAGAAGGCATGCAGGAGCCTTGCCTTCCTTTACAGCGGCAAAGAGGAACATGCCGCCTGTTGTTGAACCGATTGTAAGTGGAAGGCAGAGAGCCTTCTTCTCAATAATCTGCTTATAAAGGTCAGGGTTGCTCTGATCGTTACACTTTGTCTTTGGCTGGAGGTTCATCATCTGCATTGAAGCCAAAGTATTAAAACCATTCTTTGTTACAACTGCTTCATAAGTAGCGTTGCCTGGTACTATTGCGCGACCTTTGAATTCCTTCATCTTATTTAACCCCCTTTGTAAGCATCTCTAAGATTTCATCATTAGAGTAGTATCTTGAAGTTGTATATGTACGAAGCTTGTTTGAACTTGTGATAACTGGCTTGCTTGCGCAAAGTGGGTTATCCATATACATAAGTGGGCAGATGTAACTTACTACAACACCCATATCTGTGAGCTTTTTATATTCAGGAAGCTTCTTGAACTCCTTGAGTACTGGAGTTGAAGTTGTAAATACTGTTGGGATTGAAACCTTCTTGTTGCCAGCATCAGAAAGTCCTTTTTCGAGCTTTGCTGTCCAGTCCTTGAGTTGCTCGAGTGACATATGAGGGCAACCAAGGAAACACATCTCTGGTGTTGCATTTGGATCCTTCCAAATGCAAGGATAGTTATCCTTAACACGCTGGAGTTCCTCATCAGTAATAATGTATTCCTTTGCACCATCGGCGATTAACTTATCGCCGAATTCTACTGCCTCTGGTGTCAAACCATCAATATGGTAGAGACCAACGGCACCGTTTGATGCTGTTGCAGCACCAAAGTCCTTGAGGTATGTCTTGGCAGCATCGTTAAGCTCGTTACCAAGATACTTATCAAGGCCATATACGTATGGAACATCTTCCATAACCTTCATACCGATAGCAGAACCAAGTATCTGAGCATCAGGCATCTTTGTTGTTTCAAGTTTTACAACCCAAGTTGCCTTTCTGCCTTCGTCTGTTAAGAAGCCGAAATATGGAACATAACCGCATACAGAACCAAAGAGTTCAATAATACCAGAGTTTCTGTTACAACGTGCACCAAGAACAGAATTCGCATAAACTACTGCTGATGATTCAGCCCAAGAGAGAACGTCACCCTTCTTTGGTACGTTACCAAGCTCTGGCATGTAGCATGTGCAAGTAAATGAATCATCGTTAAGAAGACCTAACTGCTTCATTTCCTTTTCATACCTGCCCTGCTTGCTATAGATTACTTTTGCAGCAGCCTTAGCAATAGGACTCTGTGGAACTGCTGGGTCATATGGTCTTGGATCGCATGTAAACTTCTGTCCTGAAAGGCAACCATTATCAATGAGTTCCTGATAAAGGTCAAATACAGGGCCTAAGAACATAAGTCCAAAGCTGAGTACCAAGTGACCATACTCACTTGTTACAGGCACCATCTTCTCTGCGCCGAAGATTTCGCCATAGTTTACCAAAGTCTTCATAACCTTGGCCATAGTTTCTCCCTTTGAGCCGTCAAGTATTGCTTGTTGCTCTGGAGTCAAAACCATTTTTGTTTCCATAAAAACCTCCCGAAAATTTATAAATTAATTATTGTTTTTGATAAATTTGTGTGTTATTGTATACGTGTACAGTACGCGTATAGAAAAAGGAAGGAAATGAAGATGGACAGACGAGTTAAGAAAACCCAAGCCGCAATAAGGAACGCTTTCACTGACCTTATTAAGGAAAAGGGTGACGTAAATTCAATCACAATCAAAGAGATTGTTGATCGCGCCGATATCTCACGCAGCACCTTTTATACACATTACACCGATATTAATGAACTTATCGACGACCTTAGCAATATGTTCGCTGATGACATTGCTAAAATTGTCGTTGAAACACACAAGAAAACAACTGGCATTTCCAGCTATATGATGATTTATAGGAGTATACTCTCCTACCTCTATGAGAAGGGTCCTGTTTCAAAGGCCATCCTCGTAGATGCTCGCAACACAAGAATCATCGAAGAAATTTCAAAGAGCCTTCGCGATGGTATTGCAGCTTACTACAAAACAGCCCATCGTCAGATGGATTCCGAATTACTTTTTGCAACTGCAACATTCTGGACAAATGGTATTCTCGGAATTATGCGTGAGTGGGCTCAATTTGACTTTAAATACTCCGTTGATGAAATGACAACCATCATTACCAAGGCAATTGAAACTTGCTCAACATTCTTCAGAGAAGGTTAATTTTTTAACTAATAAAATAATAACATTTACTTATAATATATTCAAAGCAAAATTGCTACAATTGTGTAAAAAACAACAAAAGTGACCTTGAGAAATCAAGGTCACTTTTTTGTGCATTATTTACATTTTGCGATATTACAAGGCTTAGTCAAATGTAACCTGACCTGTCTTCATCTTGAGTGGTACCCACCAAGTGAAGCCAAACATCATGCACATAGCAATGCTGTATGGGATGCTCTCGCCGCCCTTAACACCAGCCTTAATGCCGATAGTTACGAGCTCACAAGCATGCATAGCAACGATGCCAAGTGTAATCCATGGGAAACCGATAACTGACAAAATAGCACCAAGTACCCAAAGACCGATTACAAGGAAGTAATCAAGATATTCAATCTTTGTGAAAAACTTGAATAAAAACTTTTTCATAACTACACCTCAAATTATTAGAATAAGAATTTAGCAAGGAACTTAACGTTCTTGATAGCTTCTTTTCTCTGCTCCCAATCAAGTGGAGGAACTGGAGCCTCTACCCAATCACAGTCAAGGTTCTTTGCTGCAAGTTCTGGAATTGTGAAGAGACCATCATTATAAGCATCAAAGTTTGGCTCTGTTGGTGTGCCCTTTGCTGCCATAAAGAGTTTGATAACATACTTACGAACCATACCAAACATGATAAGGTGAAGGTTATTAGGATCAAACTGGCCTGGGAGTGCAGGCATCATAGCAATCATGAGACGTGCTGCAAGGTTGTTAACCTCGCCACAACCACGAATCCAAAGTGCTGGAGAAGCTGCGTCCTTAGCTGGAGCTGAGCACTCACCTACTACGGCTGTCATGCCCTTAAGTTTCTTGAGGTCCTCAAGAGAATAAGCCTTACCGTTACGGTCAAGCCAGTACTTCTGTCCATTGTACTCTGCACCGTTACCAACGATGATGTTGATCTTGCGGTTCTTGTTAAGTGGATATGTATAAGAAGCAAAGAGTACTTCAAATGTTGTACCGATTGATGCTACGCATCCGCCACCACATGTCTTCTCCATCTCGATAGCAAAGTCGCGGTCTGTCTGGAGAGATGTGAGCTTTGGTGCACGGTCATTTGTATGACCTACGAAATAGTTAACGCCTGGCCAGTTGTGCTCAAAGCGCTTTGTGATAAGTGACTGCTCTGCTGGGATGAATGGAGTGATTTCCTTTTCACCAACGATCTTAACCTTAGGATCGCCAAAGCCACGCTTACCAGCCTCAATAAGAAGCTTGTTCTTTGTTGGGTCAAAGCCCATCATTTCGGTAACTACACGGTCTACTTCTACTGAGTTTGTACCAGTAACAATCTTGTCAACAAGTACTGGGAAGTTAGGACCTGGTGTGTTTCCGCCACCGCCGATGATACCATCAACAACTGTGAGGTCTGGCTTGAAGAGATAGAGAAGGTCAGAGAGCTTCTTATCAATCTGCCATGTGTGGTTTCTGTATCTCATGTTGCATGAGAATGTACCCATAGCGTTCTTGAAGCCAAGTGTTACACCTGTGTAGATGTTAGTCTTCATCTTTGGAATTGAAACATAGAGACGCTCGCCCTTGATTACCTCAGAGATAATCTTTGGAACGTAAACTTCCTGGCCACACTCAGCCTTAGGGCAGAAGTAACGGTCAGTAGCCTGCTCCTCGAAGTAAACGATCTTAGCGCCATAGTTCTTGGCAATGCGATCGTAACCTGCGATGTGAGCATATGTCCATGTAACAAGACCTGAACCCTCACCGATAACGATGTCGCTTACGATTTCATTGAGAACTTCGATAGCTGCATCAAATACACGTGGGTCAGTTGTCTGTGGAATACCGTAATCATAACGATAGCCACCCTTTGGTGTTACGAAAACAAGGTTTGGCTTAACGAGGATCTTCTGACCCTTGAACTTAGCCTTCCAACCTGTTTCCTTATCAAGGTCATCAAGAGACTTGCGAACTGTAGCCTTGATTGCCTTTATATCAGCACGCTCATCATAAGAAGGTGTACCGTAGTCATAAGGTAAAGAAACATTATTGTGAAAATAGTTGAGTGCAGGAGCCTTTGTAATAACAACTGCATTTTTATCATATACTGCTGGCATTAGTCCTGTACCCCCGTTTCTGGCATTGTGAAATCGTGATCTGTACGTACGAAATCAGCGTCTGTGAATGTCTCTGCTTCCATCTGCTTCTTAAGTGGTAACCACCATGTGAAACCAAATGTCATACACATAGCGATAGACTCAGGAAGCTTCTTACCGTACTTAAGGCCTGTCTTAACACCAATCAAAACACATTCTGTGCCGTGCATAAGTGCCAAAATAGCGATACCTATTGGGTTCTTCTTAACGATAGTAAGAATTGCACTACCGATCCAAAGGATACCACAGCCAATGTACTGTAAAAATTGAATCATTTGAATTCCTCCCTTGTATTTGCTAATAGCATTTTAATTATAATATTTATGTCCTATAAAATCAATTAACATAAAGTAAACAGATACTATTTAGCGGCTGTCTTTTTAAGCCAATCTGTTGTATAAGCCATACAATCCTTAGAATGCTTTGTGAAAGTTAAGAACATGAAATCATGGAATGTTGCAAGTGGGAAACCACGGCCAACATAGAAATCATAGTTTACGCCCTCTTTCTTGAGACGCTTAACCATCATATCTGACTGCATGAGTGTCATGATGTCAAACTGACCCTTGCAAACAAGGACATTATTTGCCTTCTTGTTGATGTAAGGCATAGGGTTAATTTCCTTATAGAGTGGGCTTTCTTTGATGTTCTTGTAGCCTGTAAACTTCTGCATCATAACACGACCAATTGGGATTGGTTCATAGATTGAAAGTTTGTAAAGACCACAGTTCATAATGTAGCCCTTTGGTACAAATGAAGGCTTCTTAACGCCAAGAGCATTTGCATAGTTATCATCGCAGAAGCAAGCGCAAACTACACCGGTCATATGTGAACCTGCTGAGTCGCCAGATACGAATACCTTAGAGAGATCAAGGTTGTACTTATCAGCATTTTCCTCAAGCCACTTCATAGCCATGAAGTGTGTCTGAATTTGATATGGCCATACGTATTTTGCATCGTGGCTCTTTTTTGGGTCTACCTTGTTAAATAGGAACTTAACGTCCTTTTCAGGCATACCATAGTTGATGTTCATTACAAAGAAACCAGCGTCTGCGCACTGGAGGCAATAGCTTGTACTATTGGACTTGTCGCCAATAATCCAACCACCACCATGGATGTTCAAAAGAACAGGCATTTTACCATTAGCCTGTTTTGGATAATGAAGGTCAGCCTTCAAAATTTCTGGGTTAGTATCGCTGAATACGATGTCGTATTCATCCTTTACCTGTGGGAATTTTCCCTTAAGGTTGATAAATGGAGCCTTAGCCCAGTTGTCTACATTAAAAATGAGACTAAGTACTACGGATTCAAGTGACATAATTATCTCCTCCTATTGTCATTTCCGCAAAATAGCAACTAAAATTCTAGACCTCTATTTTTGAAAAGTCAACAATTTAGCAAGTCAAAAAAGGCATTTGATTGTGATTATATATGAAATTGTTAAACTAATGTCAATTCTCTTGCTAATTGCACAAACGAGTGCTAATATTTATGTGAATATTGTCCTAAAATATTATGGTATAATTATTTAGTAACATTATTTAGCATTTTAGGCTGGAAGGAGTTAATGATATGGTTTATGACATAGCCATTATCGGTGCTGGTGTTGTAGGTTCTCTCACCGCTCGTGCCCTCTCAAAGTACAACTTAAACGTTATACTCATCGAGAAGTCATCTGACGTTGCAATGGGAACTTCAAAGGCAAACAGCGGTATTGTTCACGCAGGTTTTGACGCAATGAATGGTACTCTTAAGGCAAAGCTCAACGTCAAGGGCTGCGAGATGATGGAGGACGTATGCTCCACCCTCTTCGTTCCATATGAGAAGAACGGTTCTCTCGTTGTTGCTTTTACCGATCAGGAAATGAAGCACATCGAGGAACTCTATCAAAGAGGTCTTGGCAATGGCGTTCCTGATATGGAGATCATCGATGCAGCAAAGCTCAAGGAACTTGAGCCAAACATCTCTGATGAGGCAAAGGGTGCGCTCTGGGCAAAGAGCGCAGGTATCGTAAGTCCTTACGAGCTCGCAATCGGTGCTGCCGAGTGCGCATGTGGTAACGGCGTAGAACTTAGACGCAACTTTACTGTAGACACAATCACTTACGAGAATGAGGAATTCACAATCAAGTGTGTTTGTGGCTGTGAAGTTAAGGCAAAGTTCGTAATCAACTCAGCCGGCCTCGGTGCAGCAGACCTTGCAAAGAAGTTTGACGGCGAAGAATTCGAAATCGTCGGACGTCTTGGCGAATATGGTCTTTTGGACCGTTCATGCGAAGGCATGGCTACACGTACAATCTTCCAGTGCCCTAACGAAATGGGCAAAGGTGTCCTTGTAACTCCAACCTGTCATCACAATATACTCGTTGGTCCTTCTGCTATCAACGTTGATAACGATGCTGAAACATCAGTAAGAGTTGGCGCTCTTCGTGAGATTTTCGCTACTGCTGGCAAATCAGTTCCTATCGTTTCAACTCGCGATATGATTACATCATTTGCAGGAATTCGTGCTCATTCAGTTACTGATGACTTTATCATTCAGTTCGCAACTTCAAATGACCACTTCCTCAATTTGATTGGTATTGAATCCCCTGGTCTTGCTTCCTCACCTGCTATTGCAGAGTACGTTGAGGACATGGTTCTTTCAGTAATCGGTAAGTGTGATGCAAATCCAAACTACAACCCTTCTAGAACAGAGCCTATTATCTTCCGTGAACTCTCTATGGAGGAAAAGGAAGCAGTTATAGCAAAAGATCCAGCATATGCTAGAATCATCTGTCGCTGCGAGACAATCACCGAGGGTGAGATAAGAGCAGCAATCAAAGCCCCAGCAGGCGCAATTGATGTAGACGGTGTTAAGCGTCGTACACGTGCCGGCATGGGACGTTGTCAAGGTGGCTTCTGTGGTTCTAAGGTCCTCGAGATTCTCTCAGAGGAACTCGGCAAGCCACTAAATGAAATGACCAAGTTTGGCGGAGAATCAAAAATCATCTACGAAAGGACGAAATAATAATGAGCAAAATTTTAAATTATGACCTTGTCGTAGTTGGTGGCGGCCCTGCTGGTATGGCAGCTGCTCTTTCCGCAAAAGACAACGGCATTCCTGAAGAAAACATAATTATCCTCGAGCGTTCAGACCGTCTTGGCGGCATCCTCGAGCAGTGTATCCACTCAGGCTTTGGCGCAACATATTTCGGCGAGATGATGTCTGGTCCAGAATATGCTCAGCGTTTCATTGACCTTGTTAAGGAAACAAAAATTGTTGTTGAGACAGATACAATGGTTCTCAACCTCACAGATGACAACCAGGTCATCTGCTCAAATAAAGAAGACGGCATCTATGCCATCAATGCCAAGGCAATCGTCCTTGCAATGGGTTGCCGTGAGCGTCCACGTGGCGCACTCGACATCGCTGGTTCTCGACCAGCAGGTGTAATGAGTGCCGGTGCAGCTCAAAAGTATGTTAACATTGACGGCTACATGCCTGGTCATAAAGTAGTAATCCTCGGTTCTGGCGACATCGGCCTTATCATGGCCCGTCGTATGACACTCGAGGGCGCAAAGGTTGAATGTGTTTGCGAAGTTATGCCATACTCTGGCGGTCTTCAGAGAAACATCGTTCAGTGCCTTGAGGACTTTGACATTCCTCTCTACCTCTCTTGCACAGTAGTAGAAGTTCACGGCAAAGACCGCGTAACTGGCGTTACTATCGCAAACGTAGATGACAAGATGCTTCCTATCGCTGGCACAGAGCGTTACATCGAATGTGACACTCTCCTCCTCTCAGTAGGTCTCATCCCAGAAAACGAACTTTCACGTCAGATTAACCTTGAGATGGATCCAGTTACTCGTGGACCAAAGGTTAACGAGATGCGCGAGACATCAAAGCGTGGCGTATTTGCCTGCGGTAACGTACTTCAGGTACACGACCTCGTTGACTTTGTAACACAGGAGTCCCAGATAGCTGGTAAGGGCGCAGCTCAATACATCAAGGGCGCAAGCGAGCCAAAGTACGTTACATGCAAAGGCATCAACGGAGTTCGCTACACAGTGCCACAGCGCATCGATATAAACAACCAAGAGGAAGTTAAGATTTACTTCCGTGTTGCTAATGTTTATAAGGACAAGCGTGTTGTAGTAACTTGTGGTGACAAAGAGCTTTGGAACCGCAAAAAACTCAAACTCGCTCCTGGCGAGATGGAAAACGTTTTCATCAAGCCAGAGGATTTAGCACAGATGAACGAAGGCGACGAAATCGTCGTATCAATCGAGGAGGCGTAAGACATGACAGCTAGAGATTTAATTTGTATTGCATGTCCACGTGGCTGTGCTATTAAAGTAACACTCGATGACAACAAAGAAATAGTAAGCATAGAAGGTGCTACTTGTAAAAACGGCGAAGAGTACGCAAGAAATGAAGTAACTCATCCAATGCGTAACCTCACATCAACCGTTAAAGTAACTGGCGGCGTTGCCACAGTTGTTCCTGTTAAGACATCAATTGATATTCCAAAGGAACTTCTCTTTGATGCTATGAAGGAAATCAACAAGGCATCTATTGCCGCTCCCGTTCACATCGGAGACGTGGTAATCAAGGACATCCTTGGTACAGGTGCTGATATCATCGCAACAAACGAAATGGTATAACAGATAAAAATTAAGCGCTTCCCAAATTTGGGAAGCGCTTGTTTTTTGCCCTTATGAAATGCGATACTTCTTGCCTGGATATGTGTAATCGTATGTCTCGAAACGATCACTGATAAAGTTTGTAAGGCAAGAGAAAGCTGCTGTTGCCTCTGGAACTATGCCGTGGAAGAGTGTGAATACGTGCCACATGCCGTTGCCACGGAATACTTCTACTGGAACTCCATTCTTTCTAAGGTTTGCAGCGATTGTCTCTGTGTCCGAACGGAGCATCTCGTCACAACCTACTGTGAAGAACATTGGTGGGAAGTCATGATAGTCACCATATACTGGTGATACATAAGGATGGCCTCTGTCTGAGCCCTTTGTCCAGCAATAAACATCAAAGTCCATGAGTTGCTGCTTCTTTTCCTCTGTGAGCTCACCCTTCTTATTACCAAACATAATATCAACATTGTAGTTCTTGATATAAGATTCGCCTGAGCCGAGCATATCAGCCCATGGTGACATTCCGAAACCACCACGAGGCATATCTCTGCCCTCATCGCGAAGCTTAAGCATCATACCAAGTGTCAAGTTGCCGCCTGCTGAGTCACCGCCGCAAACTACGTTCTCAGCCTTGAAGGCAAGCTTGCCTACGATTTCATTCCAGACATCAATAGCCTGATCAAGCTGTGTTGGGTAAACTGCATCTGGAGCAACGTCATAGTCAACATAAACTACTGTTGCGCCACCAGCTGCCTGACTGAAATAGCGAGACTGGTATCTGTAAATCCAGTTCTGCTTTCCGATATATGCGCCGCCGTGAAGGTAATAGATGCAATAGTCGTTCTTTGGACCTGTCTTTGGCTCATATACCTCATACTTTGTACCGTTCTTGGTCTTGCCATCATGGTGCTTGAATTCTCTGTTAGGAGTTTTCCAGAAGAAAATATCAAGACCCTGGCAACCAGGAATAGCTGAATCTACACGCTCTGGATTGATGTTAGCGAATGTGTAGAGTGCCCATCTAATGAGCTGGCCTGTAATACTAACCATTTTAATTCCTCCTATTTATCTAAATTTAATTACGCCCAAATTTATAGTCCCTTAGTAGGACCGAATACTATGGTGCTGTCCACAGTGCTCTTTTTAACATCCTTGAGCTCCACACCCTGCGCTTCTGCGAGGAGTTGTGCAACAAGTGGTGAACAGAAACCACCCTGGCAACGTCCCATGCCTGGACGGCAACGACGCTTGATACCATCAAGTGTGTAAACAGGAAGTGGAGAGTTTAGAGCATCAAGTATCTCGCCTTTTGAAATCTCTTCACAGCGACATACTATCTGGCCATAGTCTGGATTCTCTTTGATAAGCTTATCGCGTTCCTCTGGCGACATATCCTTAAGGTGTGGTTTGGCTGGACGCTTTGGATTGAAATCCAAATTGCGTTTTACTGTCATTCCACACTTGCTCTCAAGATACTCCACAGCCCACTTTGAGAGGTCCTCTGCAATAGCAGGTGCTGCTGTAGCGCCTGGAGACTGGACACCAGCTGCCTCCAAGATGTTTTCAGTAAAGATACCAGGACGAACCTGGAAATCCTCTTCATAGCTCGGAGAGCGAACGCCAGTAAAGTATGCGATTACGTCGGAAGGTTTAATCTTTTCAGCAACCTTCATTTCTTCTCTGAGAATCATATCAACGGTTGATGCATTTGTTGTGATGTCTTCCCTGTCTGGAGTTTCAGTCGCATTAGGGCCAACAATCATATTGCCATCAACCGTGTGAATAACAGCAAGTCCCTTTGAAACATTCTCATGAGAGAGTGCGAACTTAACTGATTTAACTTTCTTAATTATACCGCCCTTGCCCTCTGGACCAAGAACAGTAATTGGGGATTTGTCCATTGTTGAACGGATGTATTTGCCAACTTTTTTATCAAGTATGATATCTGTACCCAGTCTTGGATGAATTGTAAAGGTACGGTCACCCGCCATATCGGCAATGACATCTGTGTAAACGCCAGCAGCGTTCACAACAATTTTTGGATAGATAGTTCCCCTATTTGTTTTAACGGAGAGGATTTTGCCATCCCTTACATCCATACCTAGTGCCGCCGTGTTAAGGCAAACCTTGGCGCCATTCATTACAGCATTTTCAGCAAGTGCCACGTTGAACTTGTATGGTGACATAAATCCACCTGTTGGCATAAAGAGTGCATTACATGCCCATGACGGAGCATATGGTTCGTGCTTTAAAAGCTCCTCTCGACCAATTACCTTTACTCCCGGAATTTTGAGCCTAAAGGAGTTGAGCCAAAGTGCATAGAGAAGGATATTCTCCCACTTTGCGCCGACAATGAGGAAATGGCCAGGTCGCTCAAATGGGAAGTTTAAATCACGAGATAGTTCATCGAACATCTCGTTGCCACGGTGGCAATACTTGTGTTTGCCAGAGTTTGGCGAATAGTTTATGCCAACGTGGACCGCGCCACCGTTTCTTGACGACTGGCCAGCAGCGACGTCGGCGCCCTTCTCGATGAGCATAACATCAAGCTTGTACTTCGAAAGTTCACGTGCGGTGGCACAGCCGGTTAGGCCGCCACCGATAATGAGAACATCCGGTGTTGCACCGTCATAAAGCTCATCGTTAATCGACGGGAGTTTCTCCTTCGGTTCAAAGCCCTTGAGCTTTATGTCGTTAATAACACCGTAGTACTCGTGGCCTACTGCCTTTTTGCCGGCGCGGACGATTTTATTCCAATCGTCCATCTCGCCGCGAAGCACAATACAGCCACGCTCCTCGCTCACCTTAATTGACGGGTCTATCTCATGTATCTTTTTAACTTTTTTGTCAAAAGATTTACTCATTGTCCCTTTTCCTTACGTTAAATGTTTTCAATAAACTCCTTCATATACTTTTGGAGAAGTTCACGCTCTGACTCTATCTGCCAAATGCCGTAGCGAAGTACCCAAGCCACAAGGTCCCAAGGCTTGGATTCAGCCTTTTCGATACCTGTAATTTTAGTGTATGCCTTCATGTACTTGTTAAAGATAAATACGCGAATTGTTCCATAGAGCAAGAGTTCAAGCTTTGAACAGCCTGGGAAGAGCTCTGC
>JAZRVV010000033.1:0-12613 GCA_045599345.1 Acutalibacteraceae bacterium
TTTTCGTTGAAGGGGATTTTTTATACTCTAAATGGTGATGATATGCCGGAAACCCTAAAGTCCTTTGGCTTTTGGTTGTATATCGTTCGGTATGCCGAGAACGCAAGTCCGAGGCCGATATAAAGGCAAAGACTTGATGAACCACCAGCACTAAAGAATGGAAGTGTGATACCGATTACAGGACCAACGCGAAGGCACATAGCAATGTTGATTATTGTCTGTGCGGCAATCATTGTTCCAAGTCCATAGCACATTAGCGTTGCTGACCAGTCAGCTGATTTCTTGCCGGTCCTTACAACACGGATGATAACGGCACAAATAAGTGCCAGTGCAACGATTCCACCAAGGAATCCAAATTCCTCACATACTACTGTGAAGATCATATCACTCTCACTAACAGGAACTGAACCACGCTGTGTGCATGTTCCTTTGAAAAGACCCATTCCAAGGAAACCACCATTACTGAGGGCTGTCATACCGCGGTTTTGCTGGTATGCAACATCAGGGTATGCCTCTGGGTCGACAATTACAATAAAACGCTGTTTTTGGTAATCGCCAAAGAATTTAAACCAGAGGAGTGGTATTGCTGCGGCGATTACAGCGATAACGGAAACAATGTACTTCCAACTGATGCCACCGAGGAAGAGCATTGCAAATGCAATGCAAAGGAAAACGGCAGCGGAACCATCGTCGCCTGACCTCATTACAAGAAGTGTAGGAATGAGGGCATGAACGGCGAGAAGTAAAATGTTAAGTGGCTTGTTTATCTCACCCTTAACCGCATTTAAGTGGTAGGAGAAGGTGATGATAAAGAGTACTTTTACAAGCTCTGACGGCTGGAAGTAGAAGAGTCCAAAATCAAGCCATACTTGCGAGTCGGGACGGTTAGGTGGCGCAACGCCGAGTGGCGACATGACGAGTATCATCAGTCCGACGCCGGCGATTGCCCAAATAAACCACAGTCGCGTGAATATATCATAGTCGATGAGCGAAATAAACATCGCAACGGCAAGTCCGCCGAGTACGGCAATTACCATTACAATTGCGTCACGTGGAATTCCAGATTCAACTGTGTGTAACTTGGCACTGTAAACCATCAGTATTCCAAAAGCAGAAGTCAGCAAGGAGAGAACTAGGAGTAATTTATCCGTACCTTTGACAAAATGCACTATTTGATTTTTGATATTTTTCAAAGGCTTCGCCTCGCTTTCTAAAAATTTGATAACAACATTATAATGGGGAGAAGACATTTTTTCAAGTTTGCTACTATTAATGTAATAAAAATGTAGTGTTTTATATATATTTATGATATAATATCGCGAATTTACAAATTGGAGGTGAGCACAGTATGGAAATTATAACCCATAGCGAGGCTGAAACCGAGGCTTTTGCAGAAAACTTTGCTGCTGGTTTAAAGCCATCAACAGTGCTCGCTTTCTTTGGTGGAATGGGCATGGGCAAGACTGCTTTTACAAGAGGTCTTGCAAGGGGACTTGGTGTTAAAATGAACGTCTCTAGTCCAACTTTTGCCATAGTTAACGACTATGGCGGAGAACCACCACTTGCACATTTTGATATGTACAGGATTGAGTCTTGGGATGACCTTTATTCAACGGGATTTTTTGATTACCAAGATCAAGGCTATGTTCTCGCAGTTGAATGGAGCGAGAACATAGAAAATGCTCTGCCAGATGACGCAATACGTATCACTATTGCAAAGGGTGAGGGCGAAACAGATAGGATTATTACAATCGAGTAGGAGAAATAATGGTTATTTTTTCAATTGATTGCTCTGCAGGTCCTTGCAGTGTTGCAATCGTACAATTTGAAAATGGAATACCAAGTGTTTTAGCGCACGTTTTTAAAAACGAGGGGCTGACTCACAGCCAAACTCTCGTTCCAATGATGGACGAGGCATTGCGTGAGTCAGGTGTGCCACTGTCCGCCATTGATTACTTCGCAATCAATGCTGGACCTGGCTCTTTTACCGGCGTGCGTATCGGCGTTGCCGCACTTAAGGGCATTACTGCCCTTGATGACGCCAACTGTATTCCAGTGTCCACACTGGAATCCATGGCCTACAACTACGCCGATGCCGGCGATGCCACAATCTGCGCGGCTATGGACGCCCGCTGCAACCAGGCATACGCCGCAGCTTTTAGCATTTCAGATGGTCAAATTGCTAGAATTTTTGATGATTCTGCGCTCCTAATTGACGACCTTTACGAAAAGCTTAAAACTTTGAAAAAACACATTATTTTTGTTGGTGACGGTGCCAATTTGTGCTATAATATTTTGGGTGAAAAATTAGATTGTTCACGTGCACCTGATGATAGGGTATACCAGGATGCAACAAGTGTTGCACTCTGTGCTTTTGACAAGTTAAGTCATGGCGAATCACCTATCAAATCTGAGGACCTTTTACCAACGTATCTGCGTGCTCCTCAGGCAGAACGTGAACTTAAAAGGAGAATTGAACAATGTTAGTACTTGGTTGTGACCACGGCGGTTTTGAACTTAAAACTGCTATCATGAAGCATCTTGATGAGATAGGTCGTGAATACATCGACGTAGGCTCATACGACACTAATTCAGTTGATTATCCTGTAATTGCCAAGGCTCTTTGCGAAAAGATTACTAGCGGCGAGGCTGAGCTTGGCATTCTCTGCTGCGGTACTGGTATCGGTATGAGTATGGCAGCAAACAAGGTGAAGGGTATCCGCGCAGCTTGTTGCTCAGACACATTCAGCGCTCGCCTTACACGTAACCATAACAACGCAAATGTACTTTGCCTTGGCGGCAGAGTTGTAGGCGCTGGTCTTGCACTCGACCTCGTTGATAACTTTATCAACGCTGAATTCGAGGGCGGACGTCATCAGCGCAGAATCGATATGATTTCAGAAATAGAAGGAGAATAATCATGGGAAATATCGTTATTACTAATCATCCACTTATTCAGCATAAACTCTCTATCCTTCGTGATAAGAACACTGGTAATAAGGAATTCCGTACACTTATCAGCGAAATCGCTATGCTTGAGTGCTACGAAGCAACAAGAGATCTTCCACTTAAGGAGATTGAGATTGAGACTCCAGTAGCTATTGCAAAGCAGCATGACCTTGATGGTAAGAAGATGGCTATCGTTCCTATTCTTCGTGCAGGTCTTGGCATGGTAGATGGTATCCATGCTCTCATTCCATCAGCAAAGGTAGGCCACATTGGTCTCTATCGTGACCCAGAGACATTGATGCCTGTTGAGTATTACAACAAGATGCCAGCTGATATGGAAGAGCGCGATGTAATCGTTCTTGATCCAATGCTTGCAACTGGTGGTTCAGCTATCGACGCTATTAGCCAGATTAAGAAGCTCAATCCAAAGTCAATTAAGTTCATGTGCATCATTTCAGCACCAGAGGGACTTAAGGCTTTGTCAGAGGCTCATCCTGACGTTGATATCTATGCTGCTGCTATGGATGATCATCTTAACGAACATGGTTATATCGTTCCTGGTCTTGGCGACGCAGGCGACAGAATTTTTGGCACAAAGTAATTGAGGGATTGCTATGGATGTAATTAAGGGTTTAAATAAGAAGTCTAACAAGACTGTTGACTATTTCATAGACAATAAGGTCGAGGACCTTATTGATCGTGCCGTTGTTGAAGGAAACCGCAGACGTCAGATAGAGGAAAACGTTGCTGACGCATGCGCTGATCCAACAACTGCAGAAGGTATCGAATACCTAAGTTCTCTTGCTGATTTCTCTGCCTTCCCAATGTACAACGGCAGGGGCGTACAAGATGCAGCTCCTGACATGGAGGGTCAGACACTTACAATGTGGTTCACAGAGGTTGAACAAGAGGAAGTTGACAGCTTTATTGCTCAGGTAGAAGAGGCTGGTTTTGAAAAAGCTGGTGCTGATTACATCAAAACTATTGATGGTAAAAAGTACACTATGTCTGTTTCAACTTTAAAGGACAAACTTCGCGTTTTTTATAAACTTGGTTAAGTTAATAAAATATTAGGAGATAATTTAAAATGGAAGAAAAAAAGGCGCGTAGTACGTTTAGCTCACTTGGCTTCGTACTCGCAGCTGCAGGATCTGCAGTAGGACTTGGAAACCTTTGGCGTTTCCCATACCTTGCTGCTAAGGATGGTGGAGGACTCTTTATCCTCATCTATTTAGTACTCGTATTGTCATTTGGTTTTGCTCTTATGACATCTGAAATTGCTCTTGGTCGTAAGACACAAAAGAGCCCAGTTGCTGCTTTTGGTGAAATCGGAAGCAAATGGAAATTTGTAGGTTGGGGCGCAACAGTTATCCCAGCGCTTATTATTCCTTATTATGCGGCTATCGGTGGTTGGGTTTGCAAATATGCATTCACATACCTCACAGGCCATGGTCGTGACGCAGTTGATGCAAGTGGTGGATTTTTCGATACCGTAATTGGTGCCACAGCCGACGGCACAATAGCATGGCAACCAATTCTTTGGTTCTTTATTTTTGTTACAGCAACATTCATTATTGTTTATTTAGGCGTTGAAAATGGTATCGAGAAGGCATCTATTATACTTATGCCAATCCTTCTCGTAATCATCATCTTTATCGCTGGTTACTCAACATTTGTTAAGGATGAAGTGTCAGGTCGTACAGCACTTGAGGGACTTTCAATTTACCTGGTTCCAAACTTCAAAGGACTAACGTTTGTTAAATTCCTTAACATTGTACTGGACGCTATGGGTCAGATGTTCTACTCATTGTCACTTGCTATGGGTATCATGATCACATACGGCTCATACATGAAGAAGGATTCTTCAATGCCAAAGTCAATCAATCAGATTGAACTTTTTGACACTGGTATCGCACTCCTTGCTGGATTCATAATGGTTCCAACAGTTTACTGTTTCCTTGGTCAGGAAGGCCTTGGCAAGGCAGGCCCATCACTTATGTTCATCGCACTTCCACAGGTATTTAACGGAATGGGTTCATTCGGTCTTGTAATCGGTGCACTCTTCTTTGTTCTCGTTATCTTTGCAGCGCTCACAAGCTGTATCTCACTTATGGAGGCTGTTACTGCAACAATTATGGACCGCTTTAACAAGTCACGTAAGGTATCTGTAATCATCACATACGTAATGGCTCTTGTAATTGGTCTTATCGTATGCCTTGGTTACAACAAGTTTATGTTCTCAGCTACATTTGCATCAGTTTCTGGTGGTCAGATTCTTGATGTACTTGACTGGGCAACAAACAGTTTCCTCATGCCAATCGTTGCAATCTTTACTTGCATTGTTGTTGGTTGGGTATGGGGCACTGACAAAGCTCTTGAAGAAGTACAACTCAATGGTGAGAAGTTCCCACGTAAGCCTATCTTTGTTGTTATGACAAAGTATATCGCTCCAGTTCTTCTCTTCATCATCCTTCTTAACAGCTTTGGTGTGTTTGGTAAATAAAATAAACTTTAAGGGGCGGGCTTCCGCCCCTTGATTTTTGACGACCTATATAATATAATAATGGTCGTCGCACATGCCGGTGTGATGGAATTGGCAGACGTGCCAGACTCAAAATCTGGTGGTGGCAACACCGTACCGGTTCGACCCCGGTCACCGGCACCAAGAGAAATCCCCAGTAGGGCAGAAGCCCTACTGGGGATTTCTTGGTGTCAGAGACTGGGCGAACCTCCGGTTGTGTCTAAGGTTGGTCGAGGTCTAAAGCCCTCTCCATATATCGCGACGGACAAAACGTCCGCAGGAAGTTTTGTCCTGCGACCCCGGTCACCGGCACCAATATAGCTGGAAGTTTTGTCCTGCGACCCAGTCACTGGCACAGTATTTATTTACTTATTATTTAATTTAATATATAATTAAAGTGTATATATAATTTTAGGAGGGGTTTCTGTGAAAAAGAGATTACTTTCAACCGTTTTAGCATTGACGATGATATTGGCAATGTTGTCAACGGGATTGTTTAGCATTAGTGCTAGCGCAAATATTTGGTATGATTATTTCTCCTTGTCTGGACCATTTGTTGCTGGCGAAGTATTTACTGCCGGCTCTGACTGGGATCAGGGATATTGGCAGTCAAGAGATCGCTCGATTGTCGATGAGTATCGCACTGGTCCTAATGATGGTAACACTCAGCATTTGGCAAGGTTTATTACTAAAAAAGCTGGCGTGACTGAACTTTATATTAATAACAGCAATTCATTCAACAAAGATAAACTTGTTATTGAGGTGTTAAAGCCTGTTGCTGATGTACCAGTTGATACAGAGTATACAGTAACTGGTAGCAAGGGTACTGAACACAAGTGGTCTGTACATAGCCCTAACCAAAATAACGGTAAGAGGGATAATCAGAGAGGACTTGCAACGCTTAGCTCTTCTAAGGATAATTATGCTACTGTAATGGTAACTAGTGTAGGCAATATTATTGTTGATCATCAATATATTCCTGACGGTTCAAAGGATGTTAAAACAGAGTATATTGCGCTTAAAGGTGTTAAGGGTACTCCAAAGTGTACTGTTCCAGAAGTGGTAGAAACAGTCGATGGACAGATTCTTGAATACATTGCTCTTCCACAGCCTGATGACGACGGCGTGTGGAAATGGGATGAGTCTAAGAATCCACTCTCAACTGAAATAAGCGTCAATGGAACTAATAAGGCGTTTGCGAAGTTTGTTCCAAAGAATACAAAAGATTACAATGAGTACTCAGTTGAAGTATCATTTGTTATTGAAGTCGCACAGGACGAAGATTCTGTGCCTGATGAGATTAAGTACTTTACATATGATAAAAGTGCAGGCGCTTTGAAAGCTGCCACCATCAAATCAGAAGACGTTGAACTTTTCACTTCATCTGATGATGCCATGACAATTGGTGAGCTTGGCGAGACAAAGTGGTACTATGCATTTGGTAATATCATTTGCAATGCAAAAGTAACTTTCGTTGGCGATGTTAGACTGATTCTTGCTGATGAATCATCGACAATCTTCACAAGAGGTATCAAAGCTAGTGCTGATTCATCACTAACTATTTATTCTTCTTCAACAGGAGATAAACAAGGTATATTTACTGTAACAACACCAAATGGTGCTAATGGTAAGCATAACTTTGAAAACGGTGGATGGGCATCATCTGGTTCATCTGCTGAAACTACTGCTGAACTTGGATCACTTACAATCAATGGTGGTATCATAGAATTCCTCCCAGGTAGTGGTGGATATGGTGGTCTCGGTGGAGACTATCGACCAGAAGGCCAGAGGTATTCTTGTAGCTCTGTTGGTGGAGATGGAGGAGCAGGCGGTAGCGCGTTGATCCTTCAAAACCTTACAATCAATGGCGGAAGCCTGAGAGCGATTGGCGGTAATGGCGGCAACGGTGGTAATGGCCAAAATGTCCGTTTCGCAGGTTTTGGCGGTAACGGCGGATGGGGCGTCAACATCAAAGATGGTGGAGCCTTCAATATAAACCTTGCTGATGATTATAGCGGAAGAATTTACATTGCATCTGGTAAAGGCGGAGCTGGCGGTAAAATGTGGGATAGACCTGATGGTGAAAGCCCAGCTGCTGTAAATGTTGCAATTAATTTCTCAAATAAGGGACTTTCAGTTTTCTCATCTGATGATGAAATAACAGTTGATGAGAATGGCGATATGAGTGTAACAAAACTTGCAAATGACAAACTTGAGGAAGTAACAAAGCATAGGTTCTTACTTGTAAATAAAGATACAAGTGATGGAAATAATGCTGCAGCTAAGGATTCTAAAGATAAAGGCGATGATGCTACTGGCACAATGAAGTCAGGCGGTAACCCAGTTATCTTTATTGTAATTGGTGTTTTGGTCGTTGCTGGTGCGGTTGCATTTGTTGTAATTCGAAAGAATAAAGCATCAAATGTTGAGGAACCTAAAGAAGAAATAGAAGAAGTAGAAGAAAAGACAGAAGAATAAGTTTTAGTGGCAGGGCTTACAGTTCTGCCACTTTTATGTTATAATGCTCATATGAAAATTTTAGTTATCTCAGATTCCTTTAAAGGATCAATGACAAGTAGAGAAATTTGTGACATAGCAAAGTCTGTTGTATCTGAAAATTTTCCAGATGTTGACCTTGTGACAATACCGGTTGCCGACGGTGGTGAGGGCACAGTTGAATCCTTTGTTGAGGCAATAGGTGCCGAGCCTGTGACGATTGAGGTCACAGGCCCATACTCCGATACCACGGTCAAGGCAACGTATGCACGCGCTGGCTATACCGCTGTTGTTGAAGCGGCAGAAGCGTGTGGTCTTCCACTTCTCGAAAAACTTGGCAGGGAGAAGGACCCGTTTAAGACAACAACGTATGGCGTTGGCGAACTTGTGCTTGATGCACTTGAAAACGGATGCATCAATATCCTTTTAGGACTTGGTGGCACTTCTACAAATGATGGCGGTTGCGGTCTCGCTGCGGCGCTTGATACTAGATTCTATAACAAGAATGGTGAGGAGTTTATTCCAGTAGGTGGAACACTCAAGAATATTGCTCGCATCGATACCACGTACACAGACGCTGCTTTCCATGAGGTTTCTCTGACAGCGATGTGCGATGTGGATAATCCAACTGTTGGTGCAGAGGGCGCAGCGTTTGTGTTCGCCCCTCAAAAGGGCGCACCCGCCGATAGACTCTTCCAACTTGATGATGGCTTAAAGAATTTGTGCAATGTAATAGAACGTGACTTGTCTATTAAAGTCGCCGACTTGCCAGGCGGCGGTGCGGCAGGTGGCATGGGTGCCGGCTGCGTTGCATTCTTCGACGGCAAGCTCGTCTCAGGCATCGACGCTGTTCTCGATGCGGTCAACTTTGATGATCTCATCAAAGACGTTGACCTCATCATCACCGGCGAAGGCCACCTGGACTCCCAAAGCATGGGAGGCAAGGCCATCAGTGGCATCGTCAAGCGTGCCGACAACGTGCCGGTTGTTGCAATTGTCGGCAAGAACGACTGCACTGATGCCGAAATTAAGTCCTTGGGACTTCACGCTGTGTATGAGACAGGCGATGACGAGACACCACTTGAGGAGCTTATAGCACGCGCAAAGGACGATTATAGGCGAGTGCTTATTGATGTAATCAAAGCAAATATTTGAGGAGGCAATACCTATGAAAAGAATAGTAACACTTATCCTAGCGCTTATTATGATTTTTGCTCTTACTGCCTGCGGAGAAAAGGGTGGAGACACAACTACTGATGCAACCAAGGGCAAAGAATCAGGTAAGGCTGACGTTAAAGAACCTAGCGTAAAGTTTATTCAGGTTGAAGAGGGACTTGCGCTTGATGAGGACGGTCGCATTTGGAGTTTCAGCCTTGTTGAGGAACCTAAGGTTTTCTGCGACGCTGCCAAGTTTACATACATTTCAGAGGGCAATGGATATAAGTGTGCTCTTGATGAGAATGGTGGACTTTGGACTTGGGGCAGCAACAAGTCGGGCCAACTTGGTGACGGCACAACAACTGATAGTGACACACCAAAGAAAGTGCTTGATGACGTTAAAATGGTTTCAGGCTTTTACGCAAATGCTTTTGCAATCAAGAATGATGGCACACTCTATCAGTGGGGCTATGGCAACACACCTAACAAGATAGGATATAACGATAGCAACAGGGACAATATTTTGACTCCAACACCTGTATCTGAGGATATTAAATTCCAGTATGTTTCAGCTGGTACTAATGGATGTGTCGCAATCGATACAAATGGTACACGTTATGCATGGGGTGCTTATTGCACAATTTTGGGTTATACTGCAGACCAGATTGATTCTTCATTTAGCGCTAATGATGCAGTTATAGCATCCAAACTTTTACCTATTTCAAATGATACTGCACCAAAGGGTACATATTACTTTGGCTCTAGTACAACATATCTAATTGATTCAAATAATACGCTTTATATTTCAGGTGGTAAGGGTTCAAAGCTTGATCCATTTGAAACAAACGCTTCCTTTGGTAAGTTTACTAAGGCGATTGATAAAGTATCAATGCTTGTGCCTTCTACTTATGGAACGCTCTATATCGACACAGATGGCAACATCTGGGGATGGGGTTCTGATGCATTTAAATTCTGCTCATCAAGCACTCCGGTTCAACTTACAAAGGATATCGAGTTTGTTGATGTAGCAATTTTAGATGCTGGCACTGTGACGGCTTATGCACTTGGCGCAGATGGTAACATCTATACATTTGGCGAAAAGGGCATGACACCAACTGTACTTGAAGTGAAATAAGGAATTCCTTATATATACATTTATATATAGTTGTAATTTTGCACAATACAAGATATTGAAATGATTAAAACCCCATCTGCAAAAGATGGGGTTTTACCTCTGGAATTAGGAACGCCCGGAGGAGTTTGAAAAAAGATAAATTTATGCAAAATTAGTTATTGACTTTACTATATAGTAATGTTATTATGTTTAAGCGCTCGCAAATTGGGAGCGCAGGATGTACCTTGAAAATTAAACAACGACAAACTAGAAATGGACCCTGAAATTTCAAAAGAGATTTCAAACAGTAGATTCGTATAAACGAATTCAAAGGACATTGAAAAATGTCAGCAAAAGTAATGAGCTAAAAGCTTATCTAATGATTAGATCGAATGGTAAATTCCACCATTCGTTTTAATACAATTTTTAGAGAGTTTGATCCTGGCTCAGGACGAACGCTGGCGGCGTGCCTAACACATGCAAGTCGAACGGAGAATCACAACTGAAATTGATAGAAGCTTGCTTCAGGATTTTTCGCCCGTGATTCTTAGTGGCGGACGGGTGAGTAACGCGTGAGCAACCTGCCCTTGAGAGGGGAATAACGGCTGGAAACGGTCGCTAATACCGCATAATGTCACGAAACCGCATGATTTTGTGACCAAAGATTTATCGCTCAAGGATGGGCTCGCGTCTGATTAGATAGTTGGTGGGGTAACGGCCTACCAAGTCGACGATCAGTAGCCGGACTGAGAGGTTGAACGGCCACATTGGGACTGAGATACGGCCCAGACTCCTACGGGAGGCAGCAGTGGGGAATATTGCACAATGGGGGAAACCCTGATGCAGCAACGCCGCGTGCGGGAAGACGGTCTTCGGATTGTAAACCGCTTTTCTTAGTGAAGAATTTTGACGGTAGCTAAGGAATAAGCATCGGCTAACTACGTGCCAGCAGCCGCGGTAATACGTAGGATGCGAGCGTTGTCCGGATTTACTGGGCGTAAAGAGCTTGTAGGCGGGAATGCACGTCTGCGATGAAATTGCACGGCTTAACCGTGCAGCTATTGCAGATACGGTATTTCTTGAGGGCAGAAGAGGAGAACGGAATTCCCAGTGTAGCGGTGAAATGCGTAGATATTGGGAAGAACACCAGCGGCGAAGGCGGTTCTCTGGTCTGTCACTGACGCTAAAGAGCGAAGGCGTGGGGAGCGAACGGGATTAGATACCCCGGTAGTCCACGCGGTAAACGATGGATACTAGGTGTATGAGGTATTGACCCCTTATGTGCCGCAGCTAACGCAATAAGTATCCCGCCTGGGGAGTACGGCCGCAAGGTTGAAACTCAAAGGAATTGACGGGGGCCCGCACAAGTGGTGGAGCATGTGGTTTAATTCGACGCTACGCGAAGAACCTTACCTGGGTTTGACATATGCCGGAATAAGTCAGAGATGTCTTAGCCTTCGGGTCGGCATACAGGTGCTGCATGGCTGTCGTCAGCTCGTGCCGTGAGGTGTTGGGTTAAGTCCCGCAACGAGCGCAACCCCTATTTTTAGTTACTAACGGGTAAAGCCGAGGACTCTAGAGAGACTGCCGTTATAAGACGGAGGAAGGTGGGGATGACGTCAAGTCAGCATGGCCCTTATGTCCAGGGCTACACACGTGCTACAATGGTCGGTACAAAGGGCAGCTACCCCGCGAGGGCGAGCGAATCCCGCAAAGCCGATCTCAGTCCGGATTGTAGGCTGCAATTCGCCTGCATGAAGTCGGAATCACTAGTAACCGCAGATCAGCTACGCTGCGGTGAATACGTTCCCGGGCCTTGTACACACCGCCCGTCACGTCATGAGAGTTAGACTTACCCTAAGTCGCCGAGCTAACCGCAAGGATGCAGGTGCCGTAGGTAGGTCTAGCGATTGGGACGAAGTCGTAACAAGGTAGCCGTATCGGAAGGTGCGGCTGGATCACCTCCTTTCTATGGAGACACGAGCGCTGACTGTTGTTGACCTTGGCTGTTTGGTCAAGTGAGACGGTCGAGCGACTTATGAATCCCAGGTCAATCTCTTAGATGAGTTCTGGGCTTTGCGAAAGCGAAGTTTCTTGTGGAATCGCTAGAGTTATCGCGAAGAAGCTACTCGGTTTTGAGTGGCTTTTTTGGTTTTAAGAAAGTTGTATTATGCCAATGGGTGTGGCAAGCGCTAAATATAAGCGAGTGGTGAAAGGATAGCAAGCTAAGTGCAGAACTAAGCTACTACTATGAAAGGCATAGCTATCGAGGTGTCGTTGAGTTACGACAGAGTGGCGTAATCTGCAGCCGGAATAGGCGCCACAGCAAAGCTGAACCACGGGCGGGAGCTCTGAAAGCCCTATTCGAAAAGCTC
>JAZRVV010000034.1:0-47652 GCA_045599345.1 Acutalibacteraceae bacterium
TATGCTCAATAATTTTCGCAATGTAAGTGGCTCAAGCAAGATATGGCGAAGCGCCACTATATACAGCAAAGGCCTAACAGATGAAGAAAAAGCTCAGCTTGACAGCTTGGGGCTTGATAGGGTGTTTGACTTGCGTTGTAAAAGTGAAGCACGAGAGAAGCCTGATTATATACCGGCTGGTGCTTCATATGTACGCCTCAACACAATCAATGCACAGAAATATAGGTATGTATTAACAGACCTTCGCTCACGCATTCTTGCAGGCCACCTTGTTGGACCATTTGAGTATAAACTTAAGAAGAATAAGTTTGATTCATACCCAGCAATTGCGGACTCACCAGTATGGGAGGAAGTATTTGCTGCAATGGACAGGGGAGAGAAATTCCTTTTTCACTGTACAGAGGGCAAAGACCGTACCGGTATCTGTGCGGTAATAATTGAGCATTGTTTTGGTATATCAGATGATGAGATAATGCAAAACTATATGCTCTCAAACAAGCTTCGTCCTGCAAAGGATAGGTCTAAGCTAAAATATGTAGGCTTTAACGAGAGGCGTATTGCGGATATCAAATATGCCGAGACAACTCATGAGGAGTTGCTCATTCATGCATATAATTTCGTAAATGAAAAATATGGAAGCCTTGATCAAATGCTACTTCAAAAATTCAATGTTACAGAGGAACGCAAGGCTCGTTGGAAGGAAATCTATTGTGACACAAACTGAGAAAATGCTAAATACGCCAGTTAATAAACTGGTTGCATCTCTTGCTATTCCAGCAATAATTAGCATGCTTGTTACAAACATATATAACCTCGTCGACACCGCATTTATTGGTACACTTGGTACCAGTGCAAGCGGTGCTGTCGGGGTCGTATTTGGTTATATGGCAATAATCCAAGCCATAGGCTTTATGTTTGGTCAGGGCTCAGGTATTATGATGTCACGAAACCTTGGTGACGGTAATACCAAGATTGGTAATATGTACGCATCCACTGGTGTGTTTGCATCAACATTAATCGGTGTAATCTTTGCAATTATCACTGCAATTTGGATGGATCCTATCATTACTTTCCTTGGCAGTACGCCTACAATTGCGCCATATGCCAAGGAGTATATCAAATATATCCTAATCGCTGCACCAGCGATGACTGCAAGCTTTGCACTCAACAACATTTTAAGGTTTGAGGGTAGGGCAAAGCTTGGTATGATTGGCCTGATTTCAGGCGCAGTACTCAATATCGCTGGTGACGCGCTGTTTATCTTTAAGTTTGATATGGGTATAAAAGGCGCAGGACTTTCAACCTGTATTGCTCAATACATAGGTGTTTTCATCCTTGCATTGCCATTTATAAGACGCAAGACAATTGTTACACTAAATCCAAAGTATGCATCACTTAAACTCAAGGTATATGGTGAGGTTGCTGGCATAGGCATGCCAAGCCTTATAAGGCAAGGTCTTTCAAGTATTGCAACTATTATCCTCAACAACCTTGCCGGTCAATACGGCGATGCTGCAGTGGCAGCAATGAGCATTTCTACACGTATTTCATTCTTGGCATTTGGTGTGGCACTTGGCATAGGCCAAGGATTCCAGCCAGTTTCAAGTTTTAGCTATGGTGCTAAAAAGTTTAGGAGACTTCGTGATTCACTAGCCTTTACAATGGTTACTGCCGAAACTGTGCTTTGTTGTTTGCTTGCTGTAATCTATATCTTTGCGCCACAACTTATTTGGATGTTCCGCCATGATATGGCGGTAGTAGAAATAGGGCAGAGGGCACTGCGATATCTTGTCGCTTCTATGGTATTCCTTGCTGCTTCTTCACTCTGTGAAATGCTCTTCCAGACCACTGGAAAGAGCGGCTATGCATCGATACTTGCTGCGCTTCGCAATGGCCTTTTGTTCATCCCAGCGCTCATTATCTTTGAATCGCTCTGGGGACTGCGTGGCATCGAACTCGCTCAGCCCGCAGCGTATCTGCTCACATACATTCCATCATTTTTCTTGTTATTTAGATATCTAAAATACGAACTACCAAAAGAGGACAGTTGATGTCCTCTTTTTTAATACATTTTATATTGATTATCTGATATCATTCCTTTATAATATGCTTGTTCTATAAAATAAGATGTCTTAAAAAAGCATATAAAGGAGAATGAATAATGGGTACTTTAACAAGCAAGAAAGACAAGACAAAATTCTATGGCCATTACTACAAGCAGTATACAAAGGATAAGCAGAAGGTATTTGGCATTATCCCTGGTATAGCAGAAGAGGGTGGCACACTTCAGGTAATCACAGATAAGAAAGCATACAATTTTACTTTCCCAACAGCTGAAATGGGCGATACAATCAAAGTTGGTAATAGTGAATTTACAAACGATGGAATGAAAATCGACCTTCCAGAAATCAAGGGTGAACTCAAGTTCCGTGATACAACACCAATTGCTTATGACTTTATGGGCTTTTTAAAGTATCTTCCACTTGAGGATAGACATTCTATTATTAGTATTCGTCACAGAACATCTGGTAAGATTATGGTAGAAGGCGAGGAGTACGACTTCACAGATGGTTACGGCTATCATGAGTGCGACAGCGGCGAACAGTTCCCAGCAGCGCACATGTGGATTCAGTGCAATAGCTTTGATGATCCTGATGATACAGCTATCGTTGCTTGTATAGCTCAGGTTCCTGTACTTGGTATTCCAGTACGTGGTTCTATTGTTGTTATTAATAGAAAGGGACATAAGGAGAACAGACTCTCAACTTATTTCCTTGCACTTACAAGTCTCAAGAAGGACAAGATTACACTCTGGCAGTTCCCAAATAGAAAGTTTGTTATCGATGTACTTGATGAGGGTACAGCACACGGTCTTGTATCAGCATCTAATGGTAATATGACAGAAGAACTTCGCGAAGCTAATAATGCAACTTGCAGATTCCGTTATTACAAGTCTGGCAAACTTCAGTTTGACTTGACATCTGAGCACGTTGGTTACGAGAGAAGACATCTTTAATCAATAAATATAAATGCCACCAGGGTAGAAATATACCTGGTGGCTATTTTTATTTAAATAGTATTATGGGGAAGATAATACTTTACTTTGGATCTTAATTGTGATATAATTATACAAAATAAATGTTTTGTATAATATAGGGCAGTAGGAAACCAAAATAATGCCAAATAACGTATTTATTATGGTTTCTGCCACTTTTATAGTATCTTATACTATATTGTTATATATGGCTCATTTTACTGCCTCGTTTCTAGCCAATCAGTTTTTTTAGCTTAACAGTTCTTCATTTTAAAAATTTCTATTCGATGCTTATTTTCTAAAAATACTCATCTTATCAGATTTTTTTAAATGAATAACTCATCAATAAAAAATTTCTATCGTCTCAAAACGAGTTTGCATTTTGGAGGTTTTTATGATTACGCGTGCTGATTACATTGAATTCCCAGATATCATGGTTGAATTCCTAAATTACATGGATGCTATTAAAAATCGCTCTAAAAACACAATATCTGAATATGCATCTGATCTGCGTCTATTCTTTAGATTCCTAAAGTATTATAAAGGTCTTGTTGCTGTTTCGGATATATCAGATGATGAAGAGTTTTCTAAAATACCTATCAAAGACTGCGATGAAGAATTTGTTAAAAAAATAACAATAACTGACGCCTATGCTTTTTTAGCCTTTTGTAAAGATGATCGTCAGAACTCTGCACGCACAAGAGCTCGTAAGGTATCAACACTACGTGACTTCTTTAAATTTTGTAAGACTCAAAAAGGTATTATTAAAGAGGATCCAATGGCAAGCCTTGACTCCCCTAAACTCAAACAAACGCTTCCAAAATATTTAACTTTAGAGGAAGCAACAAGCTTACTTCGTACCTCATTTGAGGGACCAAATAAAGAGCGCGATTTTGCTATAATTACGTTGTTTTTAAACTGTGGAATGCGTCTTTCAGAGCTTGTGTCGTTAAACTATACAGACATACGTGATGACAATACAATCAAGGTACTTGGCAAAGGTAATAAAGAAAGAACCATTTACTTAAATGACGCTTCAATCTCGGCAATAAATGAGTATATGAGAGTACGCCCACGTGACGGTGTTAAGGACCCTGAGGCGCTATTTTTAAGTAATAGATTACAGCGAATCAGCCCAAAAACTGTACAGCACCTGGTATACAAGGCGCTTGACAAGGCCGGTCTTGAAGGTTATTCTACTCATAAGCTAAGACACACGGCTGCAACACTCATGTATCAATATGGTGATGCTGATGTGCTTGTTTTAAAAGAGATTTTGGGCCACGAAAATGTTGGAACCACTCAAATCTATACGCATGTTGTCAATGATCAGCTCAAAACTGCTACTGACAACAACCCACTAAATTCAACTAAAATTCTTAAGGATATAAACGAAAGCGAGAAGAAATAATGGCAAGAAAACGTAATGAAGCGGAGCGCGAAAGGCTCCTTCAAGTTGCTTACAAATTGATGACAGAGCAAGGCTTTGAAAACACTTCTCTTTCTGATATTGCAAAAACTGCTAATATTACAAAGTCCCTTGTTCAGTATTATTTTCCAGCAAAAGAAATTATTGCAACAACACTAATTGAGCGTGGTCTTAATACTATTTTAAAACAAATATCCAATGACAAAGACCTAGAGTTCCCAAACAGCACCATTATGGGACTTGCAGTTGGATATGTACTCTTTAACTATTCTTTTAATAACAATATAATTACTAAGTATTTAATTCAAGAATACCTAGAAAATCGTCTCTACACAATGCAAGTAGTTGATGCTGGCCTTAACTGGTTTGAGGAAAAAGAACCAAGGCTTTTCGCAAAGCTTCGTGAAGAAGACCCACACTTTGATGACAAGTTATCATTTGCTTTTGGTGGCATAATTGAGTATGTCTATGAGTGCAATGAAAATGGTCAAGAAATTGACAGTGACTTTGTCATTGAATATGCGCTAAAAATGCTTGAACCTACTTTTAAAATCATCGTCGATGATGATAATGCTACATTAAATTTAGCTCAATATTTCCCAGATGGTTGGTTTGAAAAGCATGTTAAAGAATACAATAGAATGATGTTTGGATTATAAAACAAGCCTGGTAAGTGTAAACTTACCAGGCTTTTGTTATTACTTAATAAAGTAATTAAGTGTGTTGATTAAGACATCAAGTGTAATTGGCTTTGAAATATGCGCATTCATTCCAGCCTCAAGCGACTTCTGCTTATCATCCTCAGACGCATTTGCTGTCATCGCTATAATTGGAATTTTACGAACGCCCTCAACATCCGTTAGACTACGTATCATTTTAGTAGCCTCTAAACCGCCCATATTTGGCATTTGGATGTCCATGAGAATCACGTCATAATGACCGCCATTTGGATAGGATTTGACCTTTTCTATAGCCTCAAGACCATCACTTGCTTCCTCAACGAGCATACCCATATCAATCAAGATATCTTTTGCAATTTCTTTGTTAAGTTCATTGTCCTCAACAAGGAGTATTGTTTTACCATTGAGTTTGTCTTGAACAATATCAACAAGTGGTAACTTTGATCCAATTGTTGCATCAGAATGAGCAAATTCAAATACAATTTTTACTGTTGTACCAACACCAACTTCACTGTCGATGTAAATTGCGCCATTCATCATATCGACAAGTTTCTTGGTAATAGTCATACCAAGACCAGCGCCTTGAATACCACTGTTTGTTGATGTCTCTTCTCTAGAAAACGATTCAAAGATACGGTCAACAAATTCTTTGCTCATTCCCCTACCAGTATCTGTGATAGTGAATACATACTTTGAAGATTCTGGAAGTTCACTGAAGGATTCAGAAACTGATATCTTGATGTCTCCGCCCTCATCAGTATACTTAATAGAATTTCCAACGATGTTGGTAAGAATACGATTAAGCCTGTACTCATCTGTGATAACTCCGTTGTTACTACAGGAATAATCAAGTTCCATATTTAAACTCTTTTGTTTTGCAGAGAAGTCCATAATTTCATAGAACTTTTCAATGCAGTGCTTTAGGTCAACTGGAGCATTTGAAATCTTGACATTTCCACTCTCAACACGTGACATGTCAAGAATATCATTGATAAGACTAAGGAGCTGATTTCCAGAAATTTTAACCTTTTCAAGGTAATCAAGTGTCTTGTCCTTGTCATCAATATACTTTTCTGCCATGTTGGTAAATCCAAGAATAGCATTCATTGGAGTTCTAATATCATGGCTCATCGAGAACAAGAAATCAGACTTGGCAGAATTTGCAATGTTTGCTTTCTCAAGGGCATCCTTGAGGTCCTGACTGTTCTTGAGTTCACGACGAATAAAAGCATCATTTTGAGTTATACAAAGAGCAATAGTCTTTGGTGGCTCATTTTCTCTTTCAAACTTAACGAACTTAATTTCAAAATAGTGATCATGGATATTTTTAAGTTCAAGTTTAAATGATTTCTTTTCAAGCAATTCATCTTTGATGTTTTGATAAGTTATCTTGCTGTCATAAAGTGAAAGAGCGTCAATATGAATTAATTCGCGAAGAGCCTTAATAGCATCAGATACTCTTGTAACATTATCAAGATAATGCCCAATCATTTTTTCGAATTTAGGTATTGAAGAATAGAGTTCATAAGACTCATCCTTCGTATGAATAAGGGCAAGAGCATCATATTCCGTTGCCAAAACGTTTAGAATTGCTGTTTTGCGACGAACCTCTTCACCCTGCTCAGTTATAATCTGATCCTGAAGTTTGAGCTCCTCGACTATTTCAAGGTCATTTACCCTTCTGATTATTACGTAAAGAAGAGCAATACCGAGTGAGATTAATCCAATATTAATTGCAAAGATAAGTACATTTATCTGCTCATGCCAAGACAGATATGTTGATGCTGCAACATTCCAAGTAGTTCCATAAATCTCTTGGGATACTATTGACACATTTCTCTCATCGAGCTTAACAAGAGGATGCTCGGACTCGCATATAGTGATTCCATCCTTGTTAAAGGCATCAGTCTTCCATACTTTACAAATATAGTCAGATGATTTATAGATTGAATCTATTTTGTCCTGAACTTTAGCAAATGCTAAATCGAGGTCAGTTGTAATTATAGCAAGGCCCCAATAAGTTTGCGCCCCTGTTTCATTGGTTACGAAAACAGGAAGAATAGTACGGATAATTCTGCCACCATCTGATGTCTCATATGGACCTGCAAGAAATACTTCTTTGCTATTCTTGACAAATTTTACTATATCGTCAGCAATACCGTTTGTATCATTGTTAAAGACATCTTTGCCAATCAAATCCTTGCCCAAATCCTTTGGATAGACATAACTGACAATATCATCCTCAGCAAACATTACGCTAGTAACTTCAGTAGGTTTACTCAAAAGTTCTGCAATACGATCAAATGTAGCTGCATCAACAGACTCACCGTCATAGTAATTGATATAATCCTGCATGATAAAAATATCATTTGAATTTCCTGTGAGGATGTTGGCGATATCAGCACTTACCGAGTTTGCAAAAGCCAATATTCTATCTTTCTCACGGTTAACAGACGTAAAGAAATAGATAGAGACAAAAATGGCAATTACAAGATAAGCGCAAATGAATGCAACAAGGAAACTTGTATTAAGGACATTTTTCTTTATGAAGTTTTTAAGTTTTACAGTAAAAAACTCTTTCACTTAGAATCACCTTGCAAACAATAAAATGACCAGTGTGGGGTTCACACTGGTCAGGCAAAAATTACTTCTTAGATTTTGCTTCTGAAGCAGCCTTCATCTTAGCCTGCTTAATCTCCTCAGCCTTCTTGTCCGCTGTGATGTTCTTGGCGATAGCTGAACGAGTGAAGCGAATCTTGTTTCTGTCGGCACCAGTTTCAATATCAACTGATTCTTCCTTAACTGTAACAACTCGGCCAATCACACCGCCGATTGTTAATACCTCATCTCCGACCTTAATGCTGTCACGCATGTCCTTTTCGGACTGCTGCTGTTTTTTATCCTTTCTCATGATTATTGCAAAATAACCAATGATGAAAACAAAGAAAACAATCATTATAAGGCTTGAGCCAGCAGATCCCTGCTGAGCAGCAGCTGCTCCACCCTGTGAAGAAGCCATGCTAAGTAAATATGCGAAATTCATAGTTTAACTCCTTTATTAATTACAATAAATTCTTAAATATTTTAACAGATTATATTCTAGTGTCAAGAATTTCGACATATTTGTCATGAAATTCAGTGAATCTATCCTCATCAAGCGCAAGTCTAATCTCGCTCATAAGGTTGTTATAGAAATAAAGATTGTGCTGTACACAGAGCCTGAGACCAAGGACCTCATTGGCTTTTAAAAGATGGCGCACGTACGCACGTGAGTGCGCCTTGCACGTTGGGCAATCGCAGTGCGAGTCAATTGGCGACTCATCACGTTCGTACTTGGCGTTGTTAAGGTTAATAACGCCATCCCACGTGAAGAGTTGTCCATGACGAGCGTTGCGGCTTGGCATAACGCAGTCAAACAAATCCACGCCACGATATACACCCTCTATTATGTTACCTGGCGTGCCAACGCCCATAAGGTAACGAATCTTGTCACGTGGCGCATATGGCTCAACAGCACTGATGATACGATACATATCTTCCTTTGGCTCACCAACAGCAAGACCGCCTATTGCATATCCATCAAGGTCAAGCTTTGCAATTTCTTCCATATGCTTGATTCTAAGGTCATCATAGGTACAGCCTTGATTTATTCCAAAGAGCATTTGCTCTTTGTTAATCGTGTCATATTTTGCGTTAAGACGCTCCATCTCGTCTTTACAACGCAAAAGCCAACGCGTTGTACGCTCACATGACTGTTTTGCATAAGTGTACTCAGCTGGGTTTTCTACACACTCATCAAATGCCATAGCTATCGTAGAACCAAGGTTTGACTGAATCCTCATGGATTCCTCAGGACCCATAAAGATGTGTCTTCCATCGATGTGAGAGTTAAACTCCACTCCCTCTTCGCGAATCTTGCGGAGTTTGGCAAGTGAGAAAACTTGAAATCCACCCGAATCAGTAAGAATTGGTCCGTCCCAACCAGTAAACTTGTGGAGTCCACCAAGGTCACGTATGAGTTCATCACCAGGACGAACATGTAAATGATATGTGTTGCAAAGCATAACCTGTGCACCAATATTTTTAAGGTCAGACGCTTCAAGTCCGCCCTTGATTGCACCACATGTCGCAACATTTTGGAAGGCTGGAGTCTCAACCACACCGTGAGGTGTTGTAAATTGGCCTCTCCTGGCCTGTCCTTCTGTTTTTATAAGTTTATACATAGTTTTCTCCAAATTTAAGAAATCATCATAGAATCGCCAAAGGAGAAGAATCTGTACTCCTCTTTGACAGCCTCATTGTATGCATTCATTGTTTTGTCGTAACCTAAAAAGGCGGAGACAAGCATGATAAGTGTACTCTCAGGAAGATGGAAGTTTGTGATAAGTGCATCTATACACTTAAACTCATAACCAGGATAGATAAAGATTTCTGTGCTTTCCTCATCTGCCCTAATCTCACCATCATACTTTGAGGCAACCGCCTCAAGTGTCCTACAAGAAGTGGTTCCAACTGAAATAATACGACCACCATTTTTCTTGGTATTATTGATGAGGTCAGCCGTTTCCTGTGGAAGCCAGTAATGTTCACTATGCATCTTGTGCTTTGTCACATCGTCGACTTTAACTGGCCTGAATGTACCAAGTCCAACATGGAGCGTCACATAACCGATGTTTACTCCCATGTCCTCTATTCTCTTCATAAGCTCTGGCGTAAAGTGAAGTCCAGCAGTTGGCGCTGCAGCACTTCCAAGTTCCTTGGAATAAACTGTCTGGTACCTCTCCTTATCCTCAAGCTTTTCTGTAATATATGGTGGGAGTGGCATTTGTCCAATCTCATCAAGAATAGCAAAGAAGTTTCCTTCAAATATAAACTTCACTATACGATTGCCATCGTCTTTTACATCGATTACTTCGCAATCAAGCAGGCCTTCACCAAAGGTGAACTTTGTTCCCACCTTTGCGCGCTTGCCTGGGCCGCAGAGACACTCCCATGTGTCGTATTCCTTTTGATTAAGCAAAAGGAATTCTACGACAGCACCAGTGTCCTGCTTTACGCCGTAAATACGGCATGGCAGCACGCGCGTATTGTTCATTATGAGTGTGTCGCCTGGCTTTAAGTAATCAAGAATATCCGTAAAATGCCTGTGTTCAAGATCCCCTGACTCTTTGTCAACATGAAGAAGGCGCGAGGAATCACGTTGCTCCAGCGGATGCTGTGCAATTAATCTCTCGGGTAATTCATAATAAAAATCAGACGTTTTCATCAATTTATTCATTGACATTGAGCCTCTCTAGTTTATAATTATTAAGCATAAGTATTATATCAAAGAAGATTTTATTTACAAGAGGTTTTAATTATGAAAAAGTACAACGTAGGTATTATCGGCGCAACAGGTATGGTAGGCCAGCGCTTTATGACAATCCTTGAGAACCACCCATGGTTCGATGTTAAAGTTCTTGCAGCTTCATCTCGTTCAGCTGGCAAGGCTTATAAGGATGCTATTGGCGACAAGTGGTGCATGGCAAACCCAATTCCTGCAGCAATGGCTGACATGATTGTTATGGATGCTGACAACGATGTTGAAAAGATTGGACAGCTTGTTGACTTCGTATTCTGCGCAGTTAACCTTGACAAGGATGCAACCAAGGCTATTGAGGAAAAGTATGCAAAAGCCGAAATCCCAGTAGTATCAAACAACAGCGCTAACCGTCACACCCCTGATGTACCTATGGTAGTACCAGAGCTCAACGCTGACCACATCAAGGTTATCGAGTCTCAGAGAAAGCGCCTTGGAACAAAGCGTGGCTTTATCGCAGTTAAGTCTAACTGCTCACTCCAGTCATATGTTCCTGCACTCTATCCACTTGATGCAAAATACGGCGTTGAAGACGTTCTTGTTTGCACATACCAGGCTATCTCTGGCGCTGGTAAGACATTTGATACATGGCCAGAGATGCTCGATAACGTAATTCCATTCATCGGTGGCGAAGAAGAGAAGTCTGAGCAAGAGCCACTCAAGATTTGGGGCAAGGTTGAAGGCGACGAAATCGTAAAAGCTTCAAAGCCTCATTTCACAGCTCAGTGCCTTCGTGTACCAGTATCTGATGGTCATATGGCTGCTGTATTCGTACGTTTCAAGAACAAGCCATCCAAGGATGAAATCCTTGCAGTTTGGAAGGAATTCAAGGGTCGTGCTCAAGAGCTTGATTTACCATCAGCTCCAAAGCAGTTCCTCAACTACTTCGAAGAGGACAACCTCCCACAGACAAAGCTCCAGAGAAACCTTGAAAACGGTATGGCAATCTCAATCGGACGCCTTCGTGAGGATACACAGTATGACTACAAGTTCGTATGTCTCTCACACAACACACTTCGTGGTGCTGCAGGCGGCGCAGTTGAATATGCTGAGCTCCTCTGTGCAGAAGGTTACATGGACTAAGACAAAATTTAAGGGCTGTTGCTTTTCGCAACAGCCCTTTTTTATGTTTAATTATTTGCCTTCTTTGTTGAGTCTAAGAAGAAGTGGAAGCCACCAAGCAAAACCATAGCAATAGCACTTTGCTACTGATGTCATGAGGTCAAGACCAGCACGCTTGCCTGTCTTGATACCAATGATCAAGTTCTGTGTTGTGTGAGCTGCAAACATAAGCCAGATGCAGATTGTGTTCTTCTTCCAAGCAGCAATGATAAAGCTTCCGAGCCACATTGCAAGACTTGTGAAACCAGCTACTACATCCCAAAGCTTTGTCTGTAAGAAATTGTACATAATAAAGTCTCCTTTAATTTTATTGTTCCGTTTTGAACCCAACAAAATTATATCACGATGAAGACTTAATATGTTTGGACAATAAGCTTATTGTGTCCAAATAATAAAGCTCACACAAATTTTGTGTGAGCTTTAAATTATGATTTTGGTGATTTACCATTCAAAATATTCTTTAATGGTTCATATAAGAACTTGGAAATAGCTAAAATTATTATTATTTCTATAAAGAATAATGGAACAACCTGAGCTACTCTTGCAACAATTAGAGCCTTATATGGCATGCCATAATACATATGAAGACCTAGCGGTGTCAAGAACCAGCTAAGAATCAACTGCTCGATAGCTGCTACAATTACAACAAATGGAATTGTACGCTTTTTATAAAGAATTACGCCCTGTGTTACACCCTTAAGAAAATTAGAAAGCAATACAATTGGTATCGGAAAAGTACCAAATATCGCAGCGCTAACACAATCTCCTAAAACTGCAACAAGTCCAGCCTTAGTTGGACCAAATTCCATACCTGCAACAGCCAAAGCTATAAATGCAAGACTATATTTTACACTCTCTGTGTGAATGATATTATCCAAGATGATATAAAGAGCAATCAACACAGCAAGAGCAGTAATATCTAAAGTCGTAAAAGTAAACTCTTTTTTTAAAAACTTATAAAATTTATTGTTTTTCAAAATAAAAAAACCTCCAGTGGATGCGGGGCGTATATCGCAGACATAAGTCTTTCGGTTGGAGGACAACGTCCCATTCCTCCACAACTTAACGCATACGCCCCTACTCTGAGAGTTAACTGAGTCTATTTAATTGGACCAATTTCACCTTTACGGAATGCTGTTGTGTACTTACGGCAATGATTATCATTGTCAAGAAGTACGTCTGCAGCCATCATAACAGCCTTCAAATCACGGTTTGTTAAATCACCAATGAATGAATCGAGGCCAGCTTCCATAGCGAGAACAAGGAATGCACTGTTCAAAGCCTTCTTTACAGGAAGTGTAAATGAGATGTTTGAAAGAGCACCTGTTACAATTGTGTTAGGATATTTTTCCTTAACACGGCGAGTAGCCTCTGCAAATGCTGAAAGACTATCAGAACGAGTTGATGCATCGAAAATAAGGAGATCGTTCAAAATCCTATCTTCTGTGATGCCGTACTCTGCAGCCTTCTCAATAAGTGTGAAACAGTTAGCAACCTTTTCATCAGCTGTATATGGAACACCATTGTCTGATGAAGCGAGTGCTACGATTTTCCACTCAGGATTATCACGAAGAAGTGGGAAAAGAATATCGCACTTGTTACCTTCGAGAGATACTGAATTAACAAGACCTGGCTCGTTAATTTTTGGGAAAACCTTTACAAGCATATTTGGGTCTGGTGAGTCAATACAAATTGGCTTTGTATTAACCTCCTGTACGCAATCGATGAGCCAGCAAAGTGTATCGTACTCAACATTAGCATCAGTTGATGCACATACGTCGATATAGTCACAACCAGCAGCCTCTTGGATGCGTACAAGTTCCTGGATATAATCCTTGTCACGTGCTTCTATTGCAGCACGTGTCTTTGGAACCGCACCATTAATCTTTTCACCAATTACTATCATAAATTAGTTACCTGCCCACTCTTTGCACTTAGCAACAGAATCAGATGGTGAATGAGCCCAAGCGTCAGCCTTCATTGCTGCGCAAGCCTCTGCAGATACTGGGTTACCACCGATAAGGATCTTAACGTCGTCACGGATACCAGCAGCCTCAAAAGCTTCGATTGTAGCCTTCATTGAATCAAGAGCAAGTGTCAAAACGCCTGTAAGAGCAACAATCTTGATGCCCTGTTCCTTAACTGTAGCAACGATCTTTTCTGGAGATGTGTCGATACCAAGGTCAACAACCTCAAAACCAGCTGCTTCGAAGAATGCCTTAACGATGTTCTTACCGATGTCATGAAGGTCATCCTTAACTGTAGCAATAACGATCTTTGTTGAAACTGAAGAAGCGCCATCATCAGCAAGTAAAGCTGAGAGCTTCTGAACAGCGTCTGTCATGATCTCACCAGCATAGATGAGGTCAGATACGAAATATTCACCAGCGCTGAAACGGTCACCAACGATGTCCATACCTGCTGAGCAAGCATCAACTGCTGCCTGAGCATCCTTACCAGATGCTACTACTTCGTCAACGATTTCTACTACGATGTCTTCTTCAAGGTCGCCCATAGCTTCCTTGAGCTTGTTTAAATCTGCCATAATTATAATCCTCCTAAAATTTTAAGATTGACAATCACATTATAAATTAAATATTCCTTAAAATATACTAGCAAACTATAGCAAAATTAAAAATATTATGCTACAATTTGTAGCGGAATGAAAAATATGGATAGCTCGCCACTTTCTATGGGCAATAGACAACATAGATACGTTGTTTTTGGTGATTCTAAACAAATTTGTTCTATTGTTCGAAAATAGATATTTTTAATGTCTTGTAAAAAAGTGTGCAAGTGTTTGGAGGATAATTATGGATTGTAAAATAAAATTTTTACCATCTGGCAAAGAAATCACTATCAGTGACAGCGCAACTATTATGGATGCAGAGCGCGCCCTAGAACTTAGTTTTGAGTACCCTTGCGGTGGCAATGGTACTTGTGGAAAATGCATGGTTGACATTGAGTGCAACGGTAGAAAATATCGTGACAAGGCATGCACTACAAAAGTAAAGGACGGTATGGTTGTAACCTTACCTGACGATGTTGGTGTGCATCAAGACAAAGTTATGACTAGCGGAGCTACATGTGCCACAAGTTGTGACATGATTTCTCCTCTTGCGGATTACAGTACACTTACATCTTCACCAATAGGTGTTGCATTTGATGTAGGCACCACGACAGTTGCTGCCTACCTTCTCGACCTGTGCTCAGGTGAAATTATTGATACACTTGGCGAACTTAATGAGCAGGTTAAATATGGTGGAGATGTCATCTCTCGCTGCATTTTCTCACTCGAAAATGGCGTTGATGAAATAGCCAAATGCATCAATAACCAAACGAGTAATATGGTAAATAAATTACTTATAAAGAACAATATAAATGGTCAAGACGTATGCTCAATTACTATTGTAGGTAACACTTGCATGCAGCACATCTACGCTGGAATCAATCCAACTACACTTGTTGAGATTCCTTATATGCCAACAAAATACGGCAGTTTCAATTTGCCAGCAAAAGGCATAATTGACGGCATAAACGAGAACGCTACTATCTACTTCATACCTGTTATCGCAGGATTTATTGGCGCGGACACTGTTGCTGCAATCCTTGCAACAAGATTTTATGAGAGAGATAAAAATACACTCCTTCTCGACATTGGAACAAATGGTGAAATGGCGCTTGGCACAAAGGACAGATTTGTAGTATGCTCCACAGCATCTGGCCCTGCATTCGAAGGTGCCAAGATTGTATGTGGTATGCGTGGTGCACCAGGTGCAATTGACCATGTTTGGATGGACGGCGATGAGTTTAAATACTCAACAATTGATGGTCTTGAGGCCATAGGCATCTGCGGATCTGGTCTTATTGATTTTTGTAAAGTCCTCCTTGATACAGGAGTAATTATGCCATCAGGCAGATTTGAGAGAAAGTATGAGGGCCCACTCACCTCTCGACTTGAAACCATAGACGGAACCAAGGCATTTAGGCTTTCCGACAAAGTATTTGTTACACAAAAAGATATTCGTGAAGTTCAACTTGCAAAAGGCGCAATCGCTGCTGGTATCGAGATAATGGCAGAAGTACTTGGAATTACATATGACGACATTGAGGAGGTCCTTATTGCCGGAGCATTCGGCAACTATATGGACCCTGACTCAACTTGTCGCATAGGGCTCATTCCAGCAAAACTTCGCCAAAAAATAACGCCAGTCGGCAACGCCGCTGGCGAGGGTTCTAAGCTCTGTCTTCTTTCAAGCGAAGAATATAAAAACTGTGAATATATCGCAGAAAAAGCCGAGTTCATTGAACTCGCATCTCACGAAAAATTCCAAGAGAAGTTTATAGCACAGCTCGATTTCTAAGGAGGATTCTATGAATATTACATCCCCTGTTCTCTTCTATCAGCTCTCTAAGAAAATTGATTTTGTTGAAAAACGTGCTCCATCAAGCAAACTTCAAATCAACAACATTAGATTTTATAATGGTAAAACCGAAGTTGGCTCATGCTACCTTGTTGACTGCAGAAGACTAGACAAAGCAATCGTTGCTAAAAAGCCTATAACACTTATTCTTATCAACGCAGAAGACCTTGATCGATCATATATTCCAAAAAATTGCGACTATGCAATTTTCAAAAATGTTCGAAATTTCTTTGATCTCGCCGAGATTGTGTATGAGGCAATAAATGAACTACAGGAATGGGACTGCAAGCTTAAAGACGGCTTGTCATCTCGTGTGCCACTCGATGAATTTGGCGCCATTGCTGGTGATATAATTACCGAGCCACTTTACATTCTCAATCACAACTTCTCGCTTTTATCACTTACTGGTAAAAAAGGTTATTCTTTTTTAAGCGACGATATCATAAACGAAAGTGCAGATTCTGCGATTTATCGTTCAAACTTCGGAAGAGTTTTACCTATCAGAGGCGTAAAAAAATTACTTGGTGATAAATCATATATCTCGTCCCAAGAGTATACTGACATTTACACTTTTGATGATCCTAACAAAGTAACAGAACTCTGTCTTAACATTATCAGCGACGGACGTTATATAGCAAGGTTAATGTCCCCTGTAACATACTATAATGACATGCCCGATGAAGGACAAATGCAACTATTTAAGCACTACTTCCAATACATCAACCATGTCTACCTTCGTTACTCTGAGGACCCACTTATAAAACGTAACTCGGACAAGCTTCATGTTTTGATTCAAGATATGATAGCTGCTCCAAAATCAATCGACCCTACTGATGCATCCCTAATCCTTCAAAACTATGGATGGTCAATAAACGATACTTATTCAGTAATCAACTTCACATTTTATAAAAATACAAAATGGGATGAGCTTACCGAATATATAAGCGGAAAGTTTGAAGAAACATGGTCCAATTCATGTGCGATAATTTACAAGGAAGATATCATCCTTGTACTTAATCACAGTATTTCAAAAAACCTTGATGATGAGCACAAGTTTTTCCATGTACTTGCATACCTCGTTCGTGACTTTGTCTGCAAAGCAGGCGTATCAGACACCTTTGTTGGACTCAACAAAGTGCCTACATACTTGCTCCAAGCACACAAAGCACTCGAAATTGGTCAAAAGTGTTCTGCTGAAAAATGGTACTTTAAATTTTCAGACTATGCACTTGATTATATGTACGACCGTATTATTAGCGAACTTTCTTATGATCAGCTGATTTCGGAAGCTATTAGAAAACTAATCGCATACGACATCAAAAACAAGACAGAGTACCTGCACACACTTGAGGTTTATCTACAAAACAACTGCAATTCAACACACACTGCCGATGAACTTTTCATTCACAGAACTACTCTTATCAGACGTGTTGAGAGGATTGAAGAGATAACAAATATCGACTTTAACGATTCGGAAACAAGGATATATCTTATACTCTCGTTTTGGATTCTTGAAAAACTCGGATTCAAATCATCGAACCTCAATCTCAATATTCTATAAAAAAGAGGCTTCCCGTAGAAATATTACGGGAAGCCTTAAATTATGCTACAACAACTGAAGTTGTGATATATGTGCTAGCAATGCTGACAGCATTGATAAACGAGTTCTTAATAACAACAACTGGATCAATAACCTTCATCTTAATAAGGTCGCCATATTCATCTGTCAAAGCATTATAGCCATATGAATCAGACTTGTTGCTATCAATATTATTAACAACTACGCTCTCGTCCACGCCACAGTTTATTGCAAGCTGTCTTATAGGCGCTTCAAGTGATTTGAGGATTACGCTTGCGCCTATCTGCTCATCGCCTTGTAGCGTCTCACAGAGCGTTTTAACATCATCACGGCAAAGGAGTAAGGCTTTTCCACCGCCAGGCACTATGCCTGTTTCTGCTGCGCGCTTGCACGCGTTGATTGCGTCCTCAATACGATATTTGCGCTCAAACATCTCAAGTTCAGACGCACCACCAACCTCAACTACCGCGCAAGCAGAATTAAGGAGTGCAAGTGACTGCTGAAGCTTGTCAATCTGATATGGATGAGTCTCGGTTTTAAGTTGTTCCTCAATCTGCTTTCTTAAGGTTACAACACCTTCACTCTCAGGACACGCTGGTTGCATGATTGTTGTGACATTCTTGTCTGAAACAACACTCTTGGCACGTCCGCATACTGAAAGTCCGCATTCCTTGATATCCATATATGCGCTATCAACTACCGTTGCGCCTGTGATTGCTGCAAGGCAGTTTAAGTTCCTATCTCTTGTATCAGAGTAACCAGGGCCCTTGATAGCAATAGCTTTTACAACACCCTTCTCGGTGTTTGCAGCGAGTGCGCCAAGCGCCTCACCATTTACCTCACGTGCAATGATGAGAAGTGGCGCCTTGTTTTGAACAGCCTCCTCTAAGAGATGGTATATCTCTGCTATTTCATTTATCTCATCCTTACAGATAAAGATATATGGATCTTCCATTTCACAGATATTCTTGTTCTTGTCTGTAATAAAATAGCGTGAGAGATATCCCTGCTCAATTCGACAGCCATGTGATATCTGGAGCTTGGTATCAGCCATCTGAGTATCCATTAATGTGACAACTGGAGAAAAGCCAAGTTCCTTGTAAATGCTTTCAAGGAGGTCTCCTATTGCCTTATCATTATTGCCTGATATTGTTGCTATATTATTAATCTGTGCTGTATCAGTAACCTTGGTGGCAATGCTGTCAAGCTTGTCTGTGACAACTTTTACAGCCTTGTCCATTCCTCGTTTAATAAAGATAGGGTTCGCACCAGCAACGATTGCCTTGTGCGCCTCGTTAATAATTGATTGTGCAAGAACAATAGACGCTGTTGTACCGTCACCAGACTCCTCGTTTGATTTGGTAGCTGCTTCGCGAAGGAGTTGTGCACCCAAGTTTTCAAACTTGTCCTCAAGTATTATCTGATTCGCAATTGCATAGCCGTCATTTGAAACCAGTGGCACGTCATACTGCTGTGTAAATGCGACATTACGGCCCTTTGGTCCATATGTCATCTTAACAGCATCTGCCACCTTGTTCATGCCGGTAAGCATCTTTTCATTTGCTTGTTGTTCGAATAATATCTCTTTACTCATTATAAATGTTACCACCTATAAATTATATAAAATAGAGGTCGACAAAAAATCGACCTCTAAATTATAAGTTAAATTACCACTTGTTGCAAGTACAATTAACCATCAACAAGAACTTTGATGAGAAGTGATCCCATCATCTTTTTTGCTGGTCTTGCCCAGAAAGGCATTACCTTGTTAAGTAACTTGTTAAAGCCATCAGGATAGGATGCATATGGCCAGTCTGTTTTCTTTTCAGGTTCTGCTACTACTTCTTCGTTGTTTTCAACTTTGATTTCTTCTGCCATTTTTGTCCCCTCCTTACTTTTTAAGTTCGTAGTTTGATACGAACTCGCAAACTGCCTTTAAGTTTTCTGACTTACAGTCATTACGATATGAGAGCATCTTGTCCTCAGAAAGGATGAAGCCACCCTCGCTACCGAGTTCATCAATGAGCTTTCTTGTGTATTCTACGCACTCATCTGGTGTCTGATTTGAAAGCATCTGAGTTGTGAGACCACCAAGGATACATACGTTAGGCAAAGCTTCACGGATTTCCCATGGATCATCATTTTCAAGATGGAAGCAAAGTGAGCCCTTCTTGAAATCAGCAAAGTGATCAGCATACTGACCAATTTTGCCCTCCATAAAGATACGTGGGCATTTACCCTTTTCTTCATAAGCACGAAGTAGTGGTTCAAGATAGCACCAGTAAAGTTCATCAAACTGGCGTGGATTTAAGATGTTCTGTGAGAGCATGATAAGTGATGCATCGAAGCAATACTTCATATCAGGGCCATCTTCGCTCTCATAAACCTTTGCAATAATTGGCTTTGTCTCCTTCTCATGCCAAGCATCACAGAATTCCTTGAGTTGATCAAAGTTCCTACGAGCTGCAATAGAGAGGTTTCTAATACCAAGAAGGTTAGACTCAGCCTCTTCTATACCAAAGTTAATTGTGCCCTTCATAGGGTTGTTTGGAGCACCGTTTGCAAGACCAAAAGCACCGGTTACCTTGTTCATCTTTAAAATGAACATGATATAGTTCCAGTACTCATTCCATGTGTTCTTCCAAACCTCCATTGGCTTGTCATAAAAATCAGGAATCTTTTCTGGAAGAGCAACTTCCCAAGCAAACTTGTTCTTGTCTTCGATATACTCCATCAGTCTATCAACTGGACAATAAGCATGGTCGTTGATACCTACTACTTCTTTATCGTAATAGTAGTAACCATTTTCTCCCATGCCAAACGCTTCTGTTACATTGAATTGGTTACGAATACCAATGTCGATAAGTACGTCAATTGGATACTTTTCAAGGAACTTTTGCACTGTATCCTTCATTACATCGAAGTTAGTCATTGCTTCGTCGATTGTATAACCGGCATCAAAAATCTTCCATGTAACGATGTTACCGTAATGAGCAATTCGATCAGGAGTCTTCCACTGCTCTGCGTCACGGAACAATTGAGTCCTATAGGCTTTTAGCTCCTTAGGCTTCATGTTCTTTTCGATTTCTCTCATTTTGCCGTCCCCTTTATGAACAAATTCATTTAACAAGAATATATTAATGAAAAATAGTTGAAAAGTCAACTAAAAAACCAGGTGTCGAAAAAAAGACACCTGGTTTTTTTACTTTTTAACTTCAATTACGTTTTTCTTGATATTAAGTTGGCTAAATGTCTTTTTAAACTGAACACTTACCCTGTATTTTTTGTTGCAGTCGCGACAAGTAAACATAGCATGGAATGAACTGTTTGAGAACTTCCAATCAGATATTTGGTCTGCCATCTCTCCACACTCAACACACTTGCAACAGAACTGCGTCTTGTCTATGAGCTTATCATTGATATCAGAGATTACGTATGGCTTGAACAAAATACGCTTGTAGTAATCATCATCACAGGTAATTATTGCATGCTTGAAACTGTCCTTTTTATAAACAGCCTTAAAACAAACTGATGAAAGTTCACTGTCATCAAGTGCACGGTGAAGCATAAATTCATCACTGTCAGCGTTAATAAGGGATGCTGCATTTGAAAGACTTATCTGCTGTCCCTTTGGGAGCTCCTTCTCCTGCATAAAGTATGCCTGTAAATCAACATAGTACTTAACAAATGGAATATGTGGATCATCACCATTAAAGTACTTACAATTATCGATGAGGACACGAATATCCATGTCTCCCCAAGACATAATTACTGTATTTTCAGGGTCACCTACCCAGTTTGTAAAGTCCTCGAGTACAACATCAAATGTCTCAGCATCAGCAACATCTTCATTGCTGATATTTGTGAGATTTTTAACTCGACTCCTAAGCTTCTTTTCAATCTGTGGTTTAACAAAACTTGAAAAATCCTCAGTGATTTCAAACCTGTCGTTAAGTTTAACTGCGCCAAACTCAATGATTTCATTTACAAAATGGTTAAGCTTATTGGAATAAGCTGTATTCCATTCAAGGTCAAGAATAATATACTGCATTAGTTTGCTGCCTCACTTTCCTGCGACTGCGCCTTTTCATAGTCTCCAAAGCCTTCGCCGCCAAGGTCACGTTCGCCCGTCTCAATTACAACGATACCGTTATCCTTGCTTGCGCTAAACTGCGAGGTGAGTTTTGTAATCTTGTCATTAACATTAAGGAGCTTGTTTCTGAATGGGAAATTATCAGAGAAATATTCCTCTATATCAGAGTTAAAATCACCGCTAAAATAAGTTGCAAAAGAAAACTTTGGGAATTTTGCAAGGGTCCTGTTCTCCCTTTCAGAAATTCCCTTATCAGGAATCACAATTGAAAGGAAAAATACAACAAACAATATGATTAGGAACAAAAGCAAGAGGCCAAGTCCTATGTTGTCCTTAGAAAATAAGTTTCTTTTATTTTCCATTTGTATTCTCCTTTCCTAAAATCTAAAGTACAAGAATGGGTTGTATGACGAGCCAACTATAGCTGCCGTGTTAATAAAGAGCAAGAACAAACTTGCAAGAACCATTGAAACGTCACCAATAATTTTGTTCTTGTTGCCCTTGTCTGTGAACTTCACAAAGTACTTCTTAATAAGCTGTGAAACTGGCGTTACAGCAATAATTGCAAGAATAAAGAACAGGATGTGATTTAAAAGCACAGTCCTATCTGTAATACTCGCAAAAGGATGATCTCCTACGCCAATGAGTATTCCAAAGAATGACTTGAGCCTTGTCATGTCGTCAAAATAGAAGAATACCCAACCGACAATGACCATAAGAAGCGTATAGATATGACCAAAAATGCCTGGTATCTTTTCCAAAACATTACCAAGGAACAACCTCTCGAGTACTATGAGTACATAATAATAAAGTCCCCAGAGGATAAAGTTCCATGACGCACCATGCCAAAGGCCGGTGAATGCCCAGACAATCAAGAGGTTTAAAACGTGATGACGTCTGTTGCCTCCGAGCGGGATATAGAGGTACTCTCTAAAGAACGTTGTAAGAGAGATATGCCAACGCTTCCAAAACTCAGATACTGACTTTGCAATGTATGGATAATTAAAGTTCTCTGGATAATCAAAACCAAAGATTTTACCAAGGCCAATAGCCATATCGGAGTATGCTGAAAAGTCAAAGTAAATCTGAAGTGTGTAAGAAAGGATGCCCATCCATGCGCCCAAAACTGAAAGCTCTGAGAAATCACCATCAAGGAACTGTGTCGCCATCTCTCCTGCTATGTTGGCAAAGATAGCCTTTTTTGAAAGACCTATAAGAAAACGAAAAACGCCATCTCCTGCCTTGCGTCCGTTATAGGTACGGCTTGTAAGTTGTTTTTCAACATCAACGTACTTAACGATAGGTCCAGCAATGAGCTGTGGGAACATTGAAACATAGAGAAGCAAGTTCCAATATGAGCGTTGTACTTCTGCTTTCTTGCGATACACATCAACAATGTATGTGATTGTTTGGAATGTGTAGAAAGAAATACCAATTGGAAGAGTCAAACCAAGGAGTTTGATATCAGTTCCAAATGTCTGGTTAAAGTTAAATGTAAAGAAATCAAAATACTTGAATATAAATAGGAATGAAAGCGCGACCGTAACAGAGACGCCAAGCGCCGCCTTGGCAATGGCTGGGCGCTCCTCGCGGAAGCGCTCTACAAGCAGTGCGCCAAAGTATTCTACACCTGTGCTGATAAGCATCAGCACAATCCACTTTGGCTCGCCCCAGGCATAAAAAATAAGCGACATTATGAGCAATACAACATTTTTCTGTTGTATTGTTCTAGCCGCAAAGAAATATAGGATTAATGTAATGCTAAGAAAAGCATATATGAAAACTAGGCTTGAAAATACCAAGTTACTCTCTCCTAAACTGTAATGTCGTCTCTTATTTTTGCAAGGGTCTTCTCACCTATTCCACTGACATTGGTGAGCTGATCAATTGAAGTGAAATTGCCAAAATTTGTGCGATAATCAACAATTGCTTGCGCCTTAGTTGGACCTATGCCTGAAAGTGACATAAGTTCCTCAGCACTGGCTGTATTGATATTTACTTTAGCACTTGATTGAGTGACATTTGCCACCGTCAAATCGGCCTCTGTCACATTACTCGTAGTACTCACGGCCGACGTCGATGGCACCTCATTTGGGTTCACCGATGGCTCCGCCATAAATACATTATAAAGAATAACACCCGCTAGCAAAATAAATGCTATACCCAATAACACGTTATCTGGACTCTTCATCAGAGTTCCCCCTAACGTGTTTAATTTTCGATTAATTGTAACACTAAACTATTATAAAAGTAAATTACAAATTATATACAATATAAATTGGTCTCCCAGTCAGGAATATAAGGATGATGGCGCAAGAATATCTTGTAATCTGGATTGAGCTCATTTACAAGAATTGGCAATGTAAAGAGGTCACTAATCCTATGATACGCCGATATTATAAGTTTTGGTTTGTATTCAGTCAATGTTCGTTTAAGACCATTTAATGTCTCGTGTTCTGCGCCTTCAACATCCATCTTGATGTATGTTGCTCTCTCACCTTTCAAAACGCTATCAACATCAATTGTATGTACAACTTCAGGTTTTGGTGTGTCAGGACTAAAGAGGTTGGAATTACGACCACCGCCGCCCTCAAAGTTCATCACTCTCTCATCGGACCATGACGCCTTATTTATGAACACAGCATCATCAAGCGTGCCCATATTTTCGATAAGCTTTGCATAGTTTTTGCTATCCGGTTCTATGGCGAATATCTTTTTATACTTGCCATGTGTCATAAGGAGGAATTCCTCAATTGTGTCGCCACGATAAGCACCAAGGTCTACATAGACCTCATCATCTTGAAGATGGATGATATTTGAGAAAACTTCATCGCGCTCAGTTTGGCAATCAAAGAGATACTCAACTTTGCCCGAAAGCCTATATTCAAGTGATTTAATAAACACATCTCTTGAAACATCATCTGCAAGCAGCGAGTATGACTCATTAATCTCTGACTCATACTGCACTAAAGTATCACTTGAAAAATAGTCATTACCAAAAACAGATACGCAAGGAGCTCTAAGTTCATACTCCTTTGACATCTCGCTAATACGTGCGAGCATATCTCGACGAAATACCGCAAAAGCAAGTACTATGACACAGTCATCATACTTTTGCTTAATATCGTCATACGAGAGCAGTTTATAGCCACGAAACGTTGCATCTTCTCTAAAGAAGTCATTGCTCATAAATATATCGGATACTTTGATTCCATATTTCTCCAAAGTATCCATTATCTTGTCTGCACCGTTTCCTGTGCCATAAACTACAATAGGCTTACCTACTGACTGTAGGTAAGCCCATAAATCTATGTTCTCTTTTAATTTGAACGCTAGCATTATTCCTCTGTTGCTGGAGCTTCTGCTTCTTCAGCAGCTTCCTCAGTAGCTGGTTCTTCAACAGGAGCAGTTTCCTCAGCGACCTCAGCGACCTCAGCAACTGGTTCCTCAACTGGAGCTTCCTCAGCTGGAGCCTCTTCCTCAACGATCTCTTCCTCAGGAAGAAGAGCACGGATTGAAAGGCTAACACGCTTCTTGTCGTAGTCGATTTCAGTAATCTTTGCTTCTACTTCATCGCCAACCTTAAGAACGTCCTGTGGCTTCTCGATGCGCTTGTTAGCAATCTGTGAGATATGGATAAGACCATCGATACCGTCGATAACGTTAGCGAAAGCACCGAATGCTGTCATACCAACGATCTTTGCCTTAACAACATCGTCAACAGCATATGTCTTCTTAAGGATTGCCCATGGGTTATCCTCATCCTTCTTGTAACCAAGAGAAATCTTGTTGTTATCAAGAGCCTTGATGAATACTTCTACTGTATCACCAACATTGAGAATCTCTGATGGATGCTTAATGCGCTTCCATGAAAGCTCTGAAATGTGGATCATGCCGTCTACGCCACCGATGTCTACGAATGCGCCGTAGTTTGTGAGTGACTTAACAACACCTGTGTATACCTGGCCAACTTCTGCCTGCTCCCAGAACTTCTCCTGAGCCTCACGGCGAGCTGATGAAGCCTGTGCCTTGATTGAACCAACAGCACGTCTTCTCTGCTTGTTAACCTCGATAATCTTGAATGAAACCTTTGCCTTAAGGAGAGCGTCCATTGGCTCGTCCTTAGCAACACCTGAGAGTGAACCAGGAATAAATACGCGAACACCCTTTTGAGTTGTTGCGATGATACCGCCCTTGATGATATCAGTAACGGTACCCTCTATCATCTCGCCAGACTCAATTGCAGCTTCGAGCTCATCCCATGAGTTAGCGCTATCGAAACGCTTCTTTGAGCACATGATTGTACCCTCTGCGTCATTAGTCTTCATAATAACAACGTTGATCTCGTCGCCAACCTTTGCTTCATCAGCTGGGTTTGCATTTGGATCAAAACTCCACTCGTTATATGAAATATAACCGGTCTGCTTCCTTCCTATATCAATCTGAACCTCAGTTGGTGTGATGCCTACGATAACACCTTTCACCTTCTGATCAGTACTCATGTTGCTTAATGATTCTTCGAGTAAAGCCTCGAAATCCTCAGCATCATTTACAATTTTGTTTTCTACTTCAGACATAGCCTCAAGTACCTCCTTTATAATCACGGTTGGCGTTGACGCCCCCGCAGTGACACCGATGGTGCTTGAACCAGAGAGGAAGTTTCCGTTTAGTTCCTTTGCCGATTCTATAAGACAGGTTTTACAGTTCTCTTTGCAGATATTGTAAAGCTTAACTGTGTTAGAAGAATGCGTTGAGCCAATAACGACCATGGCATCGCATTTCTCAGAAAGGCGCCCTGCCTCTAATTGCCTTTCCTCGGTAGCCTTACATATTGTATCAAAAATAATAGGGTTTGTACACAATAATTTTATCTTTTTTAGACATGTGTCCCATTCGTTCATCGAGAACGTTGTTTGGCTGACAACATATACCTGACTTTCGCTTATAATACTAGCATTTTCAGCAAATATTTTTTCAAGCGTTTCAGAGTTATCGAACACAAAGTACTTTGCTGTGCAAAATCCCGTAATGCCTATAACTTCAGGGTGTTTCGGGTCTCCTGCAATCAGGACCATTGAACCGTCAGTTGGTATTTCACTGACAATCTTGTGTATCTTGGTAACGAATGGACAAGTGCAATCAATGTAGTTGATTTTGCGCTTCTCAAAATCGTCATATACCTCTTTTGGAACACCATGAGCTCTGATAATTGCATTTGCTCCAACTGGAATGAGATTATAATCATCCTCAATTTTTACTCCATGACTGGTATATGACTCGTTAATTAAGTTGTTGTGAATGAGCTCACCAAGGCAATACAGATTCTCAAAGTTATTTTCCTTTGCAAAATCATATGCCGTATGTAATGCCCTATCTACTCCAAAACAAAACCCTGCGGATTTTGCGAGGATTATTTCGCGCCGTCCTTGTCCCATAATTCACCTATTTTATCCATAATAAGTTGTGTTGCCGAGCGAAGTTCCTTTGACTTTGGCTTGTCTCCAAGTCCAAGGTCCTCATAAGGAATAACCTCACCAAATCTGATGACATACTTGTCCTTTTTCCTCTCGCCCTCTGGGCTCCTATAAATTGAAACTGGAAGTACATCAGCCTTGGTCTCACGCGCAAGGAGCGCAACGCCACCCTTGGCCTCGCCTGGGCGTTTTCTCTCCTTGTCTCTTGTGCCCTGTGGGAACACCAAGAGGATCTGACCATCATCAAGTATTTTTTTGGAATAATCAAGCGACTTTCTGTCAGATGTACCACGCTTTACTGGGAAACCACCAAAGTACATAAGTGGGATTCTAACATAGAAAACGTGGAAGAATTCCTCTTTGCACATAAAGCGCATTGTTCTCATAACACCCTTGTTTTGAAGGCAGTATGTGATTGCAATAGGGTCAAGTCCTGCTACGTGGTTTGCAGCCATAAGAAGGCCGCCTTCCTTTGGCACGTTTTCCGCACCATAAAATTCTATGTCAAATTTGAATTTACAAACAAGCTTTGCAACAGGATACCAGTTTCTAAAAAATGCAGCACTGCGCTTTTTTAAAGGTGCATCCCAATCATAGTGATATTCGTTTTCATTGTAGAAATGCAGTCTATCCTTGTTAGTTATAATCTGCTCAGCCATTGATTATCTCCTTTACCATCTCGATTAATTTATTTTTAACCTCATCAAAAGACAAATCACTTGTGTCAAACAAAATAGCATCATCAGCCTGTTTAAGAGGTGCTATTTCACGATGAGAGTCCTGATAATCACGCTTGTTAAGTTCATCAAGTATTTCAGAATACTTGACATCCTCACCCTTAGCCTTAAGCTCATCAAAACGACGTTGTGCTCTGGTTTCTGGTGATGCTGTCATAAAGAGTTTCAAGTCAGCATTAGGAAGGACAACAGAGCCGATGTCGCGTCCATCCATAAGGCAGTTGTTCTCCTCTGCAATCTTGCGCTGAAGGTCAAATAGGAATTGACGTACAGCAGGTATTGCAGAGACGTTAGACGCTGCCATAGAAGCCTCTGGGAGGCGAATATCTGTTGATACGTCCTCACCGTTTAGCATAACGCGCTGCTCGCCATCAACGAATGACAATGAAACGTCAGTTTCGTCAAGCATTTTTACTATTCCATCTATGTTTCTTGTGTCAATACCATGGCGAAGCGCGTTAAGGCCTACCGCACGGTAGAGCGCTCCAGTATCAACATAAATAAAACCAAGTTCTGCAGCAACTGCGCGAGCAATTGTGCTCTTGCCTGCGCCGCCTGGGCCATCAATAGCAATGTTAATCATAATAAATCTCCTTTTACACACTCTGGCCTGCCAAATAGCCTGTGGAAAAAGCTATTTGGAGATTAAAGCCACCAGTGTATGCATCTACATCTATAATTTCACCTGCGAAGAAAAGACCGTTTACGAGTTTTGATTCCATTGTTTTGGGATTTATCTCGCGCGTGTCAATTCCACCAGATGTAATAATCGCTTCATTAATAGGTCTAAATTTTGTAAGAGGCACCTCAAAGTTTTTCAAGGTAAAGACCAGTGAATGCCTCTCCTGCTTTGTGAGCTGATTGACCTTCTTTTGAGGGTCAACTCCACATTTTTCAACAACAATAGGAATCATCTTTGATGGCAAAAGTCCACCAAGTGCGTTTTGGAAATCCTTGTTTTGTTGTTCAAGAAAATCGCGCTGTACCCTAAAGTCGAGTTGTTCCTCCGAAAGCGCTGGCTTCAAATCAATAAGCAATGTGTATTGACCATCCATCATGCGCCTCATATGAGAACTTGCGCTTAGAATAATTGGACCGGAAACGCCAAAGTGAGTAAACAGCATTTCTCCAAAGTCCTTGTAAATCGACTTGCCACTCTTGGTCTCGACAATTCTTATGTCAACATTTTTGAGAGCGAGTCCCTGCATTGCTTTGCAGCATGGATCACTTGACTCAATTGGGACAAGTGAAGGATTTAAATCAATAATTGTGTGACCAAGGTCACGAGCCATATTGTAGCCATCACCAGTCGAACCAGTTGCAGTATATGACATACCTCCTGTTGCAAGGATTACCCTGTCACACGGAAATTCACGACCGTCATCAGTAGTAACACCTGATACTAAATCACCATCAGTATTGATGGACGAAACACGAGCACATACCTGCTTTACATGACACTGCTTTAAATACTTGGCAAGCGCGTCCACTATGTCAACCGACTTGTCGGAGACAGGAAATACGCGATTGCCACGTTCGACCTTGAGCGGAACGCCAAGTCCCTCAAAGAGGTCCATAGTATCATAGGTCATAAACTGTGAAAGGGCGCTAAATAAAAAGCGACCATTCACAGGGACCTGATCAATTACCTCTTTGGGATCTGTGACGGCGTTCGTCACATTGCAGCGGCCCTTGCCCGTTATCATGAGCTTGCGACCTATCCTCGTGTTGCGCTCAATCAAGGTCACGTCGTGACCATTTTTTGAAGCAACACAAGCCGCAAGCACGCCGGCTGGTCCGCCACCTATGACTACAACATTACTCATTTATAATGTCCTCTGACTTTTCATAAACATCATACTTGTCCCAGACATTCTCAAGCTCTGCGAATGTCTCGAGGACATCATCACGCTTCTCCATTGTAGCCTCTACAATGAGAGCGTTAATAAGGCTTAGCGGAGCAACAAGTGAATCCATAAATGAAGCCATGTTGCTCTTGGCTGTTAATACATAGTTAGAAAGTGGAGCAATTGGAGATGATTTGCTATCGGTGATAGCAATTATCTCGGCTCCCTTTTCCTTTGCATACTTAAGAGTTTTCACAACCTGCTTTGAATAGCGTGGAAAACTTATTGCTATGCAAACGTCGCCCTTTCTAATTTTGAAAATCTGTTCAAATTCCTCAGAAGAACTTGCAGATGTGATAAGAACAACGTTGTCATAAACCATCTTGAAATAGAAGTAGATAAAGTTTGCAAGTGGTGCAGTACTCCTTACACCCAAGATATAAATTTTCTCAGCGCTGTTAATAGCCTTGGCAGCACCAGAGAAATCCTCTCTTGAAATAGTTTCAAGAGTCTCCTTTATTGAGGCACGGTCGCCGCGAAGCACCTTATCAAGGACATCCTCGTCAACCATTTTAAGGCTTGCAACCTCCATTCGCTGGAGAGTTGTAAGCTTGCCCTTTATATCCTCTTGAAGGGCATCCTGAAATTCAGGATACCCCTCAAAGCCAAGTTGTGCTGCGAACCTTACAACAGTAGATTCGCTTATGTCAGTTTCCGCGCCAAGTTTTGCTGCCGTATAGTACGCAGCTTTCTCATAATTGTTGATTATAAAATCAGCAATCTTTTTATGGCTTTTGGAAAGTTCTGGATATATTTCTTCGATATGACCAAGTAAAGTTTTACTCATGTCACAGCACCACTTTTCTATTCGTCTTTAACGTCCTTTACATCATCTGTAATGTCAATGGCGTCTTTGTTTGCAATCTTTGCATTTTTCTTTTCAGCAAAACTTGGGTTCTGCTTGATATAAACCTTCTTTGCAGCTGTGTAAACAACTGGTACAAGAATAAGGCCAAGAGCGCTAAGCTTTCCAGGGAAAATAAACCAGCCAAGTGCTGCGCAAATAACTTCTTCAATTGGGCTTACGCCGAGTGACTTGCTACGGATGAATGGCTCGATAATCTGCTTAACAAGCATGATAACAAGGTAAACAAGAAGGATTGCAAATCCTATCTCCTTGCCCTCCATGATTCCTGCAAGAGCTGCCCATGGAAGCATTGTAATGCTGATACCAAATACTGGAACTGCGTCTATTATCGCAATAACAATAGCAATGAATGGAATCAAAAGATCAAGTGCAATACCATTGTCAAACTTCTTCTCACAAACGATGTCTGCTACAAAAAGACCAACAAGTAAAAGTACAAATGTTATAGCTGAAAGCTTAACTTGTGACTTGATCCAATCCTTACCACTGCGCTTTGCATCTGCAAAAAACTCTGATAAACTTTGATACATAAAATTTCCTCCTCAGAACTTAAATGTCTTGTTCACACGATCATGCCAAGACTTGTTATAAATTATCGTTAAGTTTCGAACTACGATGTCATAGAATACGAATGTGACATTTCCAAGTCCAAGCAAGAAAAGGTTGGTATATTTACCGAACTCCTCCATCTCCTCAATTGGAATCGCAAAAACATAAATAATGAGAAGATAGCCCAAAACTACAGATACATTAAAAATCAAGAACCTTAAAATAACATTTAAAGCCTTGTTCTTTACGTGGTCATTTACAATGACACGTATGATTGGGTAGTAACCAAAAAAGAATGCATACATTACTGCGGATTCCTTGTCTGCTATAACGAGCAAAGACAAAACAGATACTGCAAAATAGATGTACGCAGACCATTTAAGTTCTACTTCCTCAACTGTTACTATGAGTAAAAGTCCTGCAAAAGCAGGCACAACATAGGTCATAAAAGGAATAAGTGAAGACAGGAACATAAACATAACAGAAAGCGCTGTAACAATTCCACCAAGGGCAGTGAGCTTTGTGCTTTTCACGTCTTTCACTCCAAAAATAAATTTCTTGATAATGATACCCTATTTACCTTGCAATTTCAATAAATTATATATAAAATAATATTGTTAAATTGATAACTTTCTAAATCACGGAGGTTCTTATGGACGATAGTTTAAAAGAATTAGAATCCTTGAGAGAGGAAAACGAAAAACTCAAAGCAAAAAATGAAAAGCTCTACAAGGATTGCGTATCATTTGCCAAGAAAATCAAAGCAAATGAGGACGCAACTTCAAAGGTAGCTGAACTTGAATCTGAAATAGATGATTTAAAAGCAGAAATTGCTCGCCTCGCCTCAACAGAACGTCCTGTTGAGTACATCGAGCCTGAGCCAGTTGTTGAATTGGTTGAAGAAAATAGCGATGAGGAAGTAATCGACTTTAATGCTGAACCAATCAACGCTGAAACTGTCGATGAGCCACTGCTCGTAGAGCGTGTAAATACTGAACCAGCACCTTTCGTTGAGGGTGATGATGTGGTACCAAAGAATCACACCACTTACAAGAAGTCAGGCTTCCGCACATTCATCAGAGGTGTCATTTGGGTAGTATTTATAATTTCCCTCATCATAAGCCTTTGCAGCGGTGTTGCTTACGCATTTTCCACAACTTATGAGGATTATGCTATTGGCGGTTATCGCTTCGCATCTGTTTTCAACAACTTACTCAGCCCAGAGATCACAACCGACGATATCGTTCTCATAAAATATTCCGATTTCGATGGAATTGAGCTCGGTTCAAACGTTATGACTACCAAGGATACAAGGTCATTTGCCAAGATAAAGGCACTCGATAGAGTAAATGGTGTTAACACAGCAACTGTTGAGGACAATCGTGGCGAATATACTGTTAACGAGAACCAGTTCTATGGTCCAGTCAAGCTCAAGATTCCTTATGCTGGTCGCGTTGTTCAATATGCATGCGCAAATCAGTACAACTATCTTGCAATTATTTTATCAGCAGACCTCGTATGTCTCGCTCTCCTACTTCTCATCCCATCAAACAAGGCAAAAGCGCCTAAGTTTGGCAAGGATTACACAGTAGAAGATTTCACCATTTAGCACTTTATGAACATTTTACGACAACTGTATTATTAAGGTTGATTAACAACGTATTGTTGTGTTAAAATATTTAGGCTAATAATTATAACTTGCGTTATAAAATTTTTTGGAGGTATAACCATGGCAAACAAAAAGGTATTTATTACCGGTGCTTCCGGTAACATGGGTTGGGCATCTTTCAAGAGAATCTATGATTATCGCCCAGACCTTGACATCGCTGTTCTCCTTCGTGACTCACAGAAGAACCGCGATAAGTTCGCACCATATCTTGGCGACAAGAGAGTTTCAATCGTTTGGGGCGACTTCAACAACTACGATGCAATCCTTGAATGCGTAACAGGTGCATCATATGTTCTTCACATCGGCGGTATGGTATCCCCAGCTGCTGACTATTGGCCAAAGAAGACATTAAAGACAAACGTACTTGCAGCTGAAAACATCGTTAAGGCTATCAAGGCTCAGCCAAACCCTGACGACATCGCTGTTGTATATATCGGTACAGTTGCTGAAACAGGTAACCGTCCATATGGTATCCACTGGGGCCGTACAGGTGACCCTCTTAAGGCATCTGTTTATGACCACTATGCAATTTCTAAGATCCGCGCTGAGCGTGTATTCGCTGAGTCAGGTCTTAAGAAGTGGGTTTCAATGCGTCAGTCTGGTATCCTCTATCCAGCAATCCTTAAGAACATGGACCCTATCATGTACCACGTTCCAATGAACGACGTTCTTGAGTGGGCTACAGTTGATGATTCAGCTATCCTTATGGAACACTTCTGCTCAGACGATCTTCCAGATGAGTTCTACAGAAGCTTCTACAACATCGGTTCAGGTCCTTCATTCAGAATTACTCTCTATGAGTTTGAGGATCTCCTCCTTAAGACAATCGGTATGGGCAAGGACGCTTCAAAGCGTATCTTCAAGCCAAACTGGTTCATCGACAGAAACTTCCACGGTCAGTGGTATGCTGACTCTGATCTTCTTGATGATTACCTTCACTTCCGTCAGAACATCCCTGCAGAAGAATACTTTGAGGGTATGAAGAAGTACATTCCATGGTTCTATCAGCTTTCAGCTGTTACACGTGTACCTGGTATCTCTGACATCACACGTTTGGCTATCGGTTCAATCGCTAAGGACAAGAGATTCGGTACAAGAACATGGATTGCTACTAACAACGCTGAGCGTATGAACGCTTACTGGGGCGACACAGAGTCATTCGGTATGGCTCACTACAAGAAGCTTTCAGACAAGTGGTCTGACTGGGATCTTACACCTCCATCAAACGACATCAAGGAAGCTGACAAGTTTAAACTTGACCATGGTTATGATGAGTCTAAGCCACTTGAAAAGCTTTCAGCTGCTGACCTTAAGAAGGCTGCTGAATTCCGTGGCGGTGAATATCTCGATTCTAAGAAGCCAGATGACGTTTATGCTCCATCACACTGGAAGTGCGCATTTGGTCACGAGTTCGACATGAGCGTTAACACAGTACTCAAGGGCGGTCACTGGTGCCCAGAGTGCGATCCTATGCCATGGAACTATGACGCTATCGCTAAGGTTAACCCATTCTTTGCACAGGTTTGGTATGCAGACCACGGCAAGAACGAAGACCTTGTTCAGGGCGAAGAGATCTACAGAGATTACGACGAATACACCAAGAAGTAATTCTAATAACACAAAAGGCCTGCTGATTACAGCAGGCCTTAATTTTTTTAAAATTTAGAAAGATTTTTGAGCCATCGTCTCACAGTAAAGGCATCTATAGCCATTTTCTGTCTTAACAAAGAGGTGCGCAAGCCCCTGTTCTATGCTACTGATACAGCGAGCATTTGCACAGCGAATGATACTTGGATCATAGCTTTCTGCACCTTGTTTTGAAGGTTTTGAGAATACACCAGTTGCTCTCTCCTGCTCATTTAAATCAAGCAGTCTAAGAATCAATGCCATACGGATAAATTTACCATTTTTAACCTGTTTAAAATAGGCAGCTCTCTTGTCATCATCGACCTCAACTGATATCTCATTTACTCTTGGCAATGGATGCATAACAATAAGGTCTTCTTTTGCGCAACTCAATTTCTCGTTGTCAAGAATATAGATTCCTTCAAGTCTTGCATACACAGTTGGGTCACGGAAGCGTTCCTTTTGAATACGCGTCATATAGAGCACATCAAGTTCTGGTATTGCCTCTTCGAGAGAATCTGTTTCAACAAAGTCAATCTCGTTCTTTTCAAGTATTTCTGTCTTGATATTCTCTGGAATTTTAAGCTCCTCTGGTGAAATCAAGATGAACTTTACATTGCTATAACGTGACATTGCAGCTATAAGCGAATGTACTGTACGACCATACTTCAAGTCGCCGCAAAGGCCAATAGTTAAATTATCAAACGTACCCTTTTCCCTATGAATTGTGAGCAAATCTGTAAGTGTCTGCGTTGGGTGGTTGTGACCACCGTCGCCGGCGTTAATAACAGGGATGTTTACACTCGAGGCGGCGACGAACGCTGCGCCATCCTTGTAGTGGCGCATTGCGATAATATCGGCAAAGCACTCTGCGGTGCGAGCTGTATCGGCTACACTTTCGCCCTTAGCCACTGAGCAATCAGTTGGCGAAGAGAAGCCGATGACACTACCGCCCAAATCGAGCATTGCCGACTCAAAGCTAAAGCGCGTCCTTGTGGATGGCTCGTAAAAGAGCGTTGCTATTTTACGACCTTTGCACTTATCGCTGTACTTTGACGGATTTTCAATTATATCCTCAGCAACACTTATAAGCTCGTCAATCTCTGTAAGACTTAGGTCCCTAATGTCGATTAAATCTTTCTTCACGCTTATTCTCCTTGTCCTATCCAGGACTCGTCTGTTGGATTGTTTCTAAACTTGATAAGGCGTTCCTTATCAGATTCCTTAATATAGCCCTCCTGCGCTGCAACCTCGACAACACAGTCGAATGTTGTAAGAGAGAAATTTTCAACGCCTGCTTTAGCTAGTCTTTCAATACCCTTTTGCATACCGTAGGTATAGATAGATACGATACCAAGTACATCTGCACCAGCTTCCCTTAGCGCATTAACAACATCTATTACGCTACCGCCTGTTGAGATTAAATCCTCAATAACTACTACCTTTTGGCCTGGCTCTAGGCGGCCCTCAATTTTATTTTGACGACCATGGTCCTTGGAACTTGAGCGTACATATCCCATAGGAAGGTTCATGAGATGGCCCACAATTGCAGCATGTGCAATACCTGCTGTTGATGTGCCCATCAAAACCTCAACATTCTTGAAGTGTTCTTTTACAAGGCCAGCAAGGCCATATTCTATATCAAGACGAACGTTTGGAGCAGTTAAAGTCAATCTGTTATCACAGTAGATTGGGCTTTTGATTCCTGATGCCCAAATGAATGGTTCGTCTGGGCGGAGGAACACTGCTTTAATTTTAAGCAAATCTTTTGCTATGAGGATTTCTCTATCTGTCATAGTTTTCTCCTTAATCAACAAATTCAGTCAAACAACGTTTGTAAGCGGCTACTGGATCATCAGCCTTGGTAATTGGACGGCCAACAACAATGTAATCAGAGCCAATTTCCTTTGCCTGTGCTGGCGTCATTACTCGCTTTTGGTCACCTATATCGCCATCGGCAAAACGTACACCAGGTGTGACAGTAATAAAATCCTTGCCACAGGTATCATGTACCGCCATGGCCTCAAGTGGTGAGCAAACGACACCATCAAGTCCAGATATTTTTGCGTTGTTGGCATAGTGCATAACAACTTTATCGATAGGTTCATTTATGAGAAGGTCTTTCTCCATTATATCTTGATCAGTTGAAGTAAGTTGCGTAACGGCAATAAGGATTGGCCTTGTGCCGTCCTCACGCGTAAGGCCTTCTATTGCGGCCTCCATCATACGAGTAGTACCCGCAGCATGAACGTTAGTCATATCAACATCAAGCTTTGAAAGTACAGACATTGATTTCTTAACAGTAGTTGGAATGTCGTGAAGTTTTAAATCGAGAAAGATTTTATGTCCACGACTTTTAAGTTCACGTACTATTGCTGGTCCTTCGGCATAGTAAAGTTCCATACCGATTTTAACAAAAGGTTTTTGCTCGAGACTTGCAAATTTATCAAGGAAAGAGAATGTCTCTTTTGCACTACTAAAATCGCAAGCGATAATGACATCGCGTCCCATCAATGAGCACCTCCTATTATTTCTTTCAAATCAGTAATACCATACTGCTGCATAACAATTGGTAATTCCTCGATTATTTTTTTAGAGACAAATGGGTCTACTAAATTCATAGCGCCTATTTCACATGCAGTGGCACCAGCAAGCATCATCTCAATAACGTCGCTCGCACTACTAATACCACCCATTCCGATAATTGGAATACTAACAGCTTCATACACTTGATAGACCATCCTGAGGGCCACTGGGAAGATTGCAGGGCCTGAAAAGCCACCCATTTTGTTTGCTATTACTGGCTTTTTAGTGTTGAGATTAATACGCATGCCAAGCATTGTATTTATAAGGCTGATGCCATCGGCACCGGCATCCTCACATGCCTTGGCGATAGATGCAATATCGGTGACATTTGGCGAAAGTTTGATTATTACCGGCTTGGTTGTAACAGCCTTAACAGCGCGAACAACAGATGCTGCGCTCTCACAGTCTGTACCAAATGTCATGCCACCACCGTGAACGTTAGGGCAGCTGACATTAACCTCAAGCCATCCCACTTGTTCTTCCTTATCAAGGCGTTCACAGGTGTATGCATACTCCTCTACTGAAAAGCCACTTACATTTGCCATAACAGGCTTGTTAAAGCAAGCTTTAAGCTTTGGAAGTTCCTCGTTTATTACGGCATCCACACCAGGATTTTGGAGTCCTACAGCGTTTATCATACCGCTTGTACACTCTGCTATCCTCGGTGTTGGATTGCCGAAACGAGGGTCTTTTGTTGTGCCTTTGAAACTGAATGTTCCAAGGCAGTTTATATCATAGAGTTCTGAGAACTCATATCCATATCCAAATGTGCCTGATGCTGGTATTACGGGATTATCAAGCTCTATCCCACATAAATTTACTTTAGTGTTCACAGCTTATTCCTCCCATAGTATTTCTTCTTTTTTGAGTACAGGGCCCTCTTTACAGATACGTTTATTACCAGTGATTGTCTTGCATGAGCAGCCCATGCAAGCGCCAAATCCACAGCCCATACGCTCTTCAAAGCTAAGTTGTCCTGATGTCTTGGTAGCGCTATAAAGCGCTTTGAGCATCGGCTCTGGACCACAGGCATAAAAGTAAGTGTAATCAAGATTCGCAACTGCATCAGTAACGAATCCTTTGATGCCATATGAGCCATCTACTGTTGTGACAATGGTGTCAAAACCACGTGACTTGAAGTCATCCTCTAAAAAGACCTCATCAGCAGTGTTAAAGCCCATAACAACGATAGGATTTGCACCCTTGAACTTAAGTTCCTTGGCAAGGTAAAGCATTGGTGGTACACCAACGCCACCGCCAACAAGGAGCGGGCGCTCCCCTGACACAGTCAAATCATAGCCATTGCCAAGACCGACGAGCATTGTGAGCTCGTCGCCTGCGCCCATCTCTGACAGTGCCTTAGTACCGGCACCTACGACCTTGTACACCAAGGTCAAAGTGTTGCCGTACACGTCACAAACCGAGATTGGGCGGCGAAGGAAAAGGCCGTCTATTTTGATATTAACAAATTGACCAGGAGCTGTAATTTCATCTGTATCACCAAGAAGTGACATCTTGTACACATTGCTGGTCAATGCTTTGTTGGAAACTATCTTAAAAGTTTCTTCTTTCATACAAAGTACCTTTCTAGGTTATTCAGCGTCGATTGTTGAAATTGTAAGTGTTGTCTCCTCAAGTACATCGAGAAGTACTCTTACTGTATCAAGGCTCGTAAACATATTTACATTGTTCTCAATTGCGCAGCGACGAATGATTACGCCATCATCATAGTGTACGCCAGATGTTACTGCGCGAGTATTGATAACATAGCTTACGAAGCCAGCACGGATATTGTCAAGGAGTGTTGAATCACCCTCTGAAATCTTGCCAAGCACCTTGGTTCTAATGCCACGCTCACGAAGGAAGTATGCAGTACCAAGTGTTGCCTGGATGTTAAAGCCCATCTCATAGAAGCGCTTAACAAGTGGGAATGCCTCCTCTTTGTCCTCATCGGCCAAAGTAACGATAATTGTACCGTAGTTCTTGAGCTTCATTCCAGAAGCCTGAAGAGCCTTGAAAAGAGCACGTGTGAGCTTCTTGTCGTAACCGATTGCTTCACCAGTTGATTTCATCTCTGGTGAGAGATATGCATCAAGTCCCTTAATCTTGTTGAATGAGAATACAGGAACCTTGACATAGTAGCGTTCCTTCTCTGCTGGGTAGAGTTCAAATATACCCTGTTCCTTGAGTGATTTACCAAGGATAACCTCAGTTGCGATATCAGCAAGGCTGTAGCCTGTTGACTTTGAAAGGAAAGGAACTGTACGGCTTGATCTTGGGTTAACTTCAATAATATATACATCCTCGTTCTTGTCTACGATGAACTGGATGTTGTAAAGGCCTATGATGCCTATTCCAAGGCCAAGTGCCTTGGCGTACTGAAGGATTGTACCCTTAACCTTGTCAGAGATACTGAATGATGGATAAACCGAAATTGAGTCACCGCTGTGTACACCAGTTCTCTCAACGAGCTCCATGATGCCTGGTACGAATACATCGTGACCGTCACAGATTGCGTCAACTTCTACTTCCTTACCTTGGATGTACTTATCAACAAGTACAGGCTTATCCTCATCAATTTCAACGGCTGTCTTGAGGTATGTTCTAAGGTCCTCGTCCTTTGAAACTATCTGCATTGCACGACCACCGAGTACGAAAGATGGACGAACAAGTACTGGATAGCCAATTTCATTTGCTGCTTTGATGCCAGCATCAATATTTGTAACCGCCTGACCCTTTGGCTGAGGAATGTTGAGGTTGCGAAGCACTTCGTTAAAGCTATCACGGTTCTCTGCGCGCTCAATTGCAGCGCAGTCTGTACCGATAATCTTGACTCCTCTGTCCATAAGTGGCTGTGCCAAGTTAATTGCTGTCTGACCACCGAGAGATGCTACTACACCCTCTGGCTGCTCGAAATCGATAATTGCCATTACATCCTCTGGTGTAAGTGGTTCGAAATAGAGCTTGTCAGCTGTTGTATAGTCAGTTGAAACTGTCTCTGGGTTATTGTTGATAATTATTGCTTCAAAGCCCTCACGCTTGATTGTCTGAACAGCGTGAACTGTTGAGTAGTCAAACTCAACACCCTGTCCTATACGTATAGGACCTGCACCTAAAACTATAATCTTTCTCTTGTCTGTAAGACGAGACGCATTCTCACCAGTGTATGACGAGTAGAGATATGCTATGTACTTGCCTGTATGGAGTGTATCAACCATCTTAAATATTGGTGTGATACCGTTTTGCTTACGCTTTTGATAGATGTCTATTTCTGGGAGATTCCAGAGTCTTGCAATAAACTGATCAGAGAAGCCCATAATCTTGGCTTCCTTTAATACTGCAATATCATTAATATTTGCCTTGAGTTTTACTTCCATATCAACGATTTTCTTGAAGCACTCAAGGAAGAGTTCAGTAATCATTGTAACTTCGTGAAGTTTTTCAATTGACTCTCCACGACGAAGGAGTTCAAAGATTGCATAGATGTTGTCATCTTTGAATTCTGTGATGTACTCATAGAGCATATCGTTTGTGAATGTATCAAACTTTGAAAGATGGAAGTGGCAAACTCCAATCTCGAGTGAACGTACTGACTTAAGGCAGCACTCTTCCAAAGTTGAGCCGATGCCCATTACTTCACCAGTAGCCTTCATCTGAGTGCCAAGTGTGTTTGGAGCAGAAGCAAACTTGTCAAATGGGAATCTTGGGAACTTGGCTACGATATAGTCAAGAGATGGTTCAATTGCTGCTGTGCCGCCTGCAACAGGGATTTCCTCAAGTGACATACCAGTTGCAATCTTGGCAGTAACTCTTGCGATTGGATAACCAGATGCCTTTGATGCAAGAGCTGATGAACGAGATACTCTTGGGTTTACCTCAATAAGGTAGTATTCAGAAGATGTTGGTGAAAGAGCAAACTGAACATTACAGCCACCAACTATCTTGAGCTCACGGATAAGCTTGATTGCGCTATCATTGAGCATCTTAAGGTCATGGTCATTTAAAGATAAAATAGGAGCAACAACCATTGAGTCACCTGTGTGTACACCAACAGGATCAACATTTTCCATGCCACAGATAGTAATTGCATTATCATTACCATCACGCATTACTTCGAATTCGATTTCTTTAAAGCCCTTAACTGACTTCTCGATAAGAACCTGGTGAACTGGTGAGAGTGCGAATGCATTCTTACCGATTTCCATGAGTTCATCTTCATTATTGGCAAAGCCGCCACCTGTACCACCAAGTGTGAATGCAGGACGAAGTACTACTGGATAACCGATATGCTGTGCAGCAAGTTTTGCCTCATCAAGATTGTATGTAATCTCTGATGGGATAACTGGCTCGCCAATTGACTCACACATCTCCTTAAAGAGCTCTCTATCCTCTGCGCGCTCAATACTCTCTGATGATGTACCGAGGAGTTCTACGCCGCACTCTTTGAGTACGCCCTTCTTCTCAAGCTGCATGCAAAGGTTGAGGCCTGTTTGACCACCAATACCAGGAATAATAGCGTCTGGACGCTCATAGCGAAGAATCTTTGCTATGTATTCGAGCGTCAATGGCTCCATGTAAACCTTATCAGCAATAGACGTATCAGTCATAATTGTTGCAGGATTTGAGTTACAGAGTATTACCTCATAACCCTCTTCCTTCAAAGCGAGACATGCCTGTGTACCGGCATAGTCAAACTCAGCGGCCTGGCCAATTACAATCGGGCCAGAACCAATGATTAGAATTTTCTTTAAATCTGTTCTCTTTGACATTTTTGTTTGCTCCTATGATTTATTTAATATAAACTTTCCTGCCACAAAAAGCAGTAAAGTAATTAACACCTTTTAGCGTCACACCAGCATATGGTGTTGCGCGTCCCATTGAGAGAAACGAATCAGGATTTACTGTAAATCCTTCTTCAAGATTCCATAGTGAATAATCATCACCAAGTGGTATATCAAAACGCTGTCTTGGGTTTGTTGAAAGAAGGTCAACGAGTTCCTCAAGCGTTATTATTTTCGAATTTAAAACGAGATTTGTGTAAAGCACTGGGAAGGCTGTCTCAAGGCCTACAATTCCAAAAGCGGAACCTTCGAGTCCCCTTGCCTTTTCCTCTGCGCTGTGAGGTGCATGGTCTGTCGCTATCATATCAATAGTACCATCTGTGATGCCAAGGAGGAGTGCCTCCCTATCATCAGCGCCACGAAGCGGTGGATTCATTTTAAATCGTCCATCCTCCAAGAGGTCTTTCTCACAGAGTGTCAAATAATGTGGACCTGTCTCACATGTGATGTTAACACCTGATTTCTTAGCGTCCCTTATCAGTTCAACACTCTCTTTTGTTGAGATATGACAAACGTGATATGCACAACCGGTTTCATACGAGAGGTTAATATCACGTTCTATCTGCTTCCATTCGGAAGCGGAAGAAATTCCAAGGTGGCCATGGAACTTGGCATATGCGCCGTCATGGATATAACCACCATGGAGCAGCTCATTTACTTCGCAATGAGCGACGATCATTTTGTTTAGGGCTGCGGCACGGCTCATTGCCTCGCGCATCATGCCGGCATCTTGGACACCATGGCCATCGTCAGAGAACGCGATGCACTTGTCTGCAAGCCCCTCAAGGTCTGCAATAACTTGGCCCTTTTGGCCAACTGTTATTGCCGCATATGGGCGGACATCAATTACCGCATCGCGGTCTATAATGTCCTGCTCTACTTTGATATTTTCAATTGAATCAGGAACAGGATTTAAGTTTGGCATTGTGCATACAGCAGTATATCCACCACGTGCTGCTGCCATTGAACCAGTCTTGATAGTTTCCTTGTATGAGAAGCCTGGCTCCCTAAAATGTACATGTACATCAAGGAATGCTGGCAACTTTGTAAGACCAGATACTGTTTCAAAAGCCATACTTTAACCCCCTTTATGTTTTACAAAAGGAGCACCTTTGAAAGGTGCTCCATATGTAAATTAAACTTAATTTTCAGCAGCTGCTGCCTTAGCCTCTGCTTTCTTTGTCTGCTTTACATCCTTAGCATTAGCAGAAGATGAGAGTGAAGCACCTGTGTCCTCTGGTGATTCCTCTTCAAAGTCATAATCCTTACCAGGAAGGATGGCATTGAGGATGATACCAGCAAGTGATGCTACTGCCAAAGCTGAGAGTGTGATTGTAGCCTTGCCAACGCCGAATGAGATACCACTTGTAAGGCCAAGACCTGTTACAAGGATAACAGCAGCGATGATAAGGTTACGAGAGTTAGCGAAATCAACGCGTGTGTCAACAATGTTTCTAACACCGGCTGCAGAAATCATACCGTAAAGAACGAATGAGATACCGCCGATAACAGCTGTTGGAAGAAGTTCGATAACTGCTGCAAACTTAGGGCAGAATGAAAGTACTGTTGCAAAGATAGCAGCGATACGAATTACGCGTGGATCATAAACCTTTGTAAGAACAAGAACGCCTGTGTTCTCACCGTATGTTGTATTTGCAGGACCACCAACGAGAGATGCAAGAGCTGTTGCAAGACCGTCACCCATAAGTGTTCTGTGGAGACCTGGTTCCTTAATATAGTTCTTGTCTACTGTTGCGCTGATAGCTGAGATATCACCGATATGCTCCATCATTGTTGCGAGTGCGATAGGCATGATAGCGATGATTGAGCTTACAACAAGTGAGCTCTTGCCAAAGTCAACACCAAGAACTGTTGAAGCCTTGTGAATTGGGAAGCCAATCCATGGAGCAGCCTTGAGATACTCAAGTGCACTTACAGAGAAGAGCTGCATGTTTGCCTTACCATTGATAGCAATAGCAGCGCCGTCTGCTGTTGGAGCACCAACAGTTACTGCAAGAATAGCAGCAATAGCAACAGAACCTACAACACCGATAAGGATTGGAAGGATCTTTGCCATGCCCTTGCCCCAGATGTTAAAGATAATAACAAGAGCAAGTGCGATAAGAGCGATTGGCCAACATGTTGAGCAGTTGTCAATAGCAGAACCAGCAAGTCCAAGTCCGATGCAGATGATGATAGGACCAGTTACTACTGGTGGGAAGAACTTCATTACCTTGTTAACGCCAACAGCCTTGATAAGACCAGCGAGTACGAAGTAAAGAAGACCTGCACATGCAACACCAAGACAAGCGTATGGAAGAAGCTGTGCTGTTGTCATGTCCTCATAACCAGGTGTGCCAGCAAGGCCAGTGATTGCAGCATAACCGCCAAGGAAAGCGAATGATGAACCAAGGAATGCTGGAACCTTCATCTTAGTGATGAGGTGGAAAAGAAGTGTACCGAGACCGGCACAAAGAAGTGTTGTTGAAACATCAAGACCTGTAATAAGCGGTACAAGTACTGTTGCTCCGAACATTGCGAACATGTGCTGGAGACCCAAGATGAGCATCTTAGGAGTGCCAAGTTCGCGAGCGTCATAAATTGCTTTTTGCTCTGACATTGTTCATTTCTCCTTTAAGTTTAATTTTTCTTATAATTTAGGCTTTCGCCATAATTGCCACTTCGTTGACTCCATCTATTTCAGCTACCCTTACGCTGATGAATTCTTCACGTGATGTTGGAATATTCTTGCCAACATAGTTTGCTGAAATTGGAAGTTCGCGGTGACCTCTGTCAATCATAACAGCGAACTGAATTGACTTTGGTCTGCCAAGGCTCATAAGCGCATCCATTGCCGCACGTACTGTGCGACCCGTGTATAGCACATCATCAACAAGCACTATTGCCTTGTCATTTACATCAAAGTTGATAACTGAATCGTTAAGATGTGGCTCAACATACTTCTCACTCAAATCGTCACGATAGAAAGTGATATCAATCTCACCAAGTTGAACCTTGATATCAGAGAACTTTTCAATGTTCTCTCCTATTACCTTTGCGATTGGTACGCCGCGCCTTTTAATGCCGACAAGGTAGATTGTATCAACATCAGCATTGTGCTCGATAATTTCGTGAGCAATACGTGCGAGTGAGCGTGACATAGTTGCTTCATCAATTATTACTTTATCCATGCTCACCGCCCCTCTCACAAAAAAATAAGCCTTGACGCTATGACGCGACAAGGCATAATTTCTCTAGTCACCTTGCCGGCATCTCGTACCGAATTAAAGGATTTTGTTGTCTATATAATACCCAATATATAGTGGTTTGTAAACAAATTATCAACAAATATATTTATTTTGTAGACTTGCACAAAAATTAGTGGTAAAATTATGCGGCAACGAGCGGATGTGGCGGAATTGGCAGACGCGCAGGTCTCAGACTCCTGTGGATGTTTAATCCTTGTGAGTTCAAATCTCATCATCCGCACCAAAAAAGACTAGCTAACGCTAGTCTTTTTTGTTTGCTTGAGATTTGAACTGTATAACGCCCGGGCTCGCTTAGCTCGCCTAGACCCTTTTGTCGCTTTTTAATGGGGCGACATTTCCCCTATTAGGGGAATCACCCATCATCCGCACCAAAAAAGACTAGCTAACGCTAGTCTTTTTTTGGTGCTATTTACGATGTTCTTCCCAGAAAGCAACTGCCTCATCGAGCCAGCCCTCGCCGTCAAGGCCTGTGCAGAGGCCACAGCCGTGCCTGCCCTGCTTAAACTGGCGATATATGTGAGGAATGCCCTTTGCTGTGAGGGCTGCATCATACTCTTCCTCCGAGCCACGTGATACAAGGATGTCATGGCCACCACGCCAGTAGTATACTGGTGGGCAATCATCGCGAATATGCTTTGCTGGATCCAAATCATCCGGCTTGATGCCTCCTCTTGCGCAAACAAGGGCGAGGCCTTTTTCAATTATGCTGTTGCGTGATGCAACCGGATAAAGTGCGATAAGTGCTGCTGGTACTGGGTCACCCATGTCCTGGCAAGAAAACTTGTCACAACCAGCAAGTGCTGTAAGCCAAGCACCTGCTGAACCACCAGAGAGAGCGTAACCTTCCTTGTTTACTGGGAAGTCATGGCTCATGATGTACTCAAGTGCCTTTGAAACGTCCTGACGGGCTGATTTAAAGCCTCCATGGAATGGAAAAGCAGCTTGTGAATAATTGATAATAAAGAAGTTATAGCCCTGTTTGGTAAGCTCACGAGCCATATGGAGACCATCACAGATATTTGCATCCATGAGGAATGCTCCTGGTGGGCAGAAAAGCACAAATGGCTTATCTGGGTCACCTTTGAAGAAATAGAGTTTAACGCCAGCCTTATATGGCTGCTTCAAAATCTCTTTCTTGCTATAGATGGAGTATTCCATCTTATAGTCTTTTTTGAATTCGTCTGCAAGCCAGTCAAATGACTTCTTTTCCTCGCTGTGCTGTACGCCAAAGACAAGGTTCATAAAAACATTGTCTGTAAGGAGTGAGAAAAAGTGACCTGCGACGCCTGGACCGTTGAGAAAGCGGTTCATGTTATGGCCTAAAAACTGGGGATAAAAATTGAGAACTGCATAGGGAAGTATTCTTGGGTAATAAGAAAGTTTCATGAGTCCAATCTCCTCTTTATTTATTTTTCGCCAAGTATAAATTCCATATAAACTGGATTGTGATCAGAGTACTTAAATCCAGTATCATATACATTTTTGTCGACAACTTCAATGTTGTCAGTTACGAAGAATCCATCAACAGTTACAACATATTGTTTGTCATTATAAGGGCCGTCTGCATTGCGGCAAGAAGGAACCTTATTCTCCTCATCAAAAGGAACGACTTTACTCACATTGTAGCCTTTGAGAAGTTCTGGGTCTATTGGCTGAGCCCATGTGAGGCCGCCCTGGTCAATTCCAAATATGTCGGCAGATGTAACCTTGCCGTCACCGAGAAGGTCCTTGTTAAAGTCGCCACCTGCGATGCAATAGTTACCCTTATCATATTCTGCTTGCATATCGCTAAGTAGCATTTTGAGCTGTTTTACACCGATTGAGCCGTCTGATGAATAAGCAGAGAGGTGTACAGTAAAGAGTACAAGTTCCTTGCCATCACTAGTTGGCACACGTGTTACTGTATAGCAGCGGTCGAGATCAACAAGCTTCATAACGCTCTCCTCAATTGGGAGGCTGCGGCGAAGAGATGTTGTCATATTAAACTTTGAGAATGTCATGATGCCAGATACTGACTTGCCATGAGGCTCAAGGATAGGATAGAAAAGATATGGACTGTCGTAGTTGCAACCAAAGACAGAATCATATAAAGGGAACGCCTTTTCAAGTATCTCCTGCTGATTTACATGCCAAGAACGAGTTGAGTCGGTATCAACCTCCTCAATCATCATAAAGTCGGCATCCTCTGATTTTAAGAACTTGGTGATGCCCTTAAAAACATCCTTAACAGAATCAGCACTCTTGGCCCTACTTTCCGTACCACCATCCATAAAGAAACCAAAGTCTGGTGTATAGGCACCAAATCCTACGTTGTAGGAAACTATTTTGTACTGCTGTCCAACCTCACAGGTTGTGCCGATGTTGTCACTGACTGTGAGCTTTTGATTGTCATCAATGCGATGATAA
>JAZRVV010000035.1:0-8118 GCA_045599345.1 Acutalibacteraceae bacterium
AGTGGTGCTGGGTTATCAGCGCCAAATGGTTCAAGAAGCTTGATTGAATTTACAAGGTCAAGACCCAAATTATCAGTGTTTAGTTTGCAGTCAACACTCAGCGATGGATAAAAGAGTGGCTGTGAATAAGCGTACTCAGTAAGAGCCTTCATAAAGGCATCCAAATCCTCTGTTTTAAGTGTAAGACCAGCTGCTTGAGCATGGCCACCGTACATAACAAGGTGGTCAGAGCAAGCAGTAAGTGCGTCAAACATAGAGAAGCCTTCGATACTGCGCGCGGAGCCACGAGAGTATCCGTCTTCTCTGTTTGAAAGCACAATTACTGGGCGTTGGAAGGTATCAAGTAGCTTGGACGCTACGATACCGAGCACGCCCTCATGCCAGCCGTCACCGTTCATAACGATGACAGGCATGTGTGATCTATCTGGATCCTCATAGATAAGCTTGGTACAATCCTCAAGGATTTGATTTTCCTCATCGTGACGCGAACCATTTGCCTCATTGAGTTCCATTGCAATTTCGTTTGCTGCATTTGGCTCCTCACAAAGGAGAAGGTCAAGTGCCTTCTCTGCTGAGTCCATACGACCAGCAGCATTAATCCTTGGAGCTAGCGCAAATGAGATGTTTGAAGCAATGTGTTGCTTGCCCTCAAGTCCTGCTACAGAAACAAGCGCCTCAACACCAGGACGCTTAAAGGTGTTCATTGAGCGAAGGCCTTGCTTAACAAAAGTCCTGTTCTCGCCCTTAAGCGGTACTATATCAGCAACAGTACCAATTGCTACAAGGTCGATAAAGTCCTCGCACACCGCTCTGTCGTCTCCCTCAATTGCACAGCAGAGTTTGTATGCAACACCGACGCCTGCATAGTCCTTGAAAGGACAATCAGAATCAAGTCGGTGTGGGTCTACAACTGCAACGCAATCTGGAAGTTCATCGCCTGGAAGGTGATGGTCTGTAACCACAAGTTCCATTCCAAGAGACTTGATATATTTTGCTTCCTCTACAGCAGAGATACCATTATCAACTGTTACGATGAGTTTGGTACCAAGTGACTTAATCTTGTCTATGACAACATTTGAGAGACCATATCCCTCTCCGTGACGTGATGGCAAAAGGTATGTAACATTTGCGCCCTGCATTTCGAGATATGAATAAAGGAGCGCAGTTGCTGTTACACCATCTGCATCATAGTCACCATAGACACAGATCATTTCATAATCAAAAATAGCATCGTTGATTCTATCAACTGCCTTTTGCATATCTGGTAATAGGAATGGGTCAACCGTATCCACACTACGGCCAAGGAAACTGTCAATTTCCTCACGAGTAGTGAGACCTCTCTTTGACAAAAGGAGTGCAGCAAAAGGATCGACTGAAAATTCTTCAGCAATCTTTGATGCGAGTTCCTTGTTAAGTTGTCCCAAATTCCATTTCTTTCTGTCCATTAATTACTCCAACTAAATATCATATAAACCTATAAATTAATTACATTTTAAACACAAAATAACAATTTATTATACCAAACAAATCGATACAATTCAATAAAAAATGTCCTAGAGTTCAACACTCTAGGACACGAAGTTTGACTATTCAGTTTTCTCAACCATTATTCCCTGCTTGTATGCCTCCAGCAGTTTAGTAAGTTGTGAGATTTGACCCTTTAATATCTTGCCTTTTTCGGTTTCAGCAACCTTAATTCTGTTGTCAAGTCGCTCGAAAACAACTGACGCAGATAATATATCTACGTTGTTTTCGATCGCATCTTCTCGCGTTGTAAAAGGCTGATGCGATGATAGTCGCATGATATATGAGTTATAAATCAGGGTGTATCCTGCAATACCAGTGGTCTTTTGATAAGCACGGCAGAAACCACCGTCGATATCGATGAGTTTACCCTCACCTTTTACAGGATTTTCACCATCAACTGCCTTAACTGGAGTATGACCGTTGATGATGTGTGAGTGCTGTCCACCAAGACCAAATTCACGAAGTATTACTTCACAGCCAGCAGCTGTTTGGATAACCTGATAATATGGGTCTTTTGCTTCAGTATAGAGTTCTGGTGCATCGATAAGTCGACGCTCAAAAGTAGTAATCTTTTCACGTGCAAAAAGTGGTGAGAATTTGCCACACCAGAGCCACCACATAAAGTCCTTACCTGTCTGTTTCTCCTCTGTGCCTTCTGCACAGTAATAACCATTTCTAGCCTGTGAAATACAGTAATCAAAGAGTGCTTTGCCACTGTACTCACGACCGTCGTAGGTAAAGGATTTAAAGGTACCATTTGAGTTCATTGGAACGGCACCATGGAAGAGCAAATTACCGTTATAAGTGCGGTACATACTGCCCGATGTAAAGAGGAATTTTACATGGTTTTGAAGCTTCTCAGACGAGCGGAAATTAGCCTTGATTTCAGCCATTACCTCTGTCTCTTCCTCTGAAAGTTCATAAGGATTTTCTGGGTCAATTGTTGGGAAATCCTTATCGAGTAATTCGTACTCTTTATCACCAATTTTAATTGTGCCACGCGCATAATCTATCTTATCAAGAAGGAGCCTATCCTCCATCTCAAAGCCAGGATGACGCATGATAGCTTGGCCCTCAAGCTTGAGCATGATGATTGTAATAGCTTTTGCCATACGACCAGTCTGTGCTACATCCTTGTCTGACACATGCTTGCCTGTCTCATCATACTCATCTATTGCTGCAATGTAGCGTGAATAATCAGAGTCATGATAGCGCTCGTTTGCAAAGACAGCGAGTGGTCTAAGGCTAATTCCATAGCCGTTTTCAATAACATGAAGGTTATTGTAACGGATGGAATTTGCAAGCACTGTGCTGATGCAAACGCGTGAGCCGGCAGCCGCGCCCATCCATACGATATCATGGTTACCCCACTGAACGTCCACGTTGTGGTGGTTCATGATATCGTCCATAACGATATCGGCGCGAGGACCTCTATCGAAAATATCACCTACAATATGGAGGTGATCAACAATAAGACGCTGGATTACATGACAGAGAGCCGCAATGAAATCTGGAGCTTTATCCATTGCAATAATTGAGCCCAAAATATTGTCATAGTATTCCTTTTTGTTGTGAATGTTAAAGTCTGTATTTAAAAGCTCGTCAATAACGTAGGCATAGCCTTTTGGCAATGCTTTACGAACCTTGGAACGAGTGTATTTTGTTGACACTAAACGGCAAAGTTCAATAAGGTATGTAAGGTTATCTCTAAACCAAATATCTTTCTCCTCCGAAGGCAAATCTTTGATAAGAGAAGCTGTTTTTTCCTCAGGATAATATACCAAAGTTGCAAGTTCTGCACGTTGCTCATCTGTGAGAGTGTATGCAAAAAGGAAGTCTATTTTCTCCTTAATAGCACCTGATGCACTACGAAGAAGATGTGTAAAAGCCTCATATTCACCGTGGATATCAGAAAGGAAATGCTCTGTACCCTTTGGCAAATTGAGAATTGCGTTTAAGTTGATAATCTCGGTAATGCAGTCCTCTTTTGTAGGGAAATCCTTTGAAAGAAGATTCAAGTATTCCAAATCGAGATCTGAAAAAGAATTGTATTCGCCCATAGTTTGCTCCATGTTAAAAAGATAACAAGCCCAGCCATAACGGCTGGGCTCAAAAAATTACTTGTTTGCTAATGATACAACTGCTACTGGTAAACCGACAAAAATACCGTAAAGAACAGCACCAAAAAGAGCCAAAACAGAAGCAGTAAGTAAATTATAAGCTAGTGCATTGCTGAATTTTGATTCAGCGCCAAATATCCATGCCAACATAAATATTATCCCCTTAATGTATCTAAATACTCATACATTTTATATTATTTTAGACATTTTTTCAAGTACTGACCTGTATATGATTTTGATACTTTTGCTATTTCCTCTGGAGTTCCAGTTGCAACTACTGTACCGCCCCTGTCTCCTCCATCTGGACCTAAATCAATAATATAGTCAGCTGATTTGACAACATCCAAGTTGTGCTCGATAACAAGCACTGTGTTACCTGCATCAACAAGTCTCTGCAATACCTCAAGTAGTTTCTCTACATCGGCTGTATGGAGGCCAGTTGTTGGCTCATCAAGGATGTAGAAAGTCTTGCCAGTGGAGCGCTTAGAAAGCTCTGTAGCAAGCTTGACACGCTGTGCTTCACCACCGGACAATGTTGGTGCTGGCTGGCCAAGAGAGACATAACCAAGGCCAACATCCTGCAAAGTCTTGAGTCGATTATGAATCCTTGGAACAGCCGAAAAGAATTCAACAGCCTCATCAACTGTCATTGCAAGGACATCAGCGATATTCTTGCCCTTGTAACGTACTTCCAACGTTTCTCTGTTATAACGAGAACCACCGCAAACTTCGCAAGGTACGAATACGTCTGCAAGGAAGTGCATCTCTATCTTGACGATACCATCGCCCTTACAAGATTCGCATCGTCCACCCTTGACATTAAATGAAAAACGGCCTGGACCATAGCCACGAATCTTGGCATCCTGAGTGGATGCAAACAAAGTACGTATATCGTTAAAGAGATTGGTATAAGTAGCAGGGTTTGATGATGGCATACGACCTATTGGTGACTGGTCAATATCGATACATTTATCGAGGTATTCAAGACCAGAAATACCATCACATTTGCCAGGGAATTCACGTGCTCTGTTCAAATCACGAACCAAAGTCTTTTTGATAACTTCATTTACAAGAGATGATTTACCTGAGCCAGAAACGCCTGTAACACAGGTAAATGTGCCAAGTGGTATTGATACATCAACGCCCTTTAAATTGTTCTCTGCTGCTCCCTTTACAGTCAGGTAATTGCCATTACCTGACCTGCGAGTACTTGGCACAGGAATACTGCGCGCGCCGGATAAAAATTGTCCTGTCACAGACTGACTACATTTCATAATCTGTGCTGGTGTACCTGCACAGACAACCTTGCCGCCGTTAACACCGGCGCCAGGTCCAATATCGACAATGTAGTCCGCTGCGCGCATAGTATCCTCATCGTGTTCTACTACGATGAGTGTGTTACCAAGATCACGAAGGTCCTGCAAAGTCTTGATAAGCATATCATTATCCTTTTGGTGGAGGCCGATTGATGGCTCATCAAGGATGTATAAAACGCCCATCAGCGAGGAACCAATCTGTGTTGCAAGTCTAATACGCTGCGACTCGCCTCCTGACAATGTGCCAGCCTTGCGAGACAAATTAAGGTAATCAAGACCAACCGAGCAAAGGAAGTTAAGCCTTGATTTAATCTCTTTCAAAATAAGCTCAGCGATAGCAAATTCTCTTGATGTCAAGGACAACTCCTCAAAGAATTTGAGTTCGTCCTTAATTGATAGATGTGTCAATTCATCAATATTGAGTCCACCAACAGTTACTGCAAGGGATATAGGATTGAGTCGTTTGCCATGGCAGTCATCACATGCGTGAACTGTCATAAACTCCTCTATCTGACGGCGTGACCACTCTGAGTTTGTCTCTGAGTATTTGCGTAACAAATTTGGAATAATTCCTTCAAACCTGCCATCCCATTCAGAGTGGCTGTGCTTGCCCTCATGAACGTAGTGAATCTTTTCACCATTTGTACCGTAAAGGATTTTATTAAGATCCTCTTTCTTCATCTTGGACACTGGCACATCAATTGAGAAACCATAGTGGCGTGCAATGCCGTCATAGAACATTTCGGCCATTGTGCCGCCCTCTACCTTGGTCCAACCAGGCGCTTGTATAGCACCCTCACGAACTGTCATAGACTTATCCTTGATGAGCAAGTCCTCATCAATTGCAGTGTATTCTCCAAGGCCTGAGCAGCGCGTACAAGCGCCGTATGGGTTATTAAAACTAAACATTCGTGGCTGGAGTTCTGTCACTGATACGCCATGCTCTGGGCATGCGAATGTCATCGAAAACTCAAGTGGTTTTCCATCGATGACATCTACCAAGAGCATGCCATCAGCGAGGCCAGTCGCTGTCTCTATCGAGTCAGCGAGCCTTGTCCTAATGCCATCCTTGATAACAAGTCTATCAACAATAATTCCAATATTGTGTTTTACAGTCTTTGCAAGCTTGATATCCTCTGAGAGATCACGAACTTCACCATCAATAAATGCACGAACAAAGCCCTGCTTTTTTGCATTTTCAAGTTCGTGAACATACTCGCCCTTCTTGCCCCTGGCAATAGGCGCCACAATCTGGATTTTAGTGCCTTCCTCAATTGCCAGCACCTGATCAACAATCTGGTCAATTGACTGCGCCTTAATCTCCTTGCCACATACAGGACAATGAGGAATGCCTATCCTTGCGTACAAAAGCCTGATATAGTCATATATTTCAGTTACAGTACCAACAGTTGACCTTGGGTTTTTAGAAGTTGTCTTTTGGTCAATAGAAATTGCTGGGCTGAGTCCATCTATCTGATCAACCTTTGGCTTCTCCATAAGTCCCAAAAACTGTCTTGCATACGAAGACAAACTCTCCATATACCTGCGCTGTCCCTCAGCATAAATAGTATCAAAGGCAAGCGAAGACTTACCGGAACCCGAAAGTCCAGTAAATACTACCATCTTATCGCGTGGAATAGTCAAATCCACATTTTGCAAATTGTGCTCACGCGCACCTTTGATAACTATGTCTTTTGATGCCATAAATAAATTTTGTCCTTTTTCTTCAAATTACATTTTCCTATTATATATCTATTTTAAAAGTATATCAATCAAATAAATAAGCCCTTGATGAATGAACATCAAGGGCCTTAATTATCTTAACGCTTTTGGGATCCAGCCTGTATTGTCGCCAAAGTAAGTTATAGCACCTACTGGGCAAAGGTCTCCACATCCGTGGCATGTGTCTACACAGCCAACTGGATTAACGACCTTTTCTGCTCCTGATTTAGACTTATCATATACACTCTTGTGACAATAATCTGCACAAGTATTGCAATCAACACAAGTTTCACTATTTATCATTGGATACCATTTTTCAGCCATTTAAATCACCTCAATTTAAACTTTTCTACGACGAATATAAAGTGCAGATGATGCTGTAAATGAACCAATCATTATCAAACTCCAAAGTGCAGAATTTGCATAGTCACCAGTATCTGCTACTGTTTCTGGTTCAACATTATTTTCTTCAACATCATTATTATCTGGTTTTGAAGGTTCATTAATCGTCCAATCTATAATTATTGGTTTAGAAGCGCTTGATGAACTTGCATCATCACCAATCCAACAATAGTTCTTAGTGTCAGCAAGAGCTACATATGCAGAATAAGAACCAACATCAGTGCCCTTGTTTCCAACAATGTTAAATAGTGTTGGATCAGCACCATAAAGATTTATTTCAAGCTCTTTTTCAGCTCCATCATAAACAAACTTTTTGCTATTTACCTCTGGCTTTAATACAGATGCTTTATTTACTCTCACAAGTACAGCTGAAGTAACACCAATGTATCCTTCAGCCTCAACACCTTCAGCCTTGACATAATAAACGCCTGCATCAGTTGGTACACTTGGATTGCTACTGCTATCTAAAACTTCATTATTACACTCTATATCAGAGTAGAAATGATACTTAACAACGTTTGAAGGAAGTTCCATACCATCTAAATCCGTAGAAAAACCAAATTCATCCAAATCAATTGGTTCTCCCGAATATACCGGTCTATTTGATGATGATATTGTTGCATCGCTAATATCAATAATAGGAAATGTATTCAAGAATTCGGCTGTCATATGATTGTCATATGCTACACCATTTACTGTAGCAGTCCACAACTTATAATCACTTACACCTTTAATAATGTCCTTAGATTGAAGGTTGATAGTATAACCATCACTTGGAGTTGTTACAACATTTTCTATTGGTGTTTCTTTGAGAGTCACAGAATAACTATTCTCTGCTGAGTCTAGCTTCAACATTGTTGAAGCAGTACCTGCTCCATTTGAATCAAGATTAATAACCTTACTATCAGAAAAATCACCAGTTAGATTACACGTTACTGTATTTGCCATTGTTGGATCATAATACTTAGATGGCTCATCGATATCTATCCTATAAGTATTTGCCAAAATACAATCAGAAACATTGTATGTAA
>JAZRVV010000036.1:0-94585 GCA_045599345.1 Acutalibacteraceae bacterium
GTTTAATTTTTTAAACGAACCCTTTTTCTATTTATATTTTCAATATCAATATTCATTTACTATTGATATTAATTAACATGTGTTTTAAAATTTATATGTGTTAATTTTTGGACTCCAAGGGGGAGATACAATGAGCAAAAAATACAAAACTCTACTATCACCTGCAAAGATAGGTAGTGTAGAACTTCGCAACAGAACAATCATGGCTGCCATGGGTATGAGCCAGTCGGACAATGGCTTTGTAAACAAGGCAACTATCAACCACTATGCTGAGCGCGCAAAAGGCGGCGTTGGCGGTATCATCGTAGAGGTAACTTGCGTTGATACACCACTTGGTCTTAACACCAAGGGCATGCTTATTATCGATGATGATAAGTACATCCCTGGTATGGCTGACCTTGCAAACGCAATTCACGAAGGTGGCTCAAAAGCATTCCTTCAGATTTCTCACACAGGTCGTGGTGCTCGTCGTCCAATTATCGGCGATCAACCAGTAGGACCAAGTGCTGTTGCAATGCCTTACTCATATATGATGGGTCTTGCTAACGAGACACCACGCGAGCTTACAATTCCAGAGATTAAGGAAATTGAGGAAAAGTACGCTCAGGCTGCACTTCGTGCTAAAAAGGCTGGCTTCGATGGTATCGAAATCCACAGTGTTGGTTATTACCTCGGACAGCAGTTCCTTTCAAAAACTGCAAACATCAGAAAAGACGAATACGGCGGAAGTCGCAAAAATCGTATGCGCTTCCATACAAATATAATCAAGAGAATCCGTGAACTCTGCGGTGAGGATTTTGCAATCCTTTTAAAGCTTCCTGCTATTGAAATCGGTACATATTCAGGTATTTCTATTTTTGATGGTATGTACTACTTCAAGGAATTCCAGAAAATCGGCGTAGATGCTATTGAAGTACTCGCTGGTAAATGGTCAAGCGAAGCTGGCAAGAACGAAGCACCTGACTCTGCTTACAAAGATTGCATGGCAGTTGCACTCAGTGCTGTAATGAAAGTTGCTGTTTTCCTTCAAACTGGACACAAGAGCACAATCCCATATATCGCAGGCGGTCGTGCACAAAACCCAGTAGCAGCAGAAAAAGTCCTCAAGAGAAAAGAATGCGAATTCATTTTCGTAGGTCATGGACTCCTCGCTCAGCCAGACCTTGTTAACCTCTATGCACAAGGTCGCGAGGACGAGATTAGACCTTGCATCGGATGCGGTCACTGCATCGACCACCAGCTTCAGCATGGTGGCAAGGCAATCTGCTCAAGCAACCCAGTTCTCGCTCGTGGCGATAACGACTACACAATCACACCTGCTAAAAAGTCTAAGCACGTAGTAGTAATCGGTGCTGGTGTTGCAGGCGTTGAGGCTGCAAGAATTGCAGCAATCCGCGGCCACAAAGTTGACCTCTATGAAAAGTCAAAAGAAGTTGGCGGTCAAATGAATCTTGCTGACAAGCCACCTTTCAAAGAGAACTTCAAACTCCTCAAACCTTATCTTGAGCGTCAGCTCGAAATCACAGGTGTAAACGTACACCTTGGCACTGAGGTTTCAAAGGACGACATCCTTAAGATGAAACCAGATGCAGTTGTTTGCGCAACTGGTGTTATTCCATCAATGCTCAAAATTCCTGGTGCAGAGCGCGCAATCAATGCAAATGATGTACTTGCTGGTGCCAAAACTGGTAAAGATGTAGTTGTAATCGGCGGCGGTTCAATCGGATGCGAGACAGCAGAGCTCCTCAAGAAACAGGGCAAGAATGTTGCAATCCTTGAAATGACCGATACACTCGCTGGCAACACAGGTAAGACAAACCAGACTATCCTTCTCAGCCACCTTAAGGGTCACGGCGTAAAGCTCTTCACAGAGTCAGCAGTTCAAAAGATTACAAAGGATGCTGTTGTTTACAAGAACAAGGATGGCAAAGAAAAGTCACTCCCTGCTGACACAGTTGTAATGTCAGTTGGTAACAAACCAAATACAGCTCTTTACGATTCACTCAAAGATGAAGTAAAAGAAATCTACAACATCGGCGATTCAAATGGCGGCGGAATTATTCCAAACGCAGTTTACGATGGTTACACAGTAGGTTGCCAGTTATAAACAAAAATTAAAAATAAAAGGCTGTTCTGTCTTCACAGAACAGCCTTTTTTTGGTAAAATTTATCTATCAAAGTTAAATAGGAGTTTTTGATATGCCAAAAAGAGATAACTACATATCTTGGGATGAATACTTCATGGGTGTTGCAAAGCTTGCATCAATGAGGTCCAAGGATCCAAACACCCAAGTTGGCGCATGCATAGTAAATCAAAACAATAAGATTATGTCTGTTGGATACAACGGTTTCCCATGCGGATGCTCCGATGACGAATTCCCTTGGGAGCGTAGCGCAGAGTGCGAAACCGATACAAAATATCCTTATGTTTGCCATGCAGAACTCAATGCTATTCTCAATAATGAGGGCGGAGACCTCCACGGATGTAAAATCTATGTAGCACTCTTCCCTTGCAACGAATGCGCCAAGGCAATAATTCAATCAGGCATTTCAGAGGTTGTTTACCTCTCCGATAAATATGCCGACACACCACTTACCAAGGCTTCTCGCAAAATGCTCGAGGCAGCTGGCGTTAAACTTACCAAGCTCGGCGCACATCAGGATGAACTTGTTATTGATTTAAGAGAAGAAAACGTTTAATAATAAATAGCAAAAACTAAGAGCTCTCGTAATCGAGAGCTCTTTCCTTTTGTCATTTAGTAGAGAACTGATACTCTGTCTGGATCAAGCTCAATGTTGGTTGTTCCATAGAGTGTCTTTTGGAGTTCTTGCGCTCCAGCAGGATAATCAACAATCCATATCCATTGGCTGCCAGCATATCCACTCCTACAAAGTTTCTCTGATGGCATAGCCATTTGCTCAATATCATATTTAAGCCAACCGCTTGTTATAGCATCGCCCGCATATCCAAGAATAGCGGTTTTGCTCATATCGGTTGTGATATATGGGAATACATTGTTTACTACATTGTTGAGCTGCGAAAGACTTGCATTTTTCATACTGCTCAAAGTAGAAGTGATTACCCTACGCTGACGCTCAGTTCTGTTTATGTCAGAATCGAGCCTTCTTATTCTGCAGAATGTCAGAGCCATCTCACCTTGTAGGTGATTTGTTCCAGTTTCATATGGCTTTGGCTGCTCGTTTCCAGTAAGTGACCACTCATACCAAGTCTCATTAAGGAATTTTGCTTCCTTTTCTGTGACGTAAACATTAACTCCGCCAAGCGCATCAATAACCTTTGGGAAGGTTTGATAGTTTACAATTGCATAATCATCAATCTTGACCTTGTAATTGTTCTCGATTGTTGAAAGCAATACATTTATACCACCCTTTGAGTATGCCCAATTGAGTTTACCATAAGTTGGACTGCCCTTTTTAGGAACGATATATGTGTAACTGTCTCGATAAAGGGATGCCAAAGTGATTTTATGTGTTTTCTCGTTGACCGATGCAATGATCATCGAGTCGGTACATCCACTTACTGAATCAAGTCCGATAAGAAGTATGTTTTTGACATTCTTATCCGACATTTTCTTGACGTCATTCAATGCCCAATTTTTGATTATGCCATTAAGTGTATTGGCATCGGCCAAATCATCAAGGGCCTCCATGTCAACTTCTTCTGTTACTTCTGCTACTGGTTCCTCATCAGCTGTTCCAAGAAGTGAAAGTTTGGACCAAACAATAGCAAAGATAGCAATCAAGAGTACAAGTATTATTGCAATAACTATGATAATAGTTTTTTGCTTTTTAGAACGATGACTCCAAAAATATTTCAGTTTGTCACCGAAAGTCTCTTTTTTGCTCCTTGTCTTTGAAACTGGTTTGGAAATCGTTTTTTTCTTGGCAGGCTTTTTATAAGTAGGCTTTGTAGTAGGCCTTTTCTTTTGAGGAATATTCTTCTTACTCGGAGTTGACCTTGAAGCAGAAGCATGCTTTGGCGTGTATTCTTCTTTTTTTGCCATCTTATTCCTCTGCCTCTTCTGCTACTGCTTCATCAGCAGGTTCTGTTGTTTCTGCTGTTTCTTCGCTGTCATCAAGTTCAGATGAATCAGTTTCTATCTCCTGCTTTTCCCATTCCTCACGAATTGTTGCAAGAGTAATTACTTTGTCCTCATCTTCCTTGATTCTCATAACCTTAACGCCCTTTGCTGGACGAGTAACAAGGTTAACTTCCTCAGATGAAATACGGATGATGACACCGTTTGCAGAAATCATGATAAGTTCATCCTCTGGTTCAACCATACGGATTGCCGCAACCTTACCAAATCTGTCAACACGGTAGTTAAGGAGACCCGAACCACCACGTTTTTGAACTTTATAGTCATCTGGGTTTGAACGACGACCATAACCCATTTCAGATACTGTGAATACAGTAGCATTTTCGCGGATTACATCGAAGCCAACAACATAGTCGTCAGCTTTCTTAAACGCAATTGCCTTAACACCACGAGCAGTTCTGCCAAGTTCACGAGCGTCAGTCTCGTGGAAACGAATGCTCATACCCTCGTGTGTTGCAACAAGAAGGTCATCATTACCCGATGTGAGGTGAACCCATGAAAGTTCGTCATCCTCATCAAGATTAATTGCGATAAGGCCTGATTTTCTTACATTCTTATACTGCTCAAGGAGTGTACGTTTAATAATACCCTTCTTGGTCATCATACATACGTATTCACCATTTGCTTCGTTTGGAATACGAAGAAGCTGTGAAACTTTTTCACCTGGCATAAGTGGCAATACATTAACCATATTAGTACCCTTTGCCTGGCGAGATGCCTCTGGGATTTCATATGCCTTGAGGCGATAGCAACGACCAAAGTTTGTAAAGAACATTACAAACTCGTGAGTTGTACATGTAAACATCGTAGATGTGATGTCCTCTTCCTTTTGAGTCATACCAGAAATACCACGGCCACCACGGTGTTGCTTTTGGTATTCGGTTGTTGGCATACGCTTGATATATCCCATCTCTGTAAGAGTGATAACTGATGCTTCTTCTGGAATGAGGTCTTCAATATCAACTTCACCAGATACATTACAGATTTCTGTACGTCTCTCATCGCCAAACTTTTCAGCTATCTGACGAGATTCTTCCTTGATTACTTCCATAAGCTTGTGCTCATCAGCAAGGAGTGCCTCGTACTCTGCAATTCTTACATGGATTGAATCAAGTTCATCCATGATCTTTTTAATTTCAAGACCTGCGAGTTGTCCAAGACGGAAAGCAACGATTGCTGATGCCTGTGGTTCGTCAAAGCCGAATTTGTCCATGATAGCAATCTTGGCCTCAGCCTGTCCGCCCTTACAATGACGAATTGTATCAATGATATCATCAACAATATCGATTGCCTTTGCAAGACCCTCTAAAATGTGAGCACGCTCAAGAGCCTTGTTAAGTTCGAATTTTGTACGACGTGTAACAATGTCCTTTTGGAAATTGATAAATTCCTGAAGGTATTCCTTAAGTGATAAAATCTTTGGCTGGCCATCAACAATACAGAGGTTGATTACACCAAATGAAGATTGAAGCTGTGTATATTGGAAAAGTTGATTGAGTATTACATTTGGATTGGCATCACGCTTGATGTCAATTGAAATGTACATACCATGTCTTGAAGAGTAATCGTTAACATCTGCGATACCTTCAACCTTTTTCTCTTTTACCAAATCAGCAATTGATTCAATAAGGCGAGCCTTATTTACACCGTATGGAATCTCAGATACTTTGATTTCATAACGTCCATTTGCTTTTTCAACTATTTCTGTGCGTGCACGAACTGTAATCTTACCACGACCAGTTGCATAAGCAGCGCGAATACCAGAACGACCCATAATAATACCTGATGTTGGGAAGTCAGGACCTGGAATATGTTCCATAAGTTCTGGGAGCTCAATATCAGGATTGTCAATGATAGCGCACATGCCATTGATAACCTCGGTGAGGTTATGTGGTGGGATGTTGGTTGCCATACCTACGGCAATACCCATTGAACCATTAACAAGAAGGTTTGGAAAACGAACAGGTAAAACTGTTGGTTCCTTCAAACGATCATCGTAGTTTGGAATAAAATCAACTGTATCCTTATCAATGTCAGAAAGCATTCTAACAGAAAGTTTTGACATACGGGACTCTGTATAACGGTAAGCAGCAGGTGGGTCACCATCGATTGAACCGAAGTTACCATGACCATCAACAAGTGTATATCTCATTGAGAAATCCTGTGCAAGACGTACCATTGCATCATAAACGGATGCGTCACCGTGTGGATGATAACGACCGAGCACTGAACCTACGGTATCAGCGCACTTACGGTATGCCTTATCTGGTGTTAAACCATTCTCATGCATGGTATAAATAATTCTTCTATGTACTGGCTTTAAACCATCTCTTACATCTGGAAGTGCACGAGAAATAATTACTGACATTGAGTAATCGAGGAATGATTTACGCATCTCGGCATCGAGGTCTACGTTGACAACTTTAGTATTTTCAAGATTCTCGCGGAATTCTTTTTCTTTTTGCTTTTGAATTTCTGAACTAATTTTTGCCATTTCATCACCCCTCCTTATACATCAAGATTTTGAACGTATTTAGCGTTCTTTTCTATAAATTCACGACGTGGCTCTACTTTGTCGCCCATCAAGATTGAGAATGTCTCATCTGCTACCATTGCATCCTCAAGAAAAACACGTTTCATTATACGAGTCTTTGGATCCATTGTTGTTTCCCAAAGCTGTTCTGCATCCATTTCACCAAGACCTTTGTATCTCTGGATGTCACAACTGCCACCAAATGCCTCGATTTTTTCATCACGTTCCTCGTCTGAGAAAGCGTAATCAGACTTTTTGCCCTTGCTTATCTTGTAAAGAGGAGGTTGAGCTATGTAAACGTGACCTTCCTCAATCAAAGGACGCATATAGCGGAAGAAGAATGTAAGAAGCAATGTCTGGATATGAGCACCATCGACATCGGCATCGGACATAATAACAATTTTATTGTAACGAAGTTTTGTAAGGTCAAAGTCCTCACCAATACCTGTACCAAGTGCAGTTACAACTGGTGTCAACTTATCGTTACCGATAACTTTATCAAGTCTTGCCTTTTCAACGTTAAGCATCTTGCCCCAAAGTGGGAGGATTGCTTGATACTGACGCTCACGTCCCTCTTTTGCTGAGCCACCCGCAGAGTCACCCTCTACGATGTAGAGTTCAGTAAGCTCTGCATTTTTATCAAGGCAATCAGCAAGTTTACCTGGAAGAGAATTTCCTTCAAGTGCAGTTTTGCGACGAGCAAGATCACGAGCCTTTCTCGCAGCTTCTCGAGCCCTTGAAGCCTCAAGTGCTTTATTAAATATCGCTCTTGCAACACTTGGATTTTCCTCAAAGTATTCCATGAGCTTATCATATACAGTCTTGGAAACAAGAGGGGTCATTTCAGTGTTACCAAGTTTACCCTTTGTTTGACCTTCAAATTCTGCCTCTGTAAGTTTTACAGATATAACAGCAATAAGACCTTCACGAACATCATCGCCAGAAAGTTTCTTGTCGCTGTCCTTTAATATATTGTATTTTTTACCATAATCATTGAATACACGAGTCAAAGCTGTCTTAAAACCAGCCTCATGTGTACCACCGTCTATTGTTCGAACATTATTAGCATATGAATAGAGGATTTCATTATAGCTGTCATTATACATGAGGGAAATATCTACCTCACGGTCGCCCTTAACAGCATTAAATGAGATTGGAGTTTCGTGTAAAGGAGTATATCCACGCTTTTCATTAATAAAGTTAACGAATTCAGTGATACCACCTTCGTAACAATAAACCTCTGGCTCTTCACGCTCAGGATTTTCACGAAGATCCGTCAAAGTTATTTTAAGACCAGCATTGAGGAATGCCTGCTCACGAAGACGTTTTTCAAGAGTATCAAACTCATAGTGAGTTGTCTCCTGGAAAATTTCTGGATTTGCTTTAAATCTGATTGTTGTACCAGTTTCATTTGTATCACCAATTACTTTAAGAGGAGCAACTGGGTCACCAACTTTGAAACTCATTGCATGGATATGTCCTTCTTGGCGAACTTCAACTTCAAACCAAGTTGAAAGTGCATTAACAACAGAAGAACCTACACCATGAAGGCCACCAGATACTTTGTATCCAGAGCCACCAAACTTACCTCCTGCGTGAAGTATTGTAAGTACAACTTCTACAGAAGATTTTCCGTATTTTTCATTTATACCAACAGGGATACCACGACCGTTATCAATTACTTCGATAACATCGTCTGGTAACATATTTACTTCAATGTGAGTACAATATCCTGCAAGTGCCTCATCTATTGAGTTGTCGACAATTTCATATACCAAATGGTGAAGACCCTTTGGACCTGTTGAACCAATGTACATACCTGGGCGCTTTCTAACCGCTTCAAGTCCCTCAAGAACCTGAATCTGGTCTGCACCATATTCACCCTCAACGAGAGTATCCATTGATTCTACATCATCAAACTCACCGATTTCTGCTTCGAGTTCGGCCTCTTTTTGTGCTGCCAACTCTTCTTTAGAAATCTGAGCTTTTTCTTCTGCAGAAAGTTCCTCTTCAACTACTTCTGCTTCAAGATTCTCGTTTTCAATACTCAAAACTTAAAACCTCCATCATTATGCTTACCAGAAAAACGTTTTATAAGTGTCGCAGGGGCAAGCTGCGAAATATAAACTGTTTCTTCATTATTTTTATTTTTACATACTATAAATGATTTAGGGAGTTCTAGTGATACATTAACAACCTTTCCCTGTTTCGACGCATTTGATAGATAATTTCTTGTATGCTTTGAAACAGTTGTGTTATCAATATCAAAAATTCCAACTATATCATCTGTATTTATTACCGTGTATTGTCCTAAGTGGAGGAACATAATTTTCCTCCTTCTATTTCAAAGACCTTTCCAGTCTTTGATTTCAAAATAGAGGAAGGATCACAACAAGTTATAAATACTTGCCATCCTTCAATATGATTCAATATGTAATCTTGACGACTGCCATCAAGTTCGCTCATTACGTCGTCTAAAAAAGCAACTGGCTGTTTTCCTGTTATTTTTTTAATCACAGCAGCCTCCGAGAGCTTAAGTGATAATGCCGCACTTCTCTGCTGTCCTTGAGAACCAAAATTTTTTACTGGTAAACCATCAAGACTAATTAAAATATCATCTCGATGTGGACCAATTGAAGTGGTTCCATTTTGCATGTCCTCACGGCGAGCACGTTTTAATGCTTCCAATATTTCAAGTGTCAAATTATCAACATCAGTTGAAGAAAAATGTACTGGTGTTTCATATGAAATATCAATTTCTTCCTTGCCACTTGAAATGCCTGAGTAAATATTTAAAAGAAATGGTTTTATTTCATCTAAATATTTAAGACGCTGCGTCATCATTATGGCGCTATAACTTGCCAGTCGTTCGTCCCATATTTCCAATGTATCAATAAGCTCACTATGATATGTAACATCCTTGAGCAATGCATTTCGCTGCTCGAGGATTTTATTATAATCAGTGAGCACATTTGAATATTTCGGACGAAGCTGGCATAGCGCCATATTAATAAACTTTCGTCTCTCAACAGGGCCACCTTTTACAAGACTTAAATGCTGAGGAGCAAATATTATTCCAAGAAACTCTCCAAAGAAAACTGATGAAGAATTATGCTCAATTCCATCAAGAATTGCCTTTTTCTTCTCGCTTAAAATAAGTTCTGCCTCATGCTCCCTTTTTTCATCTGTAAAAGTCATTGATAGTTTCGCAAAATCAAAAGGTGCAAAAGAATTATCAAATCTGATAAGTTCTTTTTCTTTTGATCCACGAAAAGACCTACATCCAGTAAAAAGCCAAAGTGACTCAAGTAGATTTGTCTTTCCCTGTGCATTTTCACCGTAAATTATATTTACGGAATCACAGGGCTCAATTTTAATATTCTCTATATTTCTGAAATTTTGAATTTCTAGAGAATTTACCTTCATCTACTTCTATCCTTTACAAATCTTATATATGACACCATTTACTTCAAAAATGTCACCGTCATATAACTTTTTACGAATAACATTTATTTTGCTGCCATTTACTTTTATTTCACCATCTAAAATAAGTTCTTTTGCATGTCCTCCAGTTTCCGCTTCACCAGAAAATTTGAGTGCGCAATCAAGAGTTATAAATGGTGTATCAATTGTAAGTGGAACTGCGTCTGTTGCTTTATCCTTTGCAAGTTTTGCAGTAATTTTTATATCTTTTCTAAGCATGTCTTTTACCAATTATTAGTTTTCGTTCTTAAGTCTAACTGGAAGAACAAGATATAAGAAATTGTCACCCTCTGGTGGAACAATTGTAATTGGTGATAATGGGCCATTAAGTGTAATTTTTACCTCATCAAGTGAGCATGCTTTGAGTGCATCAAGAAGGAAAATATTGTTAAAACCTATTTCTACTCTGTTACCTTCTGTCTTGCAAGCAAGCTTGTCATTTGCTGTACCAAGACTTGTAACAGTTGAAATTTTAATCATATTTTCATCAAATATGCAGCGGAGAGGACTCTTAAGCCTGTCTGTAATAAGAAGACTTGTTCTCTCAATACTATCTATAAATGTTTTTACATTAACATTTACTTCTGTTGTGAGACTCTTTGGAACAGCTGAGTTATAATCCAAAAATTCACCATCAAGAAGTCTTGAAATAATGCTATAATTACCAACTTCAAAAATAATGTGACGTTTTGCAATATTCATTGAAATAACTTCACAATTATCAATAAGTTTAATTACTTCACTAAGTGTTTTAGCTGGAACAATAAATGACATATCTTCGCCACTATATTTAATTTGTTCCGTACGAATTGCAAGACGGAAACCGTCAACAGCAACAAGTCTAATTTGATCACGGGTAATTTCAAATTTAATACCTGTATGAACAATCTTTGTATCATTCTTTGATACTGCAAAAATTGTTTGACGAACCATATCAGATAATGTGCCACTTTCAACAATAATTGGATATCCACCAGATACTGTTGGAAGTTCAGGATATTCTTCAGCAGCTATACCTACAATTTTGTATTCAGCTTCACCACAACGAATTATGCAAAGTTGACGTTCATCTGCTTCTATTCTTACAACTTCTGCTGGAAGTTTACGAAGAATATCACAAAGAATACGAGCATTAATAATTATGCTACCTGGTTCTTCTACTTTTGCTTCAATACTTGTATTAATACCAACTTCAAGATCATATCCTGTTAAGATAAGTTCATTACCAATTGCTTTAAGGTAAATACCTTCAATAGCAGGAATAGAAGTTTTTGTAGAAACAACTCTTGAAACATTTTGACAAGCTTCAGATAAAATTTCTGTATTGCAAACTATCTTCATATTGAATCCTCCAAATAGTTATTTTTTATAAACAATATATCTTTATATTTAGTAATAGTAGTAGAGGCGGTGTAAATTGAGGAAAAGTCCATTTTTTGCCTCTAATAAAGGAAAATTTTGAAAAATTTAACTCTAATTTAAATAAGTAATAAATGTGGAAAAAGAGCAAAACTTTTACTTGAAAGTTGAAATTGTTAAAAACTGTATGTTAATTAACGATGAAAATGTTAAAAACTTTATACATTTTCGTTTATATCATTTATTATTCTTTGAATTGTAGCTTTAACAGATGAATTATTTTCCATCTCTTTTTCACATTCTTTGATGTTATAAATTACAGTTGAGTGATGTTTACCACCAAATTCTTCTCCTATTCTTTCCATTGAGAGTGATGTTACTTCACGAACTATGTACATTGCGGCTTGGCGCGCTTTTGAAATGTTTGCATTCCTTTTATCGGAAAGGATATTTTCTACTGATGTACCATAAGTTCTTGCAACTTCATTTAATATTTTTTCAATGGTAACAGGAAGAGGTTGATTATCAGATAAAATATCATTTATTGCTTTTTGTGCAGACATAATTGAAGGCTGATGACCACTTATTATGTAAAGTGCGTTGATTTTTTTAATAACTCCTTCAATCTGTCTTACATTATTTTTAATTTTATCTGCAATGTATTGAACAATTTCATCTGGTAAAACTAAACCTAAATTATCAGCTTTACTTTTGATGATTGCCATTCTTGTTTCAATATCAGGTGGCTGAATATCTGCAAGAAGGCCAGATTCAAATCTGTTCTTTATTCGATCCGCTAAAAGAGCAATTTCTTTAGGTGGCCTATCAGATGCTAAAATTATTTGTTTATCATCTTGAGTAAGAGCATTAAATGTATGGAAAAATTCTTCCTGAGTTGATTGCCTGCCGGCAATAAATTGAATGTCATCTATTATTAAGACATCTGCTGTTCTGTACTTATCATGAAAAGCAGGCATTGTTTTACGTTCAATTGATTCAACAACTTCGTTTGTAAAATCTTCGCCTGTTGTATATATGATTTTGTAATTAGGATTATTTTTCTTTATTTCAAGACAAATAGCAGTTAAAAGGTGAGTTTTTCCAAGTCCTGACCTTCCGTGTATAAACAGTGGGTTATATGCTTTACCAGGAGTTGTAGCTACTGCTTGAGCTGCTGCATAAGCAAATTTATTAGATGAACCTACAATGAAATTTTCAAATGTCAATTCATTATTTTTTACACTTTCAGTGATTTCTTGAACTTTTTCTTCAACATCATTTGGTTTTTTGATTGTTTCCGTTACAATTTCAATTTCAATTGGAAATCCCATTGTTGCTTCAAAAGCTTCATTAAGAAGATCAATAAATTTTGATTTGACAATATTAGCTTTGAATTCACTAGTTAAAAGAGTGATTTTATTATCATTAAAGGAAACCATTGTGAGCGGTTCAAGCCAAAGGGAATAAATTGTTTCCGTAACTTTGCCTTTACAGTAATCTTTTACTAGTTGCCAAACTTCAGAATAAGATTCCATAAGCATATCTCCTTTTCAAAATTTATATTTAATATAACTTAAATATAGATATATATTATATTTAATAATAAAATACATATTATAACTAATAAATTTTATCACAAAAGCGTTTAGTTTTCAACAATAAGTGATATAATTGTTGAAAAAACAAGGTATAATATTTCTTGACATTATATGTATTAATAATATATAATAATCTCTCGCAAGTTGAATGAATGGAGGGAAGAATAATGAAAAGAACATTCCAGCCTAAAAAACGTCATAGAAGTAAGGTTCACGGCTTCAGAGCAAGAATGTCTGACCGTAACGGACGCAAGGTACTCGCAGCTCGTAGAGCTAAGGGTAGAAAGAACCTTACAGTTTAATTATTGAGGACAAAACATTGTCTGAACTTGTTGTTTTAAATCAGAATAGTGATTTTAAAAGACTCTATAATAGAGGAACCTCTTACACAAATCCTGCACTGGTTACTTATTTAATGAAAAACCGTGCGGGAATTTGTCGTATAGGAATCACTTCAAGTAAAAAGATTGGAAACGCAGTTCAGCGAAATACCTCTAGGCGTAAAGTCCGTGCAGCATTTGCTCCAATTTACAAGGAGTATGCAGAAAACTTACAGGGATACGATATTATCTTTGTTTGTCGTGTAAAAACTCGTTTTAAAAAGAGCACGGATATTGAAATGGTAATGAGGTCTCAATTTAAAGAGGCCGGCATTATAGATGCATAGTTTTATGAAAAACATTCTTATTTCAATCATCAGATTCTATCAAAAACATATTTCGCCAAAACTCCCACCTATGTGTAAGTATTATCCTACTTGCTCAGAGTATGGCATTATTGCAATAGAGAGATTTGGAGTATTTAAAGGTTCACTTCTCACCCTATGGCGAATTATACGTTGTAGTCCATTGACTGCAGGCGGCTACGATCCAGTACCAGAAAAGAAGGTTAAGTAATGAATTTTATCTACGATATTTTTTCTTATCCATTTGGTTGGATACTCTGGTTCCTTTACAAGGTATGCGGTGGTAATTATGCTATAGCTCTTATAGCTTTTACAATTATCGCAAAGCTTATCTTGGTTCCAAGTACAATTAGTACACAAAAGAATCAGGCTAAAACTCTTAGGACTCGTGCTAAGATTGAAAAAATCAGACAAAAATATGCTGGCGATCAGGCAAAGATTAATGCTGAGATGCAGGCATTTTATGAAAAAGAAGGATATGGCTCAATGACTGCAGGTTGCGGTACCCTGCTTATTCAGTTCCCTATCATCATGGGACTTTATGGAGCCATCTATAAACCACTTTCTTACATTATTAGACTTGATAAAGCAACAATTACAGCTCTTACAGATGCAGTACAACCTTTAATTGCTAATAACAAGAACATAAGACTTAGCGAAATTTCTGTTCTTTCAAACATAGACAAATTAAAGGAAGCTCTTCCAAACCTTAAGGCAAGTGTATGGACAAGCCTTCAGGACTTTGAATTTACTGCTTTTGGTCTTAACCTTGGTGATACACCATCACAGCATGGTTGGGGCTCTGTATATGCGCTTGTTCCAATTGCAGCTTTCCTTGCTGCGCTTGCAAGCTCAATTTATAGCTTTATTAGAACTAGACAGCAGACTCCAGATGCATCTAGCAATGCAACAATGGGTTGTATGCTTCTATTTATGCCATTCTGGTCACTTTGGCTTGCTTATGCATTCCCAATAGGTATTGGTGTTTATTGGGCACTTAACAGTTTATTGAGCCTTGTACAGATGGTTATTATCAATAAAATCTATGAACCAAAGCGCGTTATCGCCAAGATGATGATTGACGAGTCTATTGAAAGACGCGCAAAGGAAGCAAATGTTAAAGAAAACATTTCTCTCCTTTCAAAAGAAAACTAAATAAGTGAAACCTAAACCGCCATCTTTTTTGTCTACCAAAGTTGGCGGTTTTTATATTTGGAGGTAAATAATGATTAAAGAGGCAGTAGCTACCGGTGCAACAATCGAAGAAGCACAACAGGCTGCAGTTCTCGCATTAGATGCTCCAGTTAGTGCAGACGTTCAGTTTGAAGTACTTGTTATGCCTGAGAAAAAAGTATTAGGCATCTTTGGAGGTAAGCAAGCTGAAGTTCGTGCTTTCTATGAAGCACCAGACGAGAAGCCAGCAAAGAAAGAAAAGCCGGTAAAGAAAAACGACAGTAAGAAGGCGCCTAAATCAGAGAAGCCAGCAGTAAAGGCTGAAAAAGTAGAAGAGCCAGTAGAAGAGGTTTCAGCAGAAGTAATTGAGTTATCTGCTTGCCCAGAGAACGTTAAGAAGGCATATGACTACTTACAGACAATTATTAGTGGAATAGGCGTAGAAGGCACAAGCGTAGAAATTTCTAGATGTGAAAAAGACTATTTCTTCAAGATTATGAGTGAAGAAGATTACAGTCTCCTCATTGGTAGACGTGGAGAGACACTTGATTCTATTCAATACCTCGTTCGTCTTGTTGCAAACAAGTCAAAGAATGATAGTGAATTCTCAAAGATTTCTATCAATATTGGAAATTACAGAGAAAAGAGAGAAGCAACACTTAAGGACATTGCTAGACGTACAGCTGGCAAGGTTAAGAAGTATGGAAGAAATATTGCTCTTGATCCAATGAATCCATTTGAGCGTAGAATTATTCATACAGAGGTTGCCAAAATCCAAGATGTAACATCTTACTCAGTTGGTTCAGATGCTGACCGTAAGGTTGTTATTGCATTAGAGGAAGGCGCAAAGCCAACAAATCCTCGCAAGTCATACGGTAATAACCGTGGCGGCGGACGTGGCAATCGTGATTCACGTGAAAGCCAAAAGGTAGAGGCTCCACAGAGAGCACCTCGTTCTGATGCCGAAGGTATTCGTTATGGCAAAATAATGCCAAAGGTAGAAAAGGCAGAAGACGCAGAATAAAAACAAACTCCCCAGTGATTTCACTGGGGAGTTTTTCTATCTATTTTTATTTCTTTGGAATGAGCTTTTCCTTGCCGCCCATGTATGGACGGATTACTTCTGGAATATTAACTGTTCCATCTGCTTGAAGATTGTTCTCAAGGAATGCGATGAGCATACGAGGTGGAGCAACAACAGTGTTATTTAATGTGTGTGGAAGATATGTGTTGCCGTCCTCTCCCTTTACACGCATTTTGAGTCTTCTTGCCTGTGCATCACCAAGATTTGAGCAAGAGCATACTTCAAAGTACTTCTTCTGTCTTGGAGACCATGCCTCTATGTCACATGACTTTACTTTGAGGTCAGCAAGGTCGCCTGAGCAACATTCGAGCTGACGTACAGGAATATCCATGCTCCTAAAGAGTTCAACAGAGTAGCGCCACATTTTTTCGTACCACTCTTTTGATTCCTCTGGTTTACAGATAACAATCATTTCCTGTTTCTCAAACTGGTGAATTCTATAAACACCGCGCTCCTCTATTCCGTGAGCGCCTTTTTCTTTTCTAAAGCAAGGAGAATAGCTTGTAAGCGTCTGTGGGAGTTCACCTTCTGTGAAACGATAGTCAATAAAGCGACCAATCATTGAATGCTCTGATGTACCGATAAGATAGAGGTCCTCTCCTTCTATTTTGTACATCATACCGTCCATATCGCTCTGGCTCATAACGCCTTCAACAACATTGCCGTGAATCATAAATGGTGGGATGCAGTATGTGAATCCCTTGTCTATCATAAAGTCACGAGCATAGCTGAGTATTGCACTGTGAAGTCTTGCGATATCGCCAAGAAGATAGTAAAAACCATTACCAGATGTTTTGCCTGCTGCATCGATGTCGATACCGCCAAAGCTTTCCATAATCTCTGTGTGGTAAGGCACTTCGTATTCTGGTACTACTGCATCGCCAAAACGCTCAACTTCTACGTTGAATGAGTCATCTTTACCGATTGGAACTGATGGGTCAATGATATTTGGGATGAGCATCATTATCTTTGTTACTTTTTCGGTGAGTTCATCCTGGCGCTTTGAAAGTTCATCAAGCTCTGCTGCTTGAGATGTTACCTTTTCTTTGAGTGCCATAGCTTCATCTTTTTTGCCCTGAGCCATAAGGTTGCCAATTTCCTTGGAAACCTTATTTCTATTTTGACGAAGTTCGTCTGCCCTACCTTGAACCTGTCTCTTTTCTTCATCAAGGGCAATTACTTCATCTACAAGAGGAATTTTTTCATCCTGAAATTTTTTCTTTATGTTTTCTTTAACAACATCAGGATTCTCTCTTAAAAACTTAATGTCTAGCATTTCCTAAATTTTCTCCTTTTATTCTACGTCAAGCTGCTTTGCAAGCTTTTCGAGATCTTTCTTATCAAAGAATTCCATCTCTAGTATTCCGCCAGTTTTGGAAACTTTTACATTTACTTTTCTGCCAAGTGTCTTTGAAAGAGCAAGTTCAACTTCATCATAGAAGGTATCACGATTTGTCTTTTTTCTTGGCTTTGGAGCGTCATCTTTTGATGATTCTTTTGCAAGACGCTCAACGTCACGAACGGATAAATCACGTGAAACAATATCTTTTGCTGCTTCACGCATTGCTTTTTCTGTATCGAATCCGAGAAGCGCTCTTGCGTGACCAGCAGAAATCTTACCTTCCTTTGTCATGTTGCGAACTTCCTCTGGAAGGTTCAAAAGACGAAGGGCATTTGCAATTGCTGGACGAGAACGTCCAACTCTTGCTGCAGCTTCTTCTTGAGTTAGGTTATAGCGCTCAATAAGTAAATAGAGACCTTCTGCTTCTTCTATTGGGTTTAGGTCCTCACGCTGCAAGTTTTCGATGAGGGCAATTTCCATTGCCTGTTCATCGGACATTTCTTTTACAACAACAGGAACTTCTGAAAGGCCAGCAAGGCGAGATGCACGCCATCTACGCTCACCAGCTACAAGCTGGTAAGAACCGTCGGCCATTGGTCGAACGAGAAGTGGCTGTAATACGCCGTTGCGCTCGATGCTGTTAGCGAGCTCTTGAAGAGCCTTTTCGTCGAACGTCTTTCGAGGCTGTTCTTTATTTGGCTCAATTTCATTGAGTTTAAGTGTAACTGTACCATTGACTCCCATGTCCTCTACAGCATTATCAATAAACAATGCTTCGAGACCTCTGCCGAGTCCACCTTTTTTATTTGTTGCCATTCTCGTCACCTCTTTCTATTCTGCTTTAAGAATTCTACTGCAAGGCTCTCATAAGCAAGGCTTCCTTTTGAATTCTTGTCATAGTACATTACTGGGAGACCAAAGCTTGGAGCTTCGGCAAGTCTAACATTACGAGGAATAACAGATGCATAGACCTTCTTTGGGAAGAACCTCTTGACTTCTGCTACTACTTGCTGTGTGATATTGAGTCTGCCATCATACATTGTGAGTACTACACCCTCTAAATCAAGTAAAGGGTTATAGAGCCTCTTAACCTGACGTACAGTTGCCATAAGTTGTGAAAGTCCTTCAAGAGCATAGTATTCTGCTTGAATTGGGATGAGAATTGTATCAGCAGCCGTCAAGGAATTAAGTGTAATAAGTCCAAGTGATGGTGGGCAATCAAGGAAAATAAAATCGTAGTCGTTATAAAGAGGAAGCAAAGCATTCTTAATCTTGGTTTCTCTCTTTTCTGCATCTACAAGTTCAAGTTCTGCGCCAGCAAGGTCAATGTTACTTGGAAGCACGTCGACACCTTTAAACTTTGTTGTTATTATGATGTCCTTTGCAGGGACACCATTCATTATCATATCGTAAGACGAATATTTGAGAGAGCGCTTATCGATTCCAAAACCAGAGGTCGAGTTACCCTGAGAATCCACGTCGACGAGAAGTACTCTCTTGCCATGTGCACCTATGGCAGCGATGAGGTTAACAGCTGTAGTTGTTTTACCTACACCACCTTTTTGGTTTAAAATTGCTACTATTTTTGCCAAATGTGCCGCCTCCTTTATGCGTAGTTCTTTTAGTGAAAATATATTATCACAAATCGTTTAATATTAAAAGAGAAATAATTGAATAAAAAAAGAGATCCATGTTTCACGTGAAACATGGATCTTGCATTAAACACAACTTATAGTGGTTGTTTTTGCATTTTGCCCTTAGGTCTTGGGTATTTATCAGGTGTTTTTGAAACTTTAGAAATATTAATTATTGCGCGCTCTCCGCATCCATCGAGTTCATATTCATCAAATTTGATTACTTTTCCTCCTAAAATCTCGATTGCGTGCCCAGCATCATCTAGTTCTGCCTTGGCATCAGCACCTTTCATGCTGATAAAACTTCCTCCTATTGTTACAAATGGAAGGCAGTATTCAGTGAGATCTCTAAGGTTTGAAACAGCCCGCGCTGTTGCAAAATCATACTGCTCGCGAAGCGCGCCGTCATGGCCTGCCTCCTCTGCCCTTGCATGAATGATATTTGCATCAAGACCTATCTTGCCAAGTATATCCTCTATTACTGTGAGCTTCTTTTGTGTGCTGTCCATTAAAGTTATGTTAATGTCAGGTCTCGCAATTTTTAGAGCAAGTCCAGGAAAACCAGCTCCCGTTCCAACATCTATTACCTTTGCCTCGGCTTTTATATCACAGTACTTGAGTAATGCAAGGCTGTCTAGGAAATGCTTTTTAACTATCCCTTCAGGATCTGTTATTGCAGTAAGATTTATTCTCTCGTTCCAAAAGACGAGAAGTTCTGCATAAGCATCAAATCTCTCAAGTGCTTTGTCATCAAGCGCAACACCAAGTGAACAGGCGCCGGCTTTGAGTAATTCTAAATCTATCATATTTTCTCCTTTTCCATATATATAAGGAGTACGGAAATATCAGCTGGACTTACGCCGTCGATTCGGCTAGCTTGTCCAACGCTTGATGGCTTAATATTGCTGAGCTTTTCTCTGGCTTCTAAGCGAAGGTTTACAATTGACATGTAATCAAGATCTTCTGGAAGCTTTTTGCTTTCAAGCCTGCGCATTTCATTTATCTGCGCTTGTTGTCTTTTGATATATCCTTCGTATTTCGCTTCAATGTCAACTTCTTCTTTTTCTTCGTCAGAAAGTTCTGGCCTTGCCTTATCAAATGGAGCCAAATCCTCGTAACCGAGTTCGGGTCTTCTAATAAGTTCTATTAGTTTTGTGCCTGTCTTCATCGGAGATGTTTCACGTGAAACAAGCAGGTTGTTTAACTCATCTGATGGAGCGATAGTTGTATTCTTAATGCGTTCAATTTCTTCGTCTATCAAACGCTGCTTTTCGCACACTTCGTCATATCGCTCTTTTGTAATTAAACCAAGTTCATATCCGAATTTAGTCAGACGGAGGTCGGCATTGTCTTGTCGAAGTACGAGTCTGTACTCGGAACGTGAAGTCATCATTCTGTATGGTTCAGTCAATGTCTTGGTGATAAGATCATCAATCAATGTTCCAATATAACTTGATGCACGATCCAAGATAAATGGTGGCTTGTTATTTACGAGCAAAGCTGCATTAATGCCCGCAATAATTCCTTGCGCTGCTGCTTCCTCATAGCCAGAGGAGGAGCAGAATGTGCCACATCCAAAGAGGCCAGGGAAGTCTAAAAACTCAAGTGTTGGTTTTAAATATCTTGGGTCAACACAATCGTATTCGATTGCATAAGCAGTCCTTATTACTTCTATGTTTTCAAATCCAGGGATAGTTCTAAGGAATTTTAGTTGAACATCCTCTGGCAAGGAAGATGAAAGTCCTTGCAAATACATTTCCTGGGTGTTAAGACCACAAGGTTCGATAAAGATTTGATGGCGCTCCTTATTTGGGAATGTCATTATTTTACTTTCTATACTTGGGCAATAACGAGGACCAACGCCTTCGATGCTTCCGTTATAGAGAGGGGAGCGATCAAGGTTGCTAAGGATTACCTCCTTGGTTTCGTCGTTTGTATATGTTATGTGGCATACAGCCTTGTTTTCTGGAGTAAAGCTTTTATCATGTGAGAATCGCACGAGCTTTTCATCCGCTTCTTGCACTTCAAGGTTCTCAAAATTAATTGATCTTCTGTTAGCTCTGGAAGGTGTGCCAGTTTTAAACCTTCTTGTCTTTATGCCAAGTTTATGTAGAGCATCTGATAGCTCATTTGATGGGAACATACCATCTGGGCCAGAAGGATAATTTACTTCTCCGACATATACACGACCGCGCAAAAATGTGCCTGTTGCTATAACTACGCACTTTGCAGTATAGAGGGCCTCAAGCTTGGTCCTAACCTGCCACTGGCCATCTGGCAACTGTTTAATATCAACAATTTCAGCCTGTCTAAGGTCAAGGTTCTCACATTTTTCCAAAGTATTTTTCATGTAGGCGGAATAATCTCTTCTGTCAACCTGTGCACGAGGGGAGTGGACGGCAGGACCTTTTCCAAGGTTGAGCATTCGACTTTGAATCATATTATGGTCCGTTGCAAGTCCCATTTCGCCACCGAGTGCGTCTATCTCTTTTACAAGCGTTCCCTTTGAAGTGCCACCGATTGCAGTGTTGCATGGGCAGTTACCAACCCAGTCTGCACTGATAGTGAAGACGACTGTTCTCACGCCCATACGCGCACTAGCAAGGCCGGCTTCAATGCCAGCATGTCCAGCGCCTATTATAGCTACATCATAATTGTCTGCAAAATATTCCATCTTATTTACCTACACAGAATTTACTAAATACTTCGTTTACTACTGCATCTGACACGCGTTCACCAGTGAGTTCAAGGAGTGGGGCGATTGCCGCATCCACACTCACATTCACAGCATCCATTGTGAGTCCACACTCTATTGCGTTTATTGCCTCGTCTATGCAAGAGAGGCTCTTTTGACAGCAATTGAGCTGACGCTCATTGATAAGCATTGCTTCAGATGAATCGAATTCTGCTGTGCCGAGCAAATCCTCGAGCGCTTCACGTAAAACATCGTAAGCGCCCTTATCTTTTGCTGATATTGTCACAGCAGTAGAAACATATTCTGCAACGTCAGAAGGTTTTATTACATTGCCTAAATCATCTTTGTTGATTATGCAAATGGATGGTTTGCCCTTGCACTCGTTGAGGATTGCTAAATCCTCATCATCAAGAGGTTTGCTGCCATCTATTATTGTAAGGATTAGGGCAGAGTGTGAGAGCTTTGTCTTGGCAAATTCAATGCCGATTGATTCCACGACATCGCTTGACTTGCGGATACCTGCGGTGTCGGAGAGGCGAAGCACTACGTTGCCTATCCTTGCTGTCTCTTCAACGACATCTCGTGTCGTGCCAGCGATTTCGGTAACGATTGACCTCTCGCGACCAAGGAGCAAATTCATAAGTGTTGATTTACCGACGTTTGGCTTACCAACAATAACGGTCTCAATACCTTCTGTTATTGCCTGGCCCATATCAAACTTGTCGATAAGAGAAGTAAGTTTTGTCTTTGCATCTTTAAAATCAACAAGTAATTTATCAAAATTTAGTTCCTCTATCTCGTCATCTGGGTAATCAACCCAAGCGGCCATGTGAGCGGAAGCCGCAATAAACACGTTTGCAATGTCCTTGATTTCCTGTGACAGGGAACCTTGAAGGACATTGAAAGCGGCATCGGCGGCTTGGCGACCATGGGCCGAGATGAGTGTCATAACAGATTCCGCTTCTGTCAAATCCATCTTGCCATTTAGGAATGCGCGTTTTGTGAATTCGCCTGGTTCCGCTGGAACGGCACCGTTTTTGAGACAGAGGCGAAGAATCTGTTGCATAAGGAAAAGGCCGCCGTGGCATTGGAGTTCAACAACATCTTCACCCGTGTAACTTTTAGGAGCACGGTAGATTATTGCGACTGCTTGATCGAGTGTGTCCTTGCCATCGTGTACATGGCCAAACTTTACGCTATATCCTGGGAGATCTGAAAGCTTTTTTGAGCCAACGCACGCAAAAACGCAGTCCGCAACAGCGATGGCGTCGGGACCAGAAATTTTAACTATTCCAATGCCACCTGCGGCATTTGGTGTTGATATAGCAGCGATAGTTGACATAAGTTTTCTCCCTCTTAGTTTACATAAAACAATTTGCTGCAAGATTTTAGCACAAGTGAGCGCATAAATCAATTGACTTTTAATAGGTATTATATTAATATTTTCTACATCACTGTAATTTGGTGAAAATACTTTGCGCAAAAGCCATTTGCGCGGAAGGAGATAACAAAATTGAATAACCAAGAAAAAACAATGGAAAAAATCGTAGCGCTTTGTAAGAACCGTGGTTTCGTCTATGCCGGATCAGAAATTTACGGTGGCCTTGCAAACACATGGGATTACGGCCCACTCGGCGTTGAGATGAAGCAAAACATCAAGGACGCATGGAGAAAGAAGTTTATTCAGGAAAACCAGTATAACGTTGGTCTTGATGCAGCAATCCTTATGAACCCACAGACATGGGTAGCATCTGGTCACCTTGCAGGATTTTCTGATCCTTTGATGGACTGTAAGCAGTGTCATACAAGACACAGAGCAGACAAGCTTATTGAGGAATATGTAGCAGAGAACGGTCTTTCTGATAATCCAGCAGGATTTTCTGATGAAGAACTCATGGGCTACATCAGAGAGCATAACATTGCCTGTCCAGATTGTGGCGCACATGATTTTACAGATATACGTAAGTTTAATTTGATGTTCAAGACTTTCCAGGGTGTAACAGAGGATTCTAAAAACGAAATCTATCTTCGTCCTGAGACAGCACAGGGTATCTTTGTAAACTTTTCTAATGTTCAGCGTACAACAAGACGCAAGGTACCATTTGGTATAGCTCAGATTGGTAAGTCATTCAGAAACGAGATTACACCAGGTAACTTTATCTTCCGTGTACGTGAGTTTGAGCAGATGGAACTTGAGTTCTTCTGCAAGCCAGGTACAGACCTTGAGTGGTTTGATTACTGGCGTTCATTCTGCCGTGATTGGCTCTATTCTCTTAACATCAAGCCAGAGAATCTTCGCCTTCGCGACCATGATCCAGAGGAGCTTTGCTTCTATTCTAAGGCAACTACTGACTTTGAGTACCTCTTCCCATTTGGTTGGGGCGAACTCTGGGGTGTTGCAGACAGAACTGACTATGACCTTACACAGCATATCAACACATCTGGTAAGGATCTTTCATACTTTGATTCTGAGACAAACGAGCATTATGTTCCTTATGTTATCGAGCCATCACTTGGCGTTGAGCGTCTCTTCTTGTCACTCCTTGTTGAGGCTTATGACGAAGAAGTAATTGATGCTGAAAAGAACGACACACGTGTAGTAATGCATTTCCATCCAACAATTGCTCCTTTCAAAGTTGCTGTATTGCCACTTTCAAAGAAGCTTTCTGATAAGGCTATGGAAATTTACAACGACCTTTCAAAGGACTTTGTTGTTGACTATGATGATGCAGGCTCAATTGGTAAGCGTTATCGCCGCGAGGATGAGATTGGTACACCTTTCTGTGTAACAGTTGACTTCGAGACAGTTGGCGATGATAACACACCAGCAGATAACGCTGTAACAGTACGTGACCGTGACACAATGGAGCAGGTTCGTATTCCTATTTCAGAACTTCACAATTATATTGCAGAGAAGGTTAAATTTTAATGATTTACAATAATGTGCTCGAAGCAATGGGTCAAACCCCAATGATTCGACTTTCAGAAAAAATGGTAGACCCAAAAACTAGTGCTCAGGTACTTGTAAAGTACGAGGGACTCAACGTTGGTGGTTCTATCAAGACTCGTACAGCACTCGAGATGATTGCTGCTGCCGAGCGTGAAGGAATTCTTGATAAGGATTCTATTATTGTCGAACCTACAAGTGGCAACCAGGGAATTGGACTTTCACTTGTTGGTGCGGTAAGAGGATATAAAACAATAATAATCATGCCAGACTCAGTGTCTGAGGAACGTCGTAAGATTTGTCATCATTATGGTGCTGAAATCGAACTCGTTCACGATGATGGTGATATTGGTAAATGTATTGATGACTGTATCAAGCTTGCATATAAGATGAAGGAAGAAGACCCACATGTTTTCATTCCTCAGCAGTTTGAAAATCCAAATAACGTAGGCGTTCACAAGCGTCATACTGCTCTCGAAATTCTCGAGCAAGTAGGAGATCAAATTGATGGTTTCTGCTCTGGTATTGGTACAGGTGGTACAATCACAGGTGTTGGTGAAATCCTCAAGGCAATGAATCCTAATGTTACAATTTGGGCAGTTGAGCCACAGAATGCTGCAATTTTGGCAGGTGGTACTGTATCAACACATATCCAGATGGGTATCGGCGATGGTCTTATTCCAAAGATTCTTAATCAAGATATCTATAGTGACATCTATATCGTAACAGATGATGAGGCCCTCAACACAGCTCGCGACCTTGCAAGAAAAGAAGGTCTCTTCTGTGGAGTAACATCTGGTACAAATGTAGCTGCAGCAATTGCAATGGCAAAAAGGCTTGGACCTGGCAAGACTGTTGTAACAGTACTTCCAGATACAGCTGAGAGATACTTCTCAACTCCACTTTTCCATGATGAATAATTAGAAATAGAAAAAACGCACTTTGAAAAAAGTGCGTTTTTCTTATGCCTATTTTAAGTTTTAAGATTAATAATATCTCATAAGGCCAACTACTTTGCCCAAGATGATGAGTTCATCACAGATAATTGGGTCCATGTAGTCGTTTTCTGGTTGGAGTCTGAAATGGTCAGCCTCCTTATAGAATGTTTTAACTGTTGCCTCGTCATCAATAAGGGCAACTACCATTTCGCCGTTTTTAGCGACGTTAGTCTGCTCTACGATGATTACGTCTCCCTCTAAGATGCCGGCATTGATCATACTTTCACCCTTAACACGAAGAGCAAAAAGCGTTTTGTCTGTAGCAAATGGGCCACCAAATGGGATGTAGCTTTCAATTTGCTCAGCGGCAAGGATAGGAGCACCAGCAGCAACAGTTCCAACAAGTGGAACCTCTAAGAAATGCTTGGCTTCGTCCTGAACGTTAAGGCGAATAGAACGCTTGAGAAGAGGATCACGAGTGATGTAGCCAGCATCCTCAAGTGCGTTTAAATTGGCCTGAACAGATGATGTAGACTTGAGTCCAACTGCTGCGCCAATTTCCCGAACTGATGCTGGAACAGCAGTCTTGCGTGAGCGATCAAGCAAGTATTCATAAATCTTTTTCTGAGTGCCATTAAGGTTGTCAAGTTCCATAAATAAACCCCTTTCATAACCAAAATGTACAAATGTTCAATCCGAGTATAGCACATCTGTTCGCATAATGCAAACTTTTGTTTGAAAAATTTTGATTTTTCTTGACATTATGGTAAAATGATGGCAAATAGGAGACTCATTTTAGGAGGTGTTCCTGTGAAGAATAACAAAACACTAAAAGTAATATTAATCGTTCTCTTGGCACTGATTTTATGTGTTGGAATTTTTTGGTTAGTTGCTCCACGCACAGCAATGCAACTTGTTATGTCTGACACAAATTACGCAAAATACGTTGTGTCAAAAAATGCTTTAAAAGCCTATAACGATACGGATGCGCTGAAATTTGACGGCAGGCTTTCAGGGGAGCTTGGAGAGATTGATTTTTTAGATGATGAGGAATCAAAGCTTGCGGCAAACAAGTATTTAAAAACAATTCTTGTAAGCGGAGATCTTCACAAGGGCAAAGACGCTGCAAAAGTCAATTTAACATTGTCTGATAGAGATGGCGCCCTTTTGACAAGTGAAGCTATTATTTCGGAAAACTTAAACTGCTTTAAGATAAATGAGCTCAACACAGGTTGGCTTAAATTAGAAAAAGAAAAAGCGAAGCCTTCCACTGCTGCAAAAGTTGCAACAAGTGGGGCTCCGGGCATTGAACTTGAAAAGCTTGTCAAAGTTTCAAAGGATAAAATTGAAATTAAAGCTACAACAACTCAACTTAAAAACGGAATAATTAGTGATTTTTTGCCAGATGAATATAAAGCACTTTTTGATAATGCAGTTAAAACAATGGCAACGAAGCTTGCATCAAGTGGCATAGAAAATACAAGTATCAAGTTCACAGTAGATAGTAGGAACAAAATCACCAGTATGAATATGCTCCTTGAGGGAACTGATAAAAACGTAGTACTTTCAATAGTATTTGGTGACGAGAGCGAAGGAAAACTTTCATATAACGATTTGGAAATGGAGTTCGCTATAAAAGAAACTGAACTTAAGAGTTTTGACATCCCATCAAAAATAGAGGTTGCCACATTTGATGAGGAACAGATAAAAGCTGATGCTATGAGCTATTTGTTTGGTGACGCACTTAAAACCCACTCTGATTTGGCTGAACTTAGCACAGTGATTTTTGGTTCTAAAATCAAAGCCGAAATGGGCTCCTTCCTTGAAGGAATACTAGATACAAACGATTTAGCCGATGGAATTCAAGGAATTATAGACAGCGCTATGAATAAGGATTATTCAGGTGTCAAAGATATAGTAACAGACTTTTTTGAAGCATTTGGACTTGTTGGTGATTAAAGAAACGGAGAAAGTAAATGAAGATTATTGATATATCAAAGGATCTTTTAAGTTCACCGGTTTATCCTGGTGATCCAGAGACCAAAATACAAAACATCAGAAGTATTGAAATGGGTGATTTGTATAACTTAAACGCCCTTTATACAAGTCTTCATACAGGTACACATGTGGATGCTCCGCTTCATTTTTTGGAGTATGCAGAATCAATAGATGCCTTTCCACTTGAAAAGTTTATGGGCAGTGTAACAGTAGTGACACTGCCACACGGCCCAATAACAGGTGAGGTCGTAGAGCAATATTTTCCAAAGCATCCAACAAAATTAATACTTAGGACAAAGTCCGATAATGTATTTTTTGGTGGTGCTGCGGAGGATATCGCATCGCTCGGTTACGACCTGCTTGGTTATGATAGGCCGTCACTTGGTGGTGACAATGAGGCATTCTGCCATCGTGCGCTTTTGTCAGGTGGCACGATTCTTCTAGAAAACCTTGATTTGTCAGATGTTGAGCACGATGGCGAGTATTACCTCATCGCATTGCCGCTCAAGGCAGAGGGGCTCGAGGCTTCGCCAGTTCGAGCAGTACTGCTTGAGCAGGACAAAGGTTTTTAAAAGAGTTATAGTATTTATAATACTATAAAGAATGGGGGGGTGCGTTCGCACCCCCCATTTGTCTTGTTATATTTTATCTACTCTAAGGTTGTCACCAATTTTTGCTTTTAACTGCTCAATCAAATCATCAACGTCTTCTATATCATAGAAAGCAAAAATCTTTTCATCGATGCGTCCGATTCCAGAATGAGCAAAGATAAGTTTTAATATATCCTTATAATCATTCGGGAAGTTGAAGTAAACTGTACCGGATTTATTCTTGCGCATCGTGTATGCGATGTAGTTTACATTTTCGATTGGAATCTGGCGTACCTTAACATCCTTCTTTGTTGAATAGATGATTGTAATGTCTGTCTCTGTTATTTCATAAGAATACTTCCTGCGTTTCTTTCTCTTGTGATGTGTTCTAAAGAAGAGGCAGTAGAGACCGAAAAGCATAAGAATGCTTGCGAAAGCCCATAGCGCTGGTTCTTGATTGAGAGCACGCATCCAGAAAGCAGCGATTATTACAATAAACCAAGAGAGAGGTATAAAGAGCCAATCGTATTTTGAATGTTTATATCTGTAGTTTGGCTCACCTGACCAGACGAGTTCGGTGTTTAAGGATGGTCCTTTATCCTCTACCATTTCGCCTGTCTCTGGGTTGTAAATGTTTTTAGTCTTTTGTTCTATTACAGCAGTTGCAATTTTAGCTTTTGTATTAGCTTTCAATAATTTCATCTCCTGTGGTTATTGTTCCGCCACATATAATCTTGGCAAATGCGCAGTTGTGTTTGATTTCACAGTGTAAACCGTTTTGAACAAACTTGCATTCTTCAAAGCACTTTTTATTTGTGCTACTGATTTCTATTACTACATCACCGATTGTAAACCTGTCGCCAACCGTTAAGGCGCTGTAATCGATACCACTCGTTGCAACGTTCGGCATGAAACGGTGAACGCAAAGGCCGTTACCATCAGTGCGATAGGCAATGAGGTTTGATTCATCGGCAAGTGTCAGTTGACGGTCGCCTCCTTTGGCTTTCTTGTCGCCTTCCACTCCGAGGCCAGCTATGAGGGTTAAAGATGTTACAGCCTCTTCTCCCAATTCGGTTTTGGTACGTAACATTTCTATTTTCATAAAATCACCATGACAATTATACATAAAAAAAGAACTTACAGCAACCTGCAAGTTCTTAAAAGTGGAGCGGATTACGGGGCTCGAACCCGCTACCTCCACCTTGGCAAGGTGGCGCTCTACCAGATGAGCTAAATCCGCATGTGTGATGCTCGTATATAATAACCTAAGACGCAACCACTGTCAAGAATGTTTTAAATTTATATATAAATAATAGTTGACAATTTATTTTTCTAGGTGTAATATCTTCCTACAACAAAGAAGGACCATTCCGTTCTCACCTATGTCTTATGGTTCATAGGTCAATAGTATCTTGAAGGATAGTATTGCGTGGACGGAGTATCTGTGTCCACGCTTTTATTATTTTTATGGAGGTGCATGAACATAGGCACAAAGAACCAGGAAGTTCTTATTAACGAAGAAATCAAAGCAAAAGAACTCCGAGTTGTAACAGATGATGGTGAGCAGCTTGGTATCATGTCATTGAAGGATGCTTTACAATCAGCAGAGCAGAAGGATTTAGACCTTGTACTTATTGCTCCACAAGCACAACCACCTGTTGCAAAAATAATGGATTATGGTAAGTATCGTTTCGAACAGCAGAAGCGTGAAAAGGAAGCCAAGAAGAATCAAAAAGTTATCGAGGTTAAGGAAACAAGACTTTCCCTTAAAATTGATACACATGACTTTGAGACAAAGGTAAATCAGACAGTTAAGTTCTTAAAGGCCGGTCACAAGGTTAAGGTTTCTATTCGTTTTCGTGGTCGTGAGATGGCTCACCCAGAAAACGGTCTCGTTACCATGGAGAAATTTGCAGAAGCATGTGCCGAATACTGTACTGTTGAAAAGGCTGCAAAGCTTGAGGGCAGACAGATGCTAATGTTCCTTGCACCAATTAAATCTAAGTAATCAATTTCAAGGAGGACATATATTATGCCAAAGATTAAGTCACATTCTGGCGCTAAGAAGCGTATCAAAGTATCAAAGAACGGTAAAGCAAAGCTTAACCACGCTAACAAATCACATATCCTTACAAAGAAAAACACAAAGCGTAAGAGAAACCTTCGTAAGTCTTTCGTAGCAGATTCAACAAATGCTAAGAAGATCAAGAAGATGGTACCTTACAAGTATTAATTTGAGGAGGATATGAACAATGGCTAGAATTAAGGGCGCTATGATGACAAGAAAGCGCAGAAATAAAACACTCAAGATGGCTAAGGGCTACTATGGCTCAAAGCATGCTTTATTTAAGACAGCTAAGCAGGCTGTAATGAAGAGCGGTAATTACGCTTACATCGGCAGAAAGCAGAAGAAGAGAGATTTCCGTCGTCTTTGGATTACAAGAATCTCAGCTGCTTGCAAGATGAATGGTATGAACTACTCAACATTTATCAACGGCCTTAAGAAGGCTGGCATCGATCTCAACAGAAAGATGCTCTCAGAAATCGCTATCGCTGACCCAGCTGCATTCACAGCTCTCTGTGATCAGGCAAAGGCAGCTCTTGCAAAATAATTGAAAGCTACACGCCCGTACGCGCTCGCGTACGTGGGCGTGTCTTTTGCTTTTAAGAGGTATTTTATGGAGTCAATCACAAGCTTGAAAAATCCAAAAGTAAAAGCATACACGGAACTCGTTTCCTCCGCAAAGGCGCGTAGGGAGCAGGGCCTTTTTGTGCTTGAGGGACTTCGTCTCGTTTTGGATGTTGTGCGCAGTGGATGCACCATAAAAGAGCTCTATTTTACTAAGGTATTATACATTGATAATACCGATGATTTAGAAAAGCTCATTTCTCTTTCAGACGAGAGTTACGAGATAAGCGACAGTGTCGCAGAAAAGATGTCTGATACAAAGAGCCCACAGGGTATCTTTGCAGTTGTTGCAAGAAATGAGTGCAACAGCGAAATTGATGGAGCGGGCAAATATGTCTTGCTCGAGAACGTACAGGACCCTGCAAATTTGGGTGCTATCAGCCGTACGGCAGAGGCACTTGGAATTACAGGACTTATTGTCTCCGGTGGTTGTGATGTCTATAGTCCAAAGGCATTACGTGCATCCATGGGCGCATTGCTTAGGATTCCCGTAATAGAGACGGATGACGTAAGGGTGACAATTGAAGATGCTCAAAAAAGGGGAATGAAGACATATGCTTCAACTCCACGTGAGAACGCAGAAAGTATAACTGATGTTGACTTTAGAGATGGCGTTATTGTGGTAGTAGGAAATGAGGCAAACGGTGTAACCCAGAGCACTATGGATAGTTGTAAGAATAGTATTACGATAGAGATGACAGGCAGAGCGGAGTCACTTAATGCGGGAGCAGCAGCTTCCATTATTATGTGGGAAATGGTGAAGCCTTCAAATGACAAATCTTAATTACTATTTATGGTTACAAGAAGCACTTGGTATAGCTCCAAGTAATGCTGGATACATTTTTGAAACGTATCACAGTGCAGAAGAAATTTACAAGGACAGCCCTATGATGAGGCGATTGGCAAACGTATTCACGCCAACACAGATATCAAAGATGGAATCCCTCTATCTTGAGGACACATATAAAACGGTTGAACAGTGTGCATCTCTCGGAGTGGACATTGTCACCTACGATGATGAATTCTATCCGTATTATCTGAGGCAAATACCTGATTTTCCAATGGTTCTCTATGTTAAGGGAAGCCTTAAAACCTTATCGCGTAAAATTCCAATTGCAATAGTTGGAACTCGCAAAGCTGCGCCACTGAGCTTAACCGCAGCGACAGAACTGTCAAAGTGTCTGTCGAAATGCGGATTCGCGGTTGTCAGTGGCGGTGCAATTGGCATAGACTCTGCTGCGCACACCGGTGCAATCAGTGTGGGAGAGGAGACTTTTGCCGTACTCGGTGGTGGCCATGGTTCAAATTATCTAAAGACAAATGAACCGCTTCGTAATGTAATAGCAAAGAATGGCGCAACAATATCGGAGTGGCCTCCATTTACAGAACCTCACAAGGGAACTTTTCCTATAAGAAACCGAATTATTTCGGGAATGACAGTTGGAACAATTGTAGTTGAGGCTGCGAAAAAAAGTGGTTCTTTGATTACAGTAAACAAAGCAATCAATCAAGGTCGAGATGTGTTGGCGCTACCAGGCGTCGAAATAGAAGACATTGAAAATAAATTCCAAATGCCACTCGATGTTATAGGATTTTATCTGAATAGATTTGCAGATCAAATAACTATTGATGAATCAGTTGACTTGTCTATTGATTTGACAAACATTGGTAGTGATGTTGTAAGCTATAATCAAGAAGTTAAAAAGATAAAAACAGCAGATCGAAAAATAAAAGAGGAAGAGCTCAGACGCAAGAGGTCGAAAAAAAGGGAAATAACGGATCCGATATCGGAGAGTGCGCAGCGTGTATACGCTGCTTTTGGAGCGGACCCGTTAAGCATAAACAAACTAGAGGAGACAATGGCTATGCCACTTACTGATTTGCTCGGTGCATTGACTGAGCTTGAAGTATTTGGATACATCGAACTTCTAGCGAATACAAATTATGTAATAAAATAGGATGGTTTTCGCAATGTCAAAACTAATTATCGTTGAGTCACCTACAAAGACAAAAACAATTAAGGAGTACCTCGGTAAAGATTACACCGTAGTTGCTTCAATGGGTCACGTTCGTGACCTTCCTGCTGCCAAGCTCAATGTTGATGTAAAGAACAACTTTGAGCCAAAGTACGCAATAATAAAAGGAAAGGAAAACCTCGTTCGCGACTTGAAGAAGGAAGTTGCAAAGGCAGACGAGATCTATCTCGCAACTGACCCGGACCGCGAAGGAGAAGCTATTTCTTGGCATCTTGCAACTTTGCTTGATCTTGATATGAACAAAGCAAATCGAGTAACTTTCAACGAGATTACCAAGACTGGTATCATGGCAGGTATTAAGGATCCACACAAGATAGATATGGACCTTGTTAATGCTCAGCAGGCTCGTCGAATTCTCGACAGACTTGTAGGTTACAGACTTTCCCCATTTGTATCACAGAAGATTAGACGTGGTCTTTCAGCAGGACGCGTACAGTCTGTCGCTGTACGTCTTATCGTTGACCGCGAAGAGGAAATTCGCGCATTTAAGCCAGAGGAGTATTGGACAATTGATGCCAAGTTCATTCCTCATGGCGCAAGGAAAGCATTTGCAGCTAGTTTCATAGGTGACGAAACTGGTAAGGTAAAAATTACGACAAAAGAAGAATCAGATAAATATTTAAAGAGACTTGATGGAGCAACATACATTGTTGATTCGGTAAAGAAGGGCATTAGAAAGAAACAGCCAGCTCCACCATTCATCACTTCGACACTTCAACAGGACGCTTCTCGCAGACTTGGTTTCCAGGCAAAGCGTACAATGAAGGTTGCACAGGAACTCTATGAAGGTATTAACGTCGCTGGTCGTGGTCAGGTTGGTCTTATCACATACATGAGAACTGACTCGCTTAGAATTTCTGAGGAAGCTCGTGCTATGACTGACAAGTATATCAAGGCAACTTATGGTGATAAGTATCTCCCAGAGAAGCCACGTTACTTCAAGTCTAGAAACAATGCTCAGGATGCTCATGAGGCAATTCGTCCAACAGACGTTACTTTGACTCCAGAAGAGGCAAAGGCATCCCTTACATCTGATCAGTACAAGCTTTACAAGCTTATTTGGCAGCGCTTTATCGCAAGCCTTATGGCAACTTGTGTTCAGAACACAGTAAAGGTTGAAATTAAGGCAAACGATTGCATCTTTGCTGCTAATGGTTATAGCGTTAAGTTTGATGGTTACACAGTTCTTTATGATATTGACCCAGAGGAAGAGGAGGAAGCAATGCTCCCTGAACTTGCTGAAGGTGATGAGCTCAAACTTAAAGAACTTGGTGGAAATCAGCATTTCACACAGCCACCATCACGTTTCACAGAGGCTGCTCTTGTTAAGGCACTCGAAGAAAATGGTGTTGGTAGACCATCAACTTATGCATCTATCATCACAACAATTTTGTCACGTGAATATGTTGTACGTGAAGGCAAACTTCTCAAGCCAACAGAGCTTGGCGAGGCAACAACTGGTCTTTTGAAGAACAAGTTCCCTAAGTTCGTAAACACTAAGTTTACAGCTCAGATGGAGACAAGCCTTGATGAAATTGCCGAAGGCAAGATTGAATATGTTGGACTTATCAGCGACTTCTATGATGACCTTGAAAGCACACTTAAAAAGGCTAAGACAGAGATGGAAGGCGTAAAGATTGAACTCGAAGAGGACAAGACTGACATCCCATGCGAAAAGTGTGGACGTATGATGGTAGTCAAGTCTGGCCGTTTCGGCAAGTTCCTTGCTTGCCCTGGTTATCCAGAGTGTAAGAATACAAGACCACTTATCCAAGAGACAGGTGCAAAATGTCCAAAGTGTGGTGGCGATGTTATTCAGAGAAAGTCAAAGAGAGGCTATGTATTCTACGGTTGTAGCAACTATCCAAACTGTGACTTTAGCACATGGGATGCTCCAGTTGCTGGAGAGAAGTGCCCAGAGTGCGGAAGCAGCTTGTTCAAGCATAGAGCAAACTATGTTTGCTTAAAGGAAGGTTGCGGATACGAAGTAGCCGCACCAAGAAAGAGGAGCACAAAGAATGGCTAAGACAGCTATTGTTATCGGAGCGGGTTTCGCAGGTGTCGAGGCTTCGATGCAACTTGCAAAGGCGGGTATTGAGGTTCATCTCTATGAGATGAAGCCAGTACGCTTCTCGCCTGCTCATAAAAACGTAAATTTTGCAGAGCTTGTATGCTCAAACTCTTTCAAGGCGCAGCGAGTTGATTCCGCTGCAGGCCTTATGAAAGAGGAGATGACAAGATTTGACTCTGTCTGCGTTCGCTGTGCCAAAAAGTGCAGCGTACCAGCTGGTGGCTCCCTCTCTGTTGATAGGGAACAGTTCGCCCAGATGGTAACGGACGAAGTCGAGGCAATGGATAACATCATCATCCACCGTGAAGAGGTTTTGGATATTCCAAAACCAGGTGTTGATGCGGATGCAGTTATCATTGCGGCAGGTCCTCTTGTATCAGATGCTCTTGCAAGTAAAATAGAGCAGCTCTGTGGCACATCACTCCATTTCTTTGATGCCGCTGCACCAATAGTATCTGGTGACAGTATCGATATGGAATATGCATTTGCAGCATCACGTTATGATCACGGTGATGATGACTACATAAACTGCCCAATGAACAAAGAGGAGTATGAGGCATTTTACGAGGCATTAATAAATGCCGAGGGTGCGCCTCAACACGACTTTGACAAGCGCAAGACTGGCTATGAAGGTTGCATGCCAATCGAAGTATTGGCCAACCGTGGCATAGACACTATGCGCTTTGGCCCTATGAAGCCTGTTGGACTTCGCGACCCAAAGACTGGACATCGCCCATGGGCGTGTCTCCAACTTCGTCGCGAGACAAAAGATGGCGAAATGTTTAACCTTGTTGGCTTCCAGACCAACTTGAAGTTTGGTGAGCAAAAGCGTGTTTTCTCAATGATTCCAGCTCTTCATGACGCTGAGTTTTTACGCTATGGCGTAATGCACAGGAACACATTTATCAATTCACCAAAACTCCTTGGTGCAGATTACCAATACAAGACTATTAAAGGCCTCTTCTTTGCTGGTCAAATCACTGGTGTAGAAGGATATATGGAATCGGCTCAAAGTGGTATTATGGCTGGTATTAATGCTGCAAGGATGATAAACGGTGAGGAGCCATTGATTCTTCCAAAGGAGACAATGATGGGCGCACTTTCTCAATATATTAGTGATGAAAGTGTGGAAAACTTCCAGCCAATGGGCGCAAACTTTGGCGTACTTCCGCCAATTGAGCCACACATTAGAGATAAGAAGGAACGCTATGCAGCACTCGCACAGCGCTCACTTGATTACTTTGATAAGAAGGATTAAAGATGAAGATTATTGTAGATGCATTCGGTGGCGATAACGCCCCTCTTGAAATTATCAAGGGTTCAGTAGATGCACATAATGAATTTGGATACGACATAATTCTTACAGGCGACGAGAATAAAATCAAAGCTTGTGCAAGCGAGAACAACATCGATATCTCTGATATGGAAATTGTTCATACAGAGGATGTAATCAGTATGCATGATAGTCCTCGTTCTATACTTCGAGAACACAAAGATTCATCTTTGGGTCTTGGCGTACAGCTTCTTGCCGATGGCCGTGGAGATGGCTTTGTTACTGCTGGTTCAACAGGTGCTTATGTGCTTGCTACTCACAAATTTATCGGTGAAATTCCTGGACTTCACAAGGCTGCTACCGCTGCTATTATGCCAAATGATGAAGGCAAGTTTTTGATGATGGACTGTGGTGCAAACCTCACATGTACACCAGAAGTACTCAATCAGTTTGCCATTATGGGTGTCGCTTATATGAAGAGTGTTTTTGGTGTTGAGAATCCAAGAGTTGGACTTGCAAATATCGGCGTCGAGGAGTCAAAAGGCACAGAAACTCTTCGTGAGGCATATAAACTCATGAGTGAGCAGGATTATAACTTCGTTGGCAACATTGAAGTTCGTGATATTCCATTTGGTGGAGCAGATGTAATTGTATGTGAAGGCTTCACAGGAAACGTTATCCTCAAGATGTACGAAGGTGTTGCAGGTGCACTCCTTGGAAACATCAAGAGTATCTTTAAGACAAATCTTCTCACAAAGATTGGCTATCTCTGTATCAAAAAAGAGATGGGTGGATTTAAAAAGAAGATGGACTATAAAGTTTATGGTGGAGCTCCACTTATGGGCATCAAGAAACCAGTTGCAAAAGCACATGGTTCATCCGATGCAAAGGCATTTAAGTATGCAATTAAGCAGATTGCAGACTATGCTGAAAGTGGCGCTATCGACATAATCACAGAGGCGGTAAAAGAATAATGGATCTTCATGATTTTGAAAAAACATTAGGATATGAATACAAGGATTTAAAACTCCTTGAGACAGCTCTTACACATTCATCCTACGCTAACGAGAAAGGCAACGGACACAAGTATAATGAGCGTCTCGAGTTTCTTGGTGACTCTGTTTTAGGGTTTGTAACAGCTGACTATTTTTTCAATAATATGAAGGACCTCCCAGAGGGACAACTTACAAAACTCCGCGCAGCAACTGTTTGTGAAGATGCTTGTTTTGACTATGCAAAAGAGATTAACCTTGGTGGATATATGCTCCTTGGAAAGGGCGAGGAAAAGACAGGCGGAAGAGAACGCAAATCTATTCTTGCAGATGCTTTTGAGGCCGTAATCGCTTCAATCTATCTTGATGGTGGACTTGAGCCTGCACGTGAATTTATTCTCCGCTTTATCATTCCAGCAATCGAGAAACATCAGGTTACTTTCAAGGATTACAAGACTGTTTTGCAGGAGGTAATTCAAAAGAATCCGGAGGAAAAACTCACCTATGTACTTGTTGGTGAGTCAGGTCCAGATCACGACAAGAAATTTGAAGTAGAAGTTCACTTAAATTCCAATATCATCGGTCGTGGGGATGGAAGAACAAAGAAACATGCTGAGCAGGAAGCAGCTCGCGAAGCATTGGAGTTAATGGGTCTATGAGTCACAAGAACATTGCACTGTTCGTAGCCCATGTTGGCTGCCCAAATATGTGCAGCTTTTGTAATCAACATATAATATCTGGTAAAAGGGAGACCGCCACAGCAGGTGATGTTGACGCGGCAGTAAAAACTGCGCTCGACTCCGGTTGCTGTGACGGCCAACTTGCTTTTTTTGGCGGTAGTTTTACCGCCATTGATAGGCCATATATGATGGAACTTCTCAGCGCGGCGAAGCCGTATGTTGAGAGAGGTGACATCACAGGAATCCGCATATCTACGCGCCCTGACGCTATCGATAGCGAGGTTCTTGCCATACTAAAAGAGTATGGAGTTGAGGCTATCGAGCTTGGCGCGCAGAGCATGGATGATAATGTGCTCACTCTCAACCGTCGTGGCCATACAGCCGACGATGTTCGCCGCGCATCAAAGATGATAAAAGATGCTGGTTTTGAACTTGGCCTTCAGATGATGACCGGCCTTTATGGCGACACAGAAGAAGGCGCTATTTACACGGCAAGAGAGCTTATAAAACTAGGGCCAAAAACAGTGAGGATTTATCCAACTGTTGTACTAGAAGGCACAGAACTTGCCGACCTTTATAGTGCCAAAAAGTATGAGCCAGAAACTCTAGACAGCGCTATCAAAACTTGTGCAAAACTTTTGGTTGAGTTTGAAAACGCTGGCATTAAAGTAATTCGTTTGGGACTTCATTCAGGTGGAAATGTGGAGGACGGATATATTGCGGGAGCATATCACCCAGCCTTTCGTGAATTAGTTGAAGGCCAGATTTATTTTGAAAAAGCAATGGAAAAGTTGTCCCAGTTTGAGGGTGGCAATAATCACACATATAAAATTTTTGTAAATCCTAAAGAAATTTCAAAAATGACGGGACAGAAGAGACAAAATATAGTACAATTAAAAGATAATAATTACATCTGTAATGTATTTTCAAATTCTAGTTTAGATAAGTACGAAATTTTGATAGAGGAAGATTAACGAATGATTTTAAAAGCACTCGAAATGCAAGGATTCAAGTCCTTCCCAGACAAAACTGTTCTCAGTTTTGATAAGGGAATGACAGCCGTTGTTGGACCAAATGGTTCTGGTAAGAGTAATATCTCTGACGCGGTTCGTTGGGTTCTTGGCGAGCAATCAACAAAGAACCTTCGTGGTTCAAAAATGGAGGATGTCATCTTCGGCGGAACGAGCATTAGAAAGGCTCTTGGTTACGCCGAGGTTACTTTGCGTCTTGATAACAAGGATAGAAGTCTCAACAATGACAATGATGAGGTTGCAATCACAAGACGTTACTTCCGCTCAGGCGAAAGTGAATATAGAATCAACGATCAGACTGTACGCCTTCGTGATGTAAACGAACTCTTCATGGATACAGGTCTTGGCCGTGATGGTTATTCCATTGTTAGCCAGGGTAAGGTTGCTGACATGGTATCAGCAAAATCAAAAGAGCGCAGGGATATGCTTGAGGAAGCAGCAGGCATCTCTCACTTTAGGTATAGAAGGACAGACGCTATGCGTCGTCTTGATCAGACCGAGGAGAACTTGATTCGTCTTCGTGATATTCTCACAGAACTCGAGAGCCGTGTTGGCCCACTTAAGGTTCAGAGCGAAAAGGCGGAGAAGTTCCTGGTTCTTGCCGATGAGAAAAAGACACTTGAGATTAGTCTTTGGCTCTATACAATTGACACATTGAAGGATCGCCTTCGTGATCAGGAGCACAAGATTGAGCTCTCTGATTCTCAATACAAGGCTGCAATTGAGGAACTTGAATCAATCGAGAAAAAGACAGACGAGATACTTGAGCGCTCACAGGAAATCACTTGTGAGATTGAAAATATCCGTGCATCAATGTCTGGCGCAGAGGAGCAAATTGGTGAGATAAACGCCAAGATTGCTGTTAATGAAAACTCTATCGAGCACAACAACCAGTCAATTGAACGTATCCAAAAGGATATGGAAGAAGCAACTGGCGAACGTGCCGAAACAGAAAACAAGATAAAAGAGACAGAGGAAAAGATTGCCGAACTTGAAGGACAAATGAAAGAAAAGCAAGAGGCAATGGCTGCTTTGACAATCGATACAGAGAGTCTTACAAAAGCAGATGATGAAAACTCTGATAAGACAATCGAACTTTCAAAAGAACTTACTGAGCTTTCAGAGAAAATTGCTGATGCTCGTGTTCGCAAGGCAGAGGCGCTTTCTGGTAAAGAAGAAATCATCACTCGTAACGAGAACGTTGATGAGAACCGTGCCGAGCGTCAAAAGGTAATCGATAACTTCAAGAAGGAGCAGGAGTCTGCAAAGAAGGAACTCGATGATTGCCTTGATACAATCACAAGCGTTACAAACTCAATAGATGGATATAAACTTCGCGCAACAAAGCGTCAAGAGAAGTATGACTCACAAAAGGATGAGGTTGAGGCAAAGCGTCTTGAGGTTCAGTCCCGCGAAGAAAAGATTATTATGCTCGAGGAACTCGAGAAAAACATGGAAGGATATTCTGGAAGTGTTAAGGCTGTCATCAAGGAATCAAAGGGTGGCAAACTTCCTGGCATCCATGGTCCACTCTCCCAGATAATCAGTGTTAAGGATAAGTACTCAACTGCCATTGAAACCGCACTTGGGGCAGCAATTCAGCACGTTGTTGTAAACAATGAGTCTGATGCGAAGGCTGCAATCAAGTACTTAAAGGAGCACAAGGCAGGTCGTGCTACATTCCTTCCAATTTCAACTATCAAGTCAAAGCCTCTTGATGAGAAGGGTCTTGATGATTGCTATGGATACATTGATATTGCAAGCAATCTTGTATCAGCAGATAAAAAGTACGATGAGATTATCAAGGCTCAACTTTGCAGAACAGTTGTAACAGAGGACCTTGATAGCGCAATCTCTATCGGCAAGAAATATAAGAACCGTTTCAAGATAGTAACTCTTGATGGTCAGGTAATTAATGCCGGTGGTTCAATGACCGGTGGTTCCAAGGTTCAGAATGCTGGTATCCTGGCCCGCTCCGGTAACATCGATCAGCTTAGAGCTGAGCTCTTAAAGCAAAAGGATGTGCTCGCTGGTCTTGAGGATGCATTCAAGACGACGACAGAGGAACTTGCAAGAGCAAGGGCAGAACTTGAAGCATCAGAGGCAGACCTTATTACTGCAAACGAAGAAAAGGTTCGTGCAGAGAGTGCACTCAAACTTGTTGAAGGTCAACTTCAAGGTGTTATGGATGCAATCCGCGACCTTGATGAGGAGCAGGCAAACGCTCAGCTCCGTATAGATGAATTTGACAAGATTATCAAGGCTTCTGAAAAGGAAGAGAATGAACTTGTTGCAAAATCTAAGGATGTCGAAGACAAGATTGCAGAACTCACTGGTAGCAAAGAGGACCTCCGTCAAAAGCGTGAGGAAGCTGCCGAGAAGTCCAAGGCTCTTGAAATGGAAGAGATGGCTCTTTCAAAGGATATCCAGGCAAATCGCGATATAATCGAGAACCTTCAAAAGGCAACTGAGAGTTCAACAAGCAAAGAGGATTCTTTGAAGGCTGAAATCAAAGTATTCGAAGACCTCAATGAATCCGCACTCAAGGAAATTGAGGAACTCAAAGTTCAAGTTCAAGAGATTAAGGATGGCAACATCGCCTCTGAACAAAAGATTGAAGAGCTCACAGAGGAGCGTCAAAAGGCAGAGGCTGATTCAGGTAGCCTTCGCCAACTTGAGCGTGACAAGACAAATGAGCGCGAGCGCCTTTCATCTGATCTTGCTCGTCTTTCAGAGCAGAAAGCGAATATGCTTCGCGAGTATGAGGAAACAGAGAACAAGCTTTATGAGGAGTATCAACTTACAAGACGTGAAGCATCCGAAATCTCTGATCCAGCTGAGGATCCAAAGCAGGCCAAGGTTGACCTTGCAGAAGTTAAGAACAAGATTAAGGCACTTGGTTCTGTTAACGTCGGTGCAATAGAAGAATACAAAGAAGTATCTGAGCGCTATGAATTCATGAGCACTCAGGTATCAGATATAGAAGTATCCAAGGCAGAACTTATCAAACTTATTGAGGAACTCACTTCAAATATGGCTCTTCAATTTAGAGAGCAGTTCGCAAGAATCAACAAAGCTTTTGGCGAGACATTCGTCGAGCTCTTTGATGGTGGTAAAGCAGAACTTCTCTTGGAGGATGAGCTCGATGTACTTGAGTCACCAATTGAGATTAAGGTTCAGCCACCTGGCAAGAACGTTCAAAACATCGACCTCTTGTCCGGCGGTGAGAAGGGCCTTTCAGCAATTGCTCTTCTCTTTGCGATACTCAAGGTAACTCCAGCGCCATTCTGCATTTTCGATGAGGTCGAGGCAGCGCTTGATGATATCAATGTAACTCGTTATGCTCAATACGTTCGTCGTATGACAAGCAATACGCAATTTATTCTCATCACTCACCGCCGCGGCACAATGGAGGAATCAGATATCCTCTATGGTGTAACAATGCAAGAGGAGGGCGTATCAAAACTCCTTGAACTTAAAACTGCAGAAATGGCTAAGAAACTTGGCCTTAACTAAAAGGAGAATCCTTTATGGGACTTTTTAACAGAAAGATAAACAAGGGCCTTACCAAGACTCGAGATAAATTCTCAAGCAACATTGATAACGTCCTTGATGCTTTTGATGAAATAGGCGATGAACTCTATGATGAACTTACAGAAGTTTTAATCATGGGCGACGTTGGTGTATCTACTTCAGCATTTATCGTTGATGAAGTAAAAGACCGTGTTGGTAAAAAGGGTATCAAACATCCAACAGAGGTTCGTACTGTTATCAAAGAAGTAGTTGCCGATATGCTTGGCGAAGATCAGACAATCGACTTCGTTACAACACCTGCCATCATCCTTGTTGTTGGCGTAAACGGTGTAGGTAAGACAACTACAATCGGCAAGATGGCTCACTATTTCAAAGAGCAGGACAAGAAAGTAATCTTGGGCGCAGCCGACACATTCCGTGCAGCTGCAATTGATCAGCTTGAGGTATGGGCTGAGCGTGCTGGCGTTGAAATTGTAAAGCACAAAGAAGGTGCAGACCCAGCAGCAGTTGTATTTGATACTATTAGTGCGGGCATCAACAGAAACGCCGATGTAATCATCATTGATACAGCCGGTCGTCTTCACAACAAAAAACATTTGATGGATGAGCTCAACAAGATTTTTAGAGTAATCGATCGTGAACTCCCATACTCTGACCGTGAAATCTTCTTGGTGCTTGATGCTACAACAGGTCAAAATGCTGTAAGTCAGGCCAAGGAATTTATGGGTGTAACAGAAGTATCTGGTATCGTACTCACAAAGCTTGATGGTACCGCTCGCGGTGGTGTCGTTCTCTCAATTACTAACGACCTCAAACTCCCAGTTAAATTCATCGGCGTTGGTGAAGGTCTTGATGACCTCCAACCATTCTCCGCCGAGACATTTGCAGCGTCCCTCTTTGATGTTGAGGCACCAGAGGACGCTTCAAACTATGAACCTATCATCACGGTCAACGAGGAACGCCTCGCTCGCGACAAAGCAGAAGCTGCCGCTCGTGAGGTCGCTCGCCAACAGGAGGAAGCTGCTGAGAAAGCAAGGTTAGAAGCCGAAGTCGCAGCATCAACTGAAGAAATCATTGAGAAACCTGAGATAGAGGAAGAACCAATCGAGGAACCAGTCGAGGAACCAATCGAGGAACCAATCGAAGAACCAGTCGAGGAACCAATTGAGGAAGCAATTGAAGAACCAGTCGAGGAAGAACCTCTAGTTGAGGAACCAACAGAAGAGGAAGAACTCCCAGAGGAACCAATCGAGGAAATCGTAGAAGAATCTATAGAAGAAATCGCAGAGGAACCAAAGAAAAAGAAGGGCTTCTTCAGCGGACTCTTTAGTAGCTCAGGAGAGTATGAAGGATGATTTTTTTAATAGCAACATCCAACAAGGACAAGATGATTGAGTTTTCAAGGATTCTTGGACCTCTTGGAATAGAAATAAAAATGCCTCATGAACTTGGCCTTGAGTTGCCAGAAGTTGATGAGACAGGTACTACATTTAAAGAAAACGCAATGCTTAAGGCAGAGGCAGGCGCAGCATTTTCTGGTTTGCCAACACTTGCCGACGATTCTGGCATCTGTGTGGATGCATTGGGTGGCGCACCTGGAATTTTCTCCGCACGTTATAGCGGAGATGAAGCAGGTGCAAAAATCGACAAGAACAAGGCAAACAACGAAAAGTTGCTGCGTGAACTTGAAGGCGTTCCAATGGAGGAGCGTACAGCGCACTATACTTGCGCTATTGCCTGTGTGATGCCAGATGGTAGGAAGTATCTCGCTGAGGGCTACTGCTATGGACACATCGGTTTTGAGGAGAGGGGCACCAATGGATTTGGTTATGATCCTCTTGTGCTTATTAATGTGGAGGCAGCAGCAACAGAGGGTGCAGAGCCTGGAACATTGACAGTAGGCGAGATTGACCCTGATGTAAAAGATTCATTTAGCCACAGAAGCAGAGCGCTTCATAAGATGTGCGATATATTGAACGAGGTTTTGTATGACTAGTAAAGAAAGAGCAAAATTTAGAGCAGAGGCTCACAATTTAACACCTGCATTCCAGATTGGTAAGTACGGTGTAACAGAGCCAGTAGTAGCTCAGACAGAAGAAGTACTTGATGCCAAAGAACTTATCAAGGTTAAGGTACTCCTTGAATCATGCCCAGAAACACCACGTGAGGTTGCTGATAAGCTCAGCGCTAAAACAGGCGCTGACGTAATCGGTGTTATCGGTGGCGTTATTATACTTTATCGCTATAGCGAACCACTCCATGAGAAAGCAATTAAGAAGGCAGCAAACATCAAGAAAGCAAAAAAGGACGCTGCAAAGAATAATTACGGTGGAAGGTACGATAAGGACAAATGGAAAAAATAGGCATTTTTGGTGGAACTTATAATCCTCCACATGTTGGACATCTTAATATTGTTTCAAAGTTTGTGGCGGAATACGAGCTCGACCGTGTGCTGATTATTCCTACTTTCGTTCCGCCGCACAAGGTTACCCCTGACCTTGTGCCAGCAAAGGACAGGATGGAGATGTGCCGTCGTACATTCTCCGATCTAATTTTTGAAGTAAGTGATATTGAAATTGAGCGTCAAGGCAAGAGTTATACCTATGATACTTTGATTGAGCTCAAAGGACTTTATAAAAAAGCGCAGTTTTATTTCCTTTGTGGTGACGATATGCTGTTGTCACTTCATACATGGCACAAGCCGAAAGGAATCCTCGATTATTGCACAATTGTCTCAACTGTAAGAAGTGATGACTTAAAGCTTGAGGATTTGGAGGTTTATGCAAAGGAACATTTCCCTGCAGAGTTTTTAGAGGGCAAGATTCAGTTTATGCCAATTGAGCCTTTGGAACTCTCTTCAACAGAGATTCGCGAAAAGCGCAAGAATGGTGAATCTGTTGAAGGCCTTGTGACACCAGAAACACTTGAATATATTGAGTCAGGGGGACTTTATTTATGATGGAACGCAAGGATGAATTCGTTGAGGTTTTGAAAACAAAACTCCAAGAGAAACGCTTTAAGCATTCGCTTAATGTCGCGGACGCAGCGCTAGAGCTTGCAAAGCGATATGGCGAAGACGAGGAGCGGGCATATATTTGTGGTCTACTTCATGATGTAGAGAAGAATTCCCCAGAGGATGAACAAAAGGGATACATGTTAAGGTTTGATGACATCCCAGAAGTGGTTGTTGCTACACCAAAACTATGGCATGCACCTGCCGGTGCCGCTTTTGTTCGTGATGAACTTGGAATCACTGACCCAGAGATGGTCTCAGCTATTAAATATCACACAACAGCAAAGGCTAATATGACTATGCTCGAAAAGATTATTTACATAGCTGACTTTATTTCAGATGAGCGTGACTATCCTGGGGTTGATGAAGTGCGAGAAGCCGCATTTCGTGATATAAATGAAGCCGTGCTTATCGGAACACGCTTTACGCTTGAGGATTTACTCAGACAAGGTCGAGTAATCAATCAGGATACAATAGATGCGTACAATGAAGTATGCAAGTATTTTAATTATTAAAGAGGCGCAACAAATGACAGACAAAGTAAAACTCATAGTCGATGCACTCGACAGCAAAAAAGCAATTGATATTAAAGTGTTAAAAATTGCTGATTTAACAGTCCTTACAGAGTACTTCGTTATTGCAAACGGTGGCTCTACAACACAGGTTAAATCTCTTGCAGAAGAAGTTGAGTTTAAACTTCAAGAGGCAAAAGAGGATGTAAAGCTTGAAGGTAAGGCACAGGATTGGCAACTTCTTGATGCCGGAGACGTTATAGTTCACATCTTTACCCCTGATGCACGTGAACACTATAACCTTGAAAAGCTTTGGGCAGATGCGGAAGAAATTTCCATAGAGGAGTAAGATAAATGAAAGCGTATGATTTTAAAGAAGCCGAGTCAAAATGGCAGGCTAAATGGGAAGAAACTGGCGTGTTCCACGCAGAGGACGGCTCTCAAAAGCCAAAGTTTTATGGCCTTGTAGAATTCCCATATCCATCAGGTGCAGGTATGCACGTAGGTCATATCAAGGCTTATTCTGGCCTTGAGGTTGTATCAAGAAAACGCCGTATGCAGGGATACAATGTATTGTTCCCAATCGGTTTTGATGCTTATGGCCTTCCAACAGAGAACTATGCAATCAAGACAGGTATCCACCCTCGTCAGGTTACCGACATGAACATTGAGCGTTTCTCAACACAGCTCAAAAAGGTCGGTTTCTCTTTCGACTGGAATCGAGTAATAGATACAACAGAAGAGGGATACTACAAGTGGACACAGTGGATTTTCCTCAAGATGTTTGAAAACGGTCTTGTTTTCCGTGACAAGGCTCTTGTAAACTATTGCCCATCTTGTAAAGTTGTTCTCTCAAACGAGGACTCACAGGGTGGCAAGTGTGACATATGCCACAGCGATATCGTTCAAAAGTCAAAGGACGTATGGTACCTTAGAATTACTCAGTATGCAGATAAGCTTCTTGAAGGTCTTGAGGAGGTTGACTACCTTCCAAACATTAAGCTTCAGCAGGTAAACTGGATTGGTAAATCAACTGGTGCTTTTGTAAACTTTGATGTTAAGGGTTCTGACAATGAGCAACTTAGAATTTATACAACTCGTCCAGATACTCTCTATGGTGTAACATTCATGGTTATGGCTCCAGAGCATCCTATGATTGATAAGTATGCAGACAGAATCTCTAATATGGATGAGATCAAAGCATATCGTGCAGAGTGCGCAAAGAAGACAGAGTTTGTGCGTACACAGCTCGTAAAGGAAAAGACAGGTGTTAAGATTTCTGGTCTTTCTGGCATCAACCCTGTTGATGGCCGTGAAATCCCAATCTATGTGGCTGACTATGTAATGATGGGTTACGGCACAGGCGCTATCATGGCAGTTCCTGCTCATGATCAGCGTGACTATGACTTTGCCAAGAAGTTTGGTATTGATATTATTGAGGTTATCAAGGGTGGCGACATCTCAGTTGAGGCTTACACAGGCGATGGAGAGATGGTTAACTCTGGTGAACTCAATGGTCTTACAAATAAGAAGGATTCTATTGAGAAGATGATTGCAGTTCTTGAGCAGAAGGGCTGCGGTGAAAAGGGCGTTCAGTACAAGATGAAGGACTGGGCATTCAACCGTCAGCGTTACTGGGGTGAACCAATCCCAATCGTTCACTGCCCAACTTGTGGCATGGTTGCTGTTCCTTATGAGGAGCTCCCACTTAAATTGCCTGTAGTAGAGCAGTTTGAGCCTGGTCAGGATGGTGAAAGTCCACTTGCCAAGATTGATTCATACGTAAATTGCAAGTGTCCAAAGTGCGGTGGCGACGCTAAGCGTGAAACAGACACAATGCCACAGTGGGCAGGCTCTTCTTGGTATTATCTCCGCTATATTGATCCACAGAATAATGAGCGTTTTGCATCTATGGACAAGCTTAATTACTGGGGTCAGGTTGACTGGTATAACGGTGGTATGGAGCACGTTACACGTCATATGATTTATTCACGTTTCTGGCATAGATTCCTCTATGACCTTGGCGAAGTTCCAACAAAGGAGCCATACGCCAAGCGTACAGCACAGGGCCTTATCCTTGGTCCTGATGGAGACAAGATGTCAAAGTCAAAAGGTAATGTAATTGATCCACTTGATGTTGTTAACGAATATGGTGCAGACGTACTTCGTACCTATGTACTCTTCATGGGAGACTATGAGAAGGCAGCTCCTTGGTCTGAGTCATCAGTTAAGGGTTGTAAGCGTTTCCTTGAAAGAGTATGGGCTCTTCAAGATATTCTTGTTCCAGGCGACTCTTTCTCAAGGGAACTTGAAGTTCCAATGAACAAGACAATCAAGAAAGTATCTGAGGATATCGAAAATATGAAGTACAACACAGCAATCGCTGCTATGATGGCACTTCTTAATGATATCTATGACAATGGCAAGATTAACGTTGCTGAGTATAAAGCACTTCTTACAATCCTCAACCCATTTGCTCCTCATATTACAGAGGAAGCTTGGGAAGCACAAAACTTTGGTGGAATGCTTGCAAACGGCAGTTGGGTAGACTGGGATGAAGCAAAGTGTGTTGACGATACAGTTGAAATCGTAGCTCAAGTTAACGGCAAAATCCGTGCAAAACTTATGGTTGCTACAACTGCTTCTAGTGATGAAGTTATTGCCCTTGCAAAGGCAGATGAAAAGGTAGCAGCAGAGGTAGAAGGCAAGACAATTGTCAAGGAACTCTATGTTCCAGGACGCCTTGTAAACATCGTAGTTAAATAATAAAGGTGAAACTTTATGAACGATACAACAATAGAAGAAGTAGTTGAAACAACTAGCGAAAACGTTGGTTTTGTCGAGAATATGCAGCAGTTTTGGCAGGATGCTGTAAACTACGTTTCAAACAACTATATTCAGATGATTTTGGGAGTAATAGTAATAATTCTCTTCCTTCTCTTTAGGAAGTGGCTCTCTAAGAACATCTCAAATATTTTCACAAAAATCTTTAAAAACAATCTTGTAATCGGAGCGGGTATTAGGACTTCTGTTCAAGGTCCATTAAAGTCATTCTTCTTTATTTTTGGATTCTATTTGGGCTTCCTCATTATGGGATTTCCAGCGCCGGTTGTTGATTTTATTAACAAGGTTTTCAGGATTTCAAACATAGTTTTGATTACTTGGGCGCTTGTAAATTTCACTCCATTTATCACATCAACTGTGATAAAAATGGAGGAGACAAACAAGCGCGCAAACGCCGTAGCTATCAAGTTTATCGCCAATGTTCTCAAAGTGATTATCATCGCTTTGGCAGTAGTTGTTATCATTAGCGAACTTGGCTATAACATCACAGGCCTTATCACTGGTCTTGGACTTGGCGGTCTTACTTTTTCACTTGCAGCGCAGAGTACAGCATCAAATCTTTTTGCAGGATTTTCTATCGTTGCAGACAAGCCGTTTGATGTTGGTGATTACATCATCACCCCTTCTCTCGAGGGTACGGTTGAAGATATTACAATGCGAAGCACAAGGGTTAGAACCGTTGCGGATACGGTGATTGTGATACCGAATTCAAAACTTGTTGATGAGCCAATTACCAATGCAACAAGGATGAACAAGCGCTATGTCGACATGACTATCGGCCTTACATATGATGCTGATGCGCCAACTTTGCGCAACGTAATTGAGGACATAAAATCAATGCTAGAAGAGAGTCTTGATGTCCAGCAAGACCGCATACTTGTGGCATTTAAGGGCTTTGGAGACTGTAGTCAAGATATCAGAGTTTTATACTTCACAAAGACAACTGCACTTGATCCAAGCCTTAGGGTACAAGAGGATATCAACTTTAAGATTAAGGATATAGTTGAAAAGAACGGTGCATCATTCGCATTCCCAAGTGTTAGTATTTATGAGGAAAAAACCGATAAATAACAATTGACTTTAAAACACTCTTGTTATATAATTTAGCAGTCTACTCGGTAGACATGTTAGATATTAACCCTACATTTCGGAGGGAGGGACATAAATGAGCGAAGTTAAAGTAAAAGAGGGCGAGTCACTCGACAACGCACTTAGACGCTTTAAGAGACAGACTTCTCGTGACGGTGTTATCCAGGAAGTTCGTAAAAGAGAGCATTATGAAAAGCCATCTGTAAAGAGAAAGAAAAAATCAGAGGCAGCTCGTAAGCGTAAGTACAAATAATTAAAACAGCCGGTTGTACGTTGTACAACCGGTTTTGTTTTTGCTATAATACATTTATATCTATTATGGAGGAAGACAAATTGATTACGTTTGAAGAGATGTTTAAGACAGATATGAAGAAGGACAGTCTGTTATCAATTACAGTGGACGATTTAAAGTCACTCGGCATAAAAGCTGTGACACTGGATGCTGATAACACAAGTTCTTTTGATAGAACAACAACTCCAATTCCTGGTGCGAAAGAGTGGGTTGAAAACGTAAAAAATGCCGGTATTAAAGTAATTCTTCTCTCTAATGGCAAGACAAAGAGAGCGAAAATTTTGGCTGATCAATATGATATACCTGTAGTCGGTTTTTCATGTAAACCACTCCCATTTGGTTATATTAGAGCGATATTAAAGTTGCGCAAAAAGCCATCTGAAATATGCATGGTAGGTGACCAACTTTTCACCGATATCATGGGCGCAAATATACTCGGATTTAAGTCGATTTATTGTAAACCAGTTGGAAAAGAAGTGGAACAAAAAATTGGTTTTGCAATCAAAAGATTTTTAGAAAAAGTTGTATTTTGGATTTTGGAAAGAAGAGAGAGTAAATGAACATAATTGCTCTTCAAAAGGCGCTTCCAGAGGGCTCTGTAGCCCTGATTGTCTCAGAGGTAAACAGGTTCTATTTCACCGAATTTGAGGCATCGGATGGATATTTGCTTGTTGGAAAATCAGGGGCAAAATTTATCACTGATAGCAGATATATTGAGGCTGCAACTAAAGAGGCAGTTGACTGCGTTGTTGAACTTTCAGAAGTTGGCGATGAGTTTTTCGCACAGCTCTTTGACACAATAGATGAGTTCTCGGGCAAAAAAATTCTCTTTGAGGCATCGAGATTGTCGATTGCTCAAGGTGAGAGGTTCGAGTCTCGTTTTAGGGACTTTGAACTTGATTTTTCGCCGACGCTCGACGACCTGATTGCTGAGCTTAGAATGATAAAAAGTGAGAAGGAATATGATAAACTTCTTAGCGCGCAAAGGATAGCCGAGAAGGCTTTGCTTGAAACATTACCTCTCATAAAACCAGGTGTGAAAGAGCGTGACATTGCAGCCGAACTTGATTATCGGATGCGAAAACTCGGCGCGCCTGGCGTGTCATTTGACACGATAGCTGTGGCTGGTGAAAACTCCTCAAAGCCACATGGTGTACCAGGTGATTATGCCATACAAAATGGTGATTTCATCACCATAGATTATGGTGCAATTTTTAAGGGATATCACTCCGACACAACCAGAACATTTGCTGTGGGTTTTGTGTCAGAGGAACAGAAAAAAGTCTATAACACCGTGCTTTCAGCGCAACTTGCAGGTGTGGATGCGCTAAGGGCAGGCCTCCCTGCAAAGGACGCAGATGCTGTCTGCCGCGACATCATTAAGGCGGCAGGTTATGGCGAATTCTTTGGACATTCAACAGGCCACGGAGTGGGCGTTGAAATCCACGAATTGCCAAACCTTTCCTCTCGCGCTGCGGCAGATGTGATTTTAAAGCCAGGTCACGTTGTGACCGTTGAGCCAGGCATATATTTGCCAGGAAAATTTGGTGTAAGGATAGAAGATATGCTTATGATAACAGAGGATGGCGCGAAAAATTTCTGCTCTCTTCCAAAGGAGCTAATTGTCCTTTAAATATATAATATTAATAAAAGGCTTGAAAATTGACCAAGACTAATATAAAATATAACGCGTATTAAAGTAATATATATCTATAAACGGAGGTTTACTTATGATATCAGCAGGTGATTTCAGAAACGGTGTAACATTTGAGGAAGAAGGCCAGGTTCTCCAGGTTGTTGAATTCCAGCATGTTAAGCCAGGTAAGGGCGCTGCTTTTGTTCGTACAAAGACAAAGAACGTACTTACAGGTGCCGTAATTGAAAAGAGCTATAACCCAACAGCTAAATTCCCTACAGCTTTCATTGAGAGAAAGGATATGGAATATTCTTACGCTGATGGTGATCTTTATTATTTCATGGATCAGGAGTCTTATGAGCTTGTTCCAATCAATTCATCAGATCTTCCTGACAACTTCAAGTTTGTTAAGGAGAACATGATTTGCCGCGTTCTTTCATACAAGGGCAAGGTATTTGGCGTAGAGCCACCAAACTTTGTAGAACTTCAGGTTACACAGACAGATCCTGGTTTCAAGGGTGATACAGCTACAAACGCTACAAAGCCAGCTACACTTGAAACAGGCGCTGAGGTTAAAGTTCCTCTCTTTATCGATGAGGGTGAAATGATTCAAATCGATACAAGAACAGGTGAATACATGGGTCGTGCATAAGCACAGCTATATTTGGAGGTATTCAAATGACAGTAGTAGAAAAGGTTGCTTATCTTAGAGGTCTTGCTGAAGGACTTAACTTAAATTCTGAGAAGTCAGAGACAAAGATGTTCTCAGCTATTATGGATGTTCTTGAGGAACTCGCAGAGGGCCAGGACGATTTAGCAGAATCACTTGAACTCGTTAGTGCACAGCTTGACGAAGTAGATGAGGATCTCGGACAGGTTGAGGAACTTATCTATGGAGCATGTGAGTGCGAGTGCGAAGATGATGAGTGTGATTGCGGATGTGGCGACCATCACCACGATGCAGAACCAGTATCTCGCGCAGTTGAGAATGATTCAAAGGACGAAGACGACACAGAGTACTATGAAGTTGAATGCCCAGCTTGTCATGAAGTAATTTGCGTTGACGAAGGCATCCTTGAAGAGGGTAGCGTAGAGTGCCCTAACTGTGGAGAAAAGCTTGAATTCGAAATTGAATTCGAGGACTAATTTCAGGGAAATCATATGGGCATCGACATAATGTCGGTGCCCTTGTATTTATGAGAAGGGTTATCTATGGAACTTATCCTTGCTTCGAAGTCGCCAAGACGTAATAAATTACTTAAAGAAGCTGGTTTTGATTTTACAGTTTCACCATCGAATTTTGATGAGAGTACAGTAAGTCTTGAGAATCCACAGCATGCAGTAGAAGAACTAGCTCTTGGTAAGGCTCGCGATTCGTATGGCAGGTTGCCATCAATCACAAAACTTAACTCAATCGTGCTTGGTGCTGATACGGTGGTAGTGTGTGATGGCAAGGTTTTGTTAAAACCAACTGATGAAGATGATGCAAAGCGCATGCTTCATGAGCTTTCGGGTAAGGTCCATCAAGTATATACTGGTTTTGCTTTTGTAAGTGCAAGGGATGTTTACACAGACGTTGTAAAGACTGATGTTGAATTCTTTAACCTCACTGATGAGGAAATAGACGAATACGTCAAGACGGGAGAGCCACTTGATAAAGCTGGTGCCTACGGCATCCAAGGTATAGGTTGTACCCTTGTTAAAAGAATTGACGGCGACTTCTACAGTGTAGTAGGTCTCCCACTTGCGCCAGTCGTTAGACATCTAAAAGACTGTGGCGTTAAGCAAAAAAGGAGTTAATTTATGTTTACACAGGATATTGGAATTGATCTTGGCACAGCAAATACTCTTGTGTTTGTTAAGGGAAAAGGTATCGTAATTCGCGAGCCATCCGTTGTTGCCGTTGATGTTAGGTCAACTCCAAATAGAGTAGTAGCTGTTGGCCAAGAAGCCAAAGAGATGATAGGAAGAACCCCTGGTTCTATTACAGCTGTTCGTCCACTTAAGGACGGCGTTATTGCTGACTTTGACATCTGTGCCGATATGCTCAAAGAGTTTATTAGGAGAGCTATGAGTTCTTCTCCACTCAATAAAGCTCGTGTTATGATTTGCATTCCTTCTGGTGTTACAGAAGTTGAACGCAGAGCTGTACATGATGCTGCCCGCTCCGCTGGAGCAAAGCAAGTTTCTCTTATTGAGGAGCCAATGGCTGCCGCTATTGGTGCTGGACTTCCTGTTGCTGAAGCAACTGGTTCTATGGTTGTAGATATCGGCGGCGGTTCAGCAGAGGTTGCTGTTATCTCACTAGGAGATATTGTAACTTCATGTTCTGCACGTGTTGCAGGTGATAGCTTTGATGATGCAATCATAGCCTATGTTAAGAAGAAATATAACCTTCTCATTGGTGAACGTACTGCTGAGGACATTAAAATTAAAATCGGCTCTGCTTATCCATATGAAGGAGAAGGAGCAATAGACATTAAGGGCAGAAATCTCATAGATGGTCTTCCAAAGAACGTAGAGATTTCTTCTGAAGAAGTGCGCGAGGCGCTTTCTGATGATATCGCAACAATTCTTGATGCGATTAAGACAAGCCTTGAAAAAACCCCACCAGAACTTGCTGCTGATATTATCGATCAGGGTATCATTTTAACAGGTGGTGGCGCTTTACTTCGTGGCCTTGATAAACTTATCTCAGAAGAGACTGGTATGCCAGTATATGTGGCAAATAACCCACTTGATTGCGTAGTACTTGGTACAGGCGCTTGTCTTGAGAGTAATTTACTTGCCACAACAGGTTTGAACGATTATGACTAAACTATAGGGGCTTTTAAAAGCCCCTTTTGGTATTTAATTAGGCGGTGTTCATTTGAACAGATTTGTGAAAAGTACATGGTTTAAAATTATAGTTGCAATCTTTGTCTTGCTGTTTGTATTAGTTATCTATGCTGCAGCAAATCGCAAGGGTAGTTCCCCTCTGTCTTCAGCTGCTGGAACTGCAACAAAGCCTGTATCAAGTGCATCTTCAAAAGTTGGAAAAGGCCTTTCCGGTGTATTTAATTCAAAGTCAGCCTATGAAGAGGAGATTAAGGGCCTCAAAAAGCAGATTGCAGGTTATCAAAAAGAACTTGCAGATTATGAGCAGTTAAAACAACAAAACGAGCTCTATGAGAACGCGCTTGGAGTTAAGCAAAAGAATCCAGATTTTGTTTTTGTTGCAGCATCAGTAATTGGTCGTGATGCTGCTGATGTGTACACAAGTTTCACACTTGATAAGGGCACAAAGGACGGCGTTGAAGTAAACGATCCAGTTATGTGCGGAGAAGGACAACTTGTTGGTATTGTTTCAAAAGTTGCAAAGCAGTATTGCGTTGTATCAACAATCCTTAATCCAAATGTATCGGTTAGTGCATATGAGGTGAGAACTCGTGAGACGGGTTATGTTTCAAACAGTTCAACTCTTGCTGCATCAGGTCTCATTAAGGTGACTGGTCTTAACAGAAAGACCTCTGTTACAGCAGGCGGTGTTGTTTGCACAAGCGGTGTTGGTGGTGTCTATCCAAGAGACCTTATCGTTGGCACTGTTAAAGAGGTAAAAGATGACGAGCACAACATCTCATCCTTCCTTGTTGTAGAACCAGGAAATGATATCAAGGATATTGAAAATGTTTTGATAATTACGAGCTTTGATGGACAGGGTGTGACAGGCTCATGAAAAAACGATTATCAAAAAAGAAGCAGGCCTTATACACGAGGAGAATAATCTTTGTGGTATCGATAATAGTGGTCGCCATGCTTCAAAACACACCACATCTTTTTCCAAGCATATTTGGTGCGCGCGCATTTTTGCTTATTCCACTTGTGATTTGTTTTGGGATGTTTGAGACAGACCTTGTTGCTGCGTTACTTGGTGGATTTGCCGGTGCACTTTGGGATGTAACCCTTGCAAAGGGCGACGGTTACAATGCGTTAGTGCTTATGTGTTTTGCGACTATAACTAGTTTGCTCATAAACTATCTTATGAGAAACAACATTTCTACAGCGCTCTTGATATCGGGCGCAGCAATAGTTCTTTACTCGTTGCTACATTGGTTTATTTTTGTAGTATGTAGTGGAGCAACAGGTGGCATAGTAACGCTTTTTTCTTTCTATTTGCCATCAACAATTTATACGTTTATTTTTGTACCTGTTTTCTATACGATTTTGCGTTGGGTGCTAAGGAAAATTAAAGAGTGATAGGAGGTGTCAGCATGTTTGAGCAACAGAGAAGAAGTCACGAGCTTCTTGCTATCTTGGTAGTTGTTTTCTTATTCTTTGCTGGCACCCTTTTAAAAATTCAGATAGTAAAAGCAGACGACTATAAAAAGAGCACTGTCTCGTCATATAGCGTCAATGTGGAGGCAGCACGTGGTGAAATCCTTGATAGAAACGGCACTCCACTTGTAACAAACAGGCAAGGCAACTCAATTGTCTTTAACTATGCTTTCTTCCCATCGGATCAAAAGATGCGTAACGAGATTATCTTGTCACTCATCAACCTTTGTAATGAGTATGGTGTTGAGTATATCGATAATCTTCCAATTTTGATGGATACTATTGATGGCTCTTCATATTCATTCGAGCCAGAGCGAGAAGAGGATATCAAGTGGCTCAAGTCATCCGAGATGCTTAGCCTTAACAGTTATGCAACAGCAGACAACTGTATGAAAGCGCTTATCAAGCGCTATAACTTAGAGGATTATGCACCAGCAGATGCTATCAAGATTGCATCTGTCTGTGCAGAGATGAGGCATATAAATTTCTCTATTTCAACACAGTATACTTTTGCAGAAGATGTCCCTATGGAACTGGTTTCAATCATTATGGAAAACAGTTCGTTCTATAAGGGCGTTGAAAATATGATTGTTCCTTATCGTGAGTATGAGCAGGGAGATATTGCGCCACATATCATGGGGCGCGTAGCCAAGATTTCTGCTGAGCAGTATGCGGACGAGAAGGAAAAGACAAAGGACGCTGTGGCTAAGGCCAAGGCAAACGGCAAGTCAGAGAGTGCAATTGCGTCAATTGAGCGCAATGCGTACTCAATGAATGATGAGATAGGTAGCGGTGGTCTTGAGTCCGCAATGGAGAAATATCTTCGCGGTAAGCGAGGTGTTAAAACAGTTCTCATTGATTCAAGTGGCGGTGCAACTGAGGATTATTCAGTTGCCCCAGAGCAAGGAAACACCCTTGTTACTACAATCGATGCGAACCTCCAACGTGCGGCGCAAGAGGCACTTGAACGCCGTATCTCAACCTTGAATGTTAACACTAACTTGCCAGAGGGTTCTGCTGGTGCGGCAGTTGTTGTTGAGAATATTCATACTGGCGAGATACTCGCGTGCGCAACTTATCCTTCGTATGACAACTCCCTTTGGGAGGAAAACTACCAGGATTGGGTTGATGATAAGCTTGGCTCTCCACTTTGGAATCGTGCGACAATGAGTACATTTGAACCTGGTTCAACTTTCAAACCAGTTGTTGCAATAGCCGGCCTTGAAGAAGGTATTATCGACGGAGAGTTTACATGGGTATGCGACGGCTGGTACAGATACTTCTCTGACGTTGAGTTTGGATGTGCTGGTAGGGCAGCTCATGGTGAGGTTAATGTAACTGAAGCTATCAACAAGTCATGTAACTGTTTCTTCTTTGAAACTGGTCGACTTCTTGGTATTGATAAAATTGACAAGTGGGCATCTGCTTTTGGACTTGGTTCCAAGACTGGTGTTGAGATAAACGAGGCAACGGGAATTCTTGCTGGCAAGGAATACCGTGAGTCTCAAGGTGGCACATGGCACCCGGGTGATACAGTTCAGGCGGCAATTGGTCAGTCTGATCACCAGTTCACAATTCTTCAATTGTGTAATTACTGTGCAACGCTTGCAAACGGTGGCACAAAGTATATTCCACACTTTGTAAAAGCAGTTTTGACTTATGACTATGGCAAGACTGTTTTGACAAAGGAAGCGGCAGTTGAGAAGGAACTTGGCATTGATAAGAACCACCTCAAGATGGTTCAAGAGGGCATGTACAAGGTTGCGAACGAAGGCTTCTGTAAGGATGCATTTGCCGACCTTCCAATCAAGGCTGCGGCGAAAACAGGTACATCAGAAGTTGCCAAGAAAATTGATGGTGTAATCTATGAAGGAAACAATGGTTTCCTTATCACATATGGACCTTATGAAAAACCAGAGATAGCAATTGCTATCGTTGTTGAGACAGCGAACCAAGGTGCTTTGACAGCATCAATCGCTGCGGATATTTATAAGTACTACTTCTCAGAGAAACCACTTCAATCTGTTCAGCAGTACAACACAATTATCAAGTAAGGAGGTAAATGATATGCGTGATTTGTCAGGAAAGAAAATATTGTTTACATCCGGAAAAGGTGGAGTAGGTAAATCAACTCTCTCTACAACTTATGCCAAGATCCTCTGTGCAGAGGGTCATTCAGTATTGATGATAGACTGTGATGTCTCTTTGAGGACGCTTGATATTATGCTCTCAGTTAGTAGTCTTGTGCTTTATGACTGGTTCGATATTATTGAAGGCAATGTTGATACAAGATCCGCTCTTATCACAACAGGTGGTCCAAAACTCCTAGCGGCCCCTACGTATGATGTTGATGTATCAGCTGCTGACATGCGCAAACTCGTATCAATTTATGATCACGAATTTGACTATATTATTCTTGACTGTCCAGCAGGAGTGGGCCCAATTTTTGAGGCGGCACTTGGTGTTGCTGATATGGCAATTTTGGTTTCAACACCAGACAATGTCTGTGTTAGAAGTGCTGGTGTTGCGGCGGAGAAAGCTGCTGATGCGGGTGTTGAGACAAGACTTATAATCAATCGCTTCCAAAAGGGCGTTGTCCATGGAGGACGTGCCCTCAATATAGATGAGGTTGTTGATGCAACTGGCGTTCAACTCATTGGTGTTGTGCCAGAGGACAAAGGCCTCGTTTTATCAATGCAAAACGGTGAACTTGTTGATCCAAACAGCAAGGCTGTCAAAGCAATGAAACGTATAGCGCGTCGTCTAGATGGCGAGCGAGTTCCTCTCAAGGTCTAAGTTATTGTATATTTTTTACAAAAACATATTGTTTGCGTGTAATTTTTATGTTAAAATACTCTTTACTTAGTATGATTTGCTATTAGGAGGCAGTCTAATGAACATCGCACTCATTGCACATGATGTAAAAAAGGAGCTTATGACACAGTTCTGCATCGCTTACTGTGGAATTTTATCTAAGCACACTATCTGTGCAACAGGAACAACAGGTAAAATCGTATCAGAAGCAACAGGCCTTGAAATCCAGAGATTTTTAAGTGGAGCTCAAGGTGGAGAACAGCAGATAGCTTCTCGTATAGCTTGTAATGAAATAGACCTTCTCTTGATGTTTGGCGACCCTCTTAATCCAAAGCCAAATGAGCCAAATGAGGCTAATCTTTTGAGGCTTTGTAACGTACACAATATCCCAGTAGCAACTAACATTGCTACAGCAGAGGCACTTATCCACTCACTTGCTCGTGGAGACCTCGATTGGCGTGATATTGTAAACCCAAAGAACAACTAATAATAAGCGAAAATGAGCCGTGCTTTTTATTGCAAAAGCACGGCTCTTGTATTATAATTAACGCGTTATTTTTATATTTAATCGTATACGACGGAGGCTTAAACATGGCATTACTTACGAGTGCAATCAAAGGCACGGAAGATATTCTTCCAAGCGAGAGCTATAAAAATCGCTTCGTAGAAGCAACACTTGCTGACATCGCTGGAAACTTTGGATTCCGTGAGATTCGCACACCTGTATTTGAACATACAGAGCTTTTCAATCGTTCTGTTGGTGATACAACTGACGTAGTACAAAAGGAAATGTATACTTTTGAGGACAAGGGTGGACGTTCAATCACTCTTCGCCCAGAGGGTACTGCTGGTGCGGTTCGTGCTTTCTTGGAGCATGGCCTTTTCAATGATGCATTGCCACAGAAGGTATATTATTTCACATCATGCTACAGGTATGAAAAGCCACAGGCTGGTCGCCTTCGTGAATTCCATCAATTTGGCGTTGAGTGCTTTGGTGCAGAGAGCGCCGCTGCTGATGCAGAAGTAATCTCTCTGGCAAGTGAAATCTTTGGTTTCCTTGGAATAGAGGGCTTGGAGCTTCAAATCAACTCAATCGGTTGCCCAACTTGTAGGGCAAAGTTCCAAGAGGCATTAAAAGAATACTTTGAGAGCAAGAAGGATCAGCTTTGCGAGACATGTCTTTCAAGACTTGATCGCAACCCTATGAGAATCCTTGACTGCAAGAGCCCAGTTTGTTCTGAGATAGCAAAGGATGCTCCGGTTGTTCTTGATTACCTCTGTGATGATTGTAGTGCTCACTTTGAGAGTTTGAAGAAATATCTTGAGGCCATGAGCATCCCATACAAGGTTAATCCTACTATTGTTCGTGGACTTGATTACTATACCAAGACCGTATTTGAATTTGTTGCAACAGGCATTGGTGCCCAAGGCACCGTTTGCGGCGGCGGTCGATATGACGGCCTCTGCGAGGAGCTTGGTGGCAACCATGTACCAGCACTTGGTTTTGGCCTCGGACTCGAGCGCTTGATGCTCGTACTCGAGCAGCAGGGCATCGAGCTTCCAGAGGAGCAAAAGTGCAACCTTTATGTTGCACCAGCTGGCGAGGCCGCAGCTCTCTTTGCCGCCGGTCTTGTTACCAACCTTCGTCAGGAAGGTGTGTTTGCACTCTTTGATGTATCAAATCGTGGTATTAAGGCACAGATGAAGTATGCAAACAAAATAGGCGCCGAGTACGTAGTAGTTATCGGTGATAATGAACTAAGTTCTGGCGTCGCAAGACTTAAAAATATGGATTCTGGTGAGGAGACAGAGGTTAAACTCGACACCCTCTCAGAGGACTTTGTAGAGATATCAATTAGACAGTCGGTTGCAAACCTTGATTTGGGCGAGGACCTTGAAAATGTTGATGTCAGTGGCATAGACTTTAATTCACTGTTTGGAGGCAAGCTTTAATGGATAATATGAATGGTCTTAAAAGGACTAATTACTGTGGTGAGTTTAATTCCTCATTCATAGGCAAAGAAGTAGTAGTATGCGGTTGGGCTGCAAAGCAGCGTGACCTTGGCGCACTTATCTTTATTGATTTGCGCGACCGCACAGGTATTGTTCAGCTTGCTTTTGACGATTCAACAGAGAAGGAAATTTTTGACAAGGCATTTTCTGTCCGTTCAGAGTTTGTACTTATGGCAAAGGGCGTAGTTCGTGAGCGTTCATCAAAGAACCTTGAAATTCCAACTGGAGAGGTTGAGATTTTCGTAAACGACCTTAGAATTCTTGGTAAGTCAGAGACTCCTCCATTTGAAATAGTTGAGGATTGCAAGACAGATGAACTTATCCGTTTAAAGTACAGATACTTAGACCTCCGTCGTCCTGACCTTCAAAAGAATATTTTGATGCGTCACAAGATTACAAAGATAGTTCGTGACTTCTTTGACGAGAATGGTTTTGTTGAGATAGAGACACCAATGCTTATCAAGTCTACACCAGAGGGAGCACGTGACTTCCTTGTTCCAAGTAGACTTCATAACGGCGACTTCTATGCACTTCCACAGTCTCCTCAACTTTATAAGCAGCTCTCAATGGTAGCAGGTTTTGACCGCTATATGCAGATTGCTCGCTGCTTCAGAGATGAGGACCTTCGTGCTGATCGTCAGCCTGAGTTTACTCAGATTGACCTTGAAATGTCATTTGTTGATATGGAGGACATCCTCGATATGGGCGAACGTTTCATGGTTCGCGTATTCAAGGAAGCACTTGATGTTGATGTTACTCTTCCACTTCCACGTCTCACATTCAAGGAGGCTATGGAACGCTTCGGTTCAGATAAGCCGGACACACGCTATGGCATGGAGCTTTATGACCTTTCTGATATCGTAAAGGACTGTGGCTTTGGTGTATTTGAATCAGCAATTGCTGGTGGTGGTAGCGTACGCGCAATCACCGCAAAGAACGCATCAGCAGTGTATTCTCGTAAAGAGATAGACAAGCTCACAGAAATGGCAAAGGGCATCGGTGCCAAGGGCCTTGCATGGGTCCGCTGGACAGATGACGGCATTAGCTCATCCTTTGGCAAGTTTATTTCAGAGGAAAAGATGGATGCCATCTTAAAGGCTGGTAATACAGAAAAGGGCGATGTAGTATTTATCATTGGCGATACTAACAATTCCCATGTTTTAAGCATTCTTGGTGCTATCCGCCAAGAGGCTGCAAAGAAGCTTGATGTTATCCCACAGGACAAGTACAACCTCCTTTGGATCACAGAATTCCCGTTCTTCGAGTGGGATGAGGACCTTGAGACATTTGTTGCTATGCACCATCCGTTTACAGCACCTATGGATGATTGCCTCGAGTACCTCGAGTCCGACAAAGCAAAGGTTCGCGCTAAGTGTTACGACCTTGTACTCAATGGTGTTGAGCTTGCTTCTGGTTCTATCCGTATTACGGATCCAGAACTCCAATCACGCATATTTGACCTTCTTGGTCTTACTAAAGAAGAGGCTCAGCAGAAGTTTGGATATCTTCTCGATGCCTTCAAGTTTGGCCCACCACCTCACGGTGGTATGGGACTTGGCCTCGATAGACTCATTATGCAGATGCTTCGCCTCGAGACACTTCGCGATGTTATCGCTTATCCAAAGAACAAAGATGCCATAGAACCTATGACATCTTGCCCAAGCAGCGTTGATAACGCTCAGCTTGAGGAGCTTGGAATCGCCGTAACACATCGCGAGGAAAAAGCAGAATAAAGCAAAAAGTTAAAGCCCGCTCGAAAAGAGCGGGCCTTTTGTTTCGCGATTAATTAGATTTCTAATTATTCACCCTTCATACCAAGAAGGTTAGCAGTACCTTCAACAGCAGCTACTGAAAGCTTGATTGAATCGAAGATAGCAGATTCGATGTCATCTGGTGTAGCACCAAGAGACTCAGCGATACCTGTGTCGATGAAGATGTCATCGCCCATAAGATCAGCTGTTGTGAAGAGTGATGTACCAGACTCGATGTTGCGCTTCTTGTAATCTCTAAGGATACCGAAGAGACCGAGCTTCATTGCTACAGGTGGTACATAGAGGATTGGACGGTTAGCGCCCATGCCACGTGCGTTGTAAACGATCTTGAGGAATGGACCCCACTTCATGTTGTAGCAAGCGCATGGAAGTGCTTCGTAACCCTTTGACTGACGTGTAGCTGAACCACAGATGCACTCACCAACCTGACGGCATGTAAGCATAGCTGTGCCGCCCCATGGGTACATTGTGAATGGCCACTTATCCATCATCTTAATCTTGTCGATGAGGATTGTCCATACTGGACGACGGCCTGGCTGTGTGCCGAAGATGTATGGAAGTTCAAGTACGTCAACTGAGAAGTTCTCGTCGCAAGAATCCTTGCAGAACTGCTCCTGAGCAAGACGTGACTGGATGTATGGGTTTCTATCGCTACGATAGTCTGGCTTCTCTGGATGCATCTTTGCCCAGTAAGCGAAGTAAGAACCGAGTACTGTAGCGTGCTTTACGCCAGCCTTCTTACAGATTGGGAAGATTCTCTCAAGAGGAGCGATGTTGAACTTGTGGTACTTAGGAAGTACAGGAGCTTCCATTTCTACACGCTCGTCAACGCCTGCTGCGAATACGAATGCGTCAGCACCCTTAAGCCACTTTTCGATGTCAGCATCTGACCACTTGTTGATATCCTGGAAGATGATTTCCATCTCTTCTGGGATTGGAGCTCCCTCTGGAAGAGGAGGAAGAGCAAGTGTAGATACTTGATGACCCTGAGCGATCATAACTTTTGCAGCTTCAGCACCAAGGAGGCCTGTGCCGCCGATCATACAAATTTTCATATGAACAATCTCCTTATAAAATTATTTCCAAAATAAAGGTGGTTATATTTTAGACCTATTTAATGGATATGTCAACGAAAGTGTCCAAATGTACATAAAAAAGTTTCAAACAGATTTATGTAGTTTAATGAGCAGCGTAAAAATATAAGATGTACACAAAAAGTTGGCTTTATTTTCTATCCTTTGATTCTTTCAAATCGTTGCAAACACCTTATATATTATGCTAAACTATTTTTACTATATTTATGCGGAATTTGTATGGATTTACATAAAGGAGGATCATTATGAAAACTTATAGTTCAAGCAATATCCGAAATATTGCGGTAGCTGGCCACGCAGGACGCGGTAAGACATCTCTTTGTGAGGCAATGCTCTATGTGGCCGGAGCAACTGACAGACTTGGTAAGGTAGCAGACGGAACCACCGTAATGGATTTCGATGCAGAAGAAAAGAAGCGTGGCGCTTCCCTTATGAGTGCTGTTGCTAGCCTCGATTGGAAAAACATTAAACTCAACATTATCGACACTCCGGGTCTTTTTGACTTCGCAGGTGGTTTATCAGAAGCAGCTCGTGCTGCTGGCTGTATGGTTATCGTAACTGATGCAGAAAAAGCAAAGTACGATGTAGGCGCTGAGAAGGCTTTTGAAGCAGCTCAGGCACGCAATCTTTCAACAATGTTCGTAATCAACAAGACAGACGCTGAAAATGCGAACTTTGGTGATCTTTTTGAGGAACTTCAGGCAATCCACGGAACAAAGCTTTGCCCAGTAGTAGTTCCATACATTGAAGACGGAAAAATCAAGGCTCTTGTTGACTTTGGTCAGAACAAGGCTTTCACATATGCAAATGGCAAGGCAACTGAAATTGCAATGCCATCAAGCGCAAAGCTTGACGCTATGCGCGACATGTTTAACGAGTCAGTAGCAGGCGCATCAGAGGAACTTATGGAGAAGTTCTTTGAGGGCGAAGCATTCACAGAGCAAGAGGTTCAGCAGGGCCTTCTTGATGGTGTTACAAATGGTGACATCTATCCTGTATTTGCATGCTCAGGTTTGACACTTGAGGGTGTTGACCTCCTTCTTTCAGGTATTGTAAATCTTCTTCCTGCAGCAGCAGCTAAGACAGGCGAAATCGCTTTGGATGCTGACGAGAACGAAGTAGCATTAAAGTGTGATCCAGCAGGCCCACTTGCTGCTATCTGCTTTAAGACAATCGCTGACCCATTCGTAGGTAAGCTTTCATACGTTAAAGTTGTATCTGGCGAGATTAAGGGTGACACACCTATCTATAATGCTCGCACAGGTAAGACAGAGCGTTTCGGCAAGATCCTCTATCCACACGGTGGCAAGCAGGAAGATGGCACATCTATCACAGCTGGTGATATCGCTATCCTTACAAAGCTTGACGGTCTTAAGACTGGTGACACAATCTCATCAGAGAAGAAGCCATTAACTCTTAAGGGACTTAACCTTCCAACACCTTGCATGCCAATGGCAGTTTATGCAACCAAGAAGGGTGAGGAAGAAAAGATTGCTCAGGGTCTCATCAAGCTTATGGACGAGGACCCAACAATCACATTTGGTACAAACACCGAGACAAAAGAGCAGGTTCTTAAGGGTCTTGGTGAGCAGCATATTAACGTTATTATCGGCAAACTTAAGGCTAAGTTTGGTGTAGACGTTGAACTCAAGGCTCCAAAGGTAGCTTATCGTGAGGCTATCAAGAAGACAGTAGAAGTTCAGGGTCGTTACAAGAAGCAGTCTGGTGGACATGGCCAGTTTGGTGATGTATGGATTCGTTTCGAACCATGCGATGAGCCAGGTCTTGTATTCGCAGAGGAAGTATTCGGCGGTTCAGTTCCAAAGAACTTCTTCCCAGCAGTTGAAAAGGGACTTCAGGATTCTATCGAGCACGGCGTACTCGCTGGCTTCCCAATGGTAGGACTTAAGGCTACTCTTTATGATGGTTCTTACCACCCAGTAGACTCATCAGAAATGTCATTCAAGACAGCAGCTTCTCTTGCTTATAAGGATGGTATTCCAAAGGCAAGCCCAGTAATCCTTGAGCCAGTAGTAAGCCTTAATGTTCTTGTTCCAGACGACAACATGGGTGACATCATGGGCGACCTTACAAAGCGTCGTGGTCGTGTACTTGGTATGGAACCAGCAGCTGGCAAGCCTGGTATGCAGCAACTCGTTGCTGAGGCTCCAGAGGCAGAACTCTCAGACTTCCCAACAGTACTTCGTTCAACAACTAAGGGCAGGGGATCATTCACACAGGAATTTGCTCGCTATGACGAGTGTCCAAATGAAGTAGCCCAGAAGGTAATCGAAGCTTATAAGTCTGATGAAGAATAATCTTTGTTGAATTATTTCAGGGAGATAGAATGAAAAAGCGGAAGGTGCGATTGATTCGTCAGTCGCATCTTTCGCCTTTTGTATATAAAACGCTTTACATTGCATTGTAAACGTGTTAATATTCCTATGCTCTATTTTATAGATTAAAGGTATTATTATATAAAAGGTGGTGAGAGAGTGGACAGAAGCAGAGCGGATGCATACGAATTTTTGACAGTAGCCCTTGAAATGGGTGAATCACTTATGGCGTGTGGCGCTGAGGTTAACCGTGTAGAGGATACTATTTCTCGAATGGGATTTGCCTACGGTGCAAGCAATATGAATGTTTTTGTAATTACGACATCTATTGTTGTAACAATGGAACTTTCTGAAGGTAACAGTATTACTTTGACAAGACGATTAAATTCTAATTTTAGCACTGACTTTAGAAAACTCTCTCGTATTAATAATGTAAGCAGACATTTTTGTAGTGATAATATGTCTGTTGAAGTGTTACGTGAGGAATATGAAAAAGCAATTCGTCCAACGACCAAGCCTATCCGTATGTATATAGGTAGCGCTCTTGCCGCAGGTGCATTTGCTATTTTCTTTGGTGGCAATGTAGTTGATGGAATAATCGCTGCCCTCTTTGGACTTCTAATTTGCTATTTCCAGAGGGAATTATCTTCACTTGCACCAAACCCTATTGTTTACAACATAGTTAGTTCTTTTGTTATTGGCCTTGGAGTATGTCTTGTTGCGAGATTTATTCCAGGCGTTAACTTAGACAAAATTATGATAGGTGACATCATGTTGCTTATCCCAGGAGTTGCAATGACCAATGCCATAAGAGATATCCTTGTTGGGGATACGGTGTCTGGTACAATGCGTATTGTTGAGACCATAATGTGGGCTGGAGCAATTGCTGCGGGCTTCATTTTGGCATTTTGGATTGTGTGGTGAGCGTATGACAGAAACTATTATTCAAATTGTTATGGCAGCGCTCGGTTCGCTTGGATTTGCGCTCCTTTATAGGCTTAGGCCAGAGCACCTTCCACTTGCTACAATTGGTGGTGCGCTTGTTTGGGGGATTTATCTTCTTGCATTGAAATACACAGAGAATATTTTTGCATCGGCATTGATAGCAACTGTATTTTGTACTCTCTATGCAGAAATTTTAGCAAAACTGCAAAAGACACCCGCAACAGTGCTTCTTATTCCATCGGTTATTCCTTTGATTCCAGGTTCTGCTCTTTATTACACAATGAGCAGTTTGGTACAGAGGGATTTGACGCAGGCTTGGTACTTCGCACGACTTACTATTCAATATGCGCTCGCAATCGCAATTGGTATAAGTCTTGTTTGGACAGTATGGGCTGTTCTTTTCCAGAGAAAAAATCAACCACGAGACAACTAGCAAAGGATTTAACAAATGAAAGAACTTATAATCGACATTTTAATTGATGTGTGCAAGGATACTTTAAAACTTGTACCGTTCCTGTTTTTAACATATCTCTTGATGGAATATGTTGAGCATAAGGCAGGTGAGAAGGCAAAGGAGAGAATAGCCAAAGCTGGTAGCTTTGGCCCAGCAGTTGGAGCACTGCTAGGTGCTGTGCCACAGTGCGGATTCTCCGCTGCAGCATCGAACCTCTATGCGGGCCGAGTAATTACTGTCGGCACGCTTATGGCAGTATACCTTTCTACTTCTGATGAGATGCTTCCTATCTTTATATCAGAGCAAGTGCCTGTGGGTGATATCTTAAAGATACTTGCTATGAAGGTAATAATTGGTCTTGCTGTTGGCTTTGCGCTTGATTTTGCAATTCGTTATTTCAGCAAGAGCAAGAACCGTGATATTGATATTCATCACATCTGTGAGCACGATCACTGCAACTGTGAGGAGGAGGGCATTTTAAAGTCTGCTCTTCACCATACACTTCAAATTACAGGATTTATCTTCCTTGTGTCTTTGGCACTTGGATTTGTTATTGAGTTTGTAGGTGCGGAAGCACTTGGCAATTTTATTACTAATAAGCCTGTTATTGGTGAACTTGTTGCAGGTCTCATTGGACTTATCCCTAATTGCGCAGCATCTGTTGTTATCACTCAACTTTATTTGGAGGGCGCCCTCTCTTTTGGTGCTATGATGAGTGGTCTTCTTGTTGGAGCGGGCATTGGTATTGCTATCCTCATCCGCATGAATGAGGATAAAAAGAAAAGCGCCCAGATTATAGCTATACTCTATGGCGCAGGTGTAGTATTCGGTATTTTGATTGAATTTTTAGGTATTAGCATTTAAGGAGGCTTAACATGAGAAAGACTAAGATTGTCTGCACAATTGGTCCAGCAAGCGATAGTAAAGAAACTTTGATTGCTCTTGCAAAAGCCGGCATGAATGTAGCAAGACTAAATTTTTCTCACGGTACACACGAAGAGCACCTAGATAAGATTAATAAGATTAAGGAAGTTCGAGAGGAACTTGGTCTCCCAATTGCAATCTTGATTGATACAAAGGGACCAGAATATCGTATCAAGACTTTTGAAAACGGCAAAGTCGTGTTAAACGACGGCGATGTTTTTAAGTTTACTACACGTGATGTAGTTGGAAATCAAGAGATTGTATCTGTAAGTTATAATAGGCTCCATGAGGATTTGGAAACTGGCGATACAATCCTGTTAAACAATGGACTTTTAAAGTTTGAAGTTACTGAAATTTATGGTCAAGACATTATTTGTAAAACAGTTGTTGGCGGTGAACTTTCAAACAGAAAGTCAATGAGTTTTCCTGGCAAAGTATTAAAGCAGGAATTTTTGTCTGATGCAGACAAGGAAGATATTAAATTCGGTGTTGAGAACGATGTTGACTTTTTTGCTTGCTCATTTGTATCAAGCAAACAGGACCTTGTTGATCTCAAGGAATATATGGCCAGCATTGGCTATACTCCAACAGACAATATCATTGCCAAGATTGAAAACCAGTCAGGCATTGATAATATCAAAGAAATCTGTGAAGAGTGCGACGGCATAATGATTGGCCGTGGCGACATGGGCGTGGAGATTCCTTTTGAGGAACTCCCAGCAGTTCAAAAGAAGCTTATTACAAGCTGCCGTTTGCTCGGCAAGCGTGTAATCACAGCGACTGAAATGCTTGAGTCCATGATAAAGAATCCACGCCCAACGCGTGCCGAAATCTCTGACGTCGCAAACGCCGTCTATGACGGTTCAAGCGCCATTATGCTCTCTGGCGAGACAGCATCTGGCGCATATCCAGTTTTGTGTGTTGAGACTATGTCTAAAATAGCTGAGCGCACAGAGGAGAATATCAACTATGAGAGCCTTTATTTTGGCAACAATGAGTTCAACATAAAGAACACAGCTGATGCGATAAGCCACTCCACAGTAGGCATGGCAATTGATATAAGTGCAAAGGCAATTGCTGTTTGCACACACTCGGGCACAACTGCCAGAATGGTTTCACGCTTTAGGCCAACGGTTGATATCTTGGGACTTACAACTGATATCAAGACGTATTATAAACTTGCACTGTCATGGGGTGTAACGCCAGCGCTCGTCGATGTATATGAGTCAACTGATGTTATGTTCTATACAGCCAAGATGAAGATAAAAGAACAGTTTGATTTAGAGCCAGGTGATTTGGTAGTTATCACAGGCGGCACATCAACTCAGTCAGGAAACACTAACCTTATCAAGGTTGAGACAATATAAGGAGGAGACAATAGTGAGAGTAGCAGTAACTTACAAAGGCGGCGAAGTATTTCAGCACTTTGGACACTCAACACACTTTAAACTCTATGATATAGAGGACGGACAGGTTGTGGGCGCTCATTTAGTTCCAGTCAATGGCGGTGGACACAGCGCACTTGCAGGTTTCCTTTCTATGTTTAAAGTGGATGAGCTTATCTGTGGCGGAATGGGCCAGGGTGCACGTGATGCACTTGCAGAAATTGGCATCAAGGTATATGCAGGCGTATCTGGCAAGACAGATGATGCAATCGCTGCCCTCATTGCAGGCACACTTGATTTTGATAACGACAAGGTGTGCGAGGATCATAATCATGACCACTCTTGTGGTGAGCATGATTGCTGTGGCGAGCACGACAGTTGTCACTGATAATGGATAAAAAAGAGGCAGTTCGTTGCGAACTGCCTCTTGTCTTTATCCTATTTTGCGCTTTTGCAGAAATCCTTCATGCAACACTTGTCGCATTGTGGACGGCGCGCGACGCATACTGCACGGCCGTGCATTACAATGCGGTGGCAAAAGTCATTTGATTCTTCTGGTGGCAAAATCTTTTTAAGCTCAAATTCTATTGTTTTTTGATCTTTTGAATCAACAAGGCCTAAGAGGTTTGTGATTCGAATAAGGTGGGTGTCCACCACTACGGCTGGCTTTTTGTAGACGTCGCCAACAATCAAGTTGGCTGTTTTACGACCAACGCCAGGAAGTGTAATTAGGTCTTCAATGGTGTCTGGCACTTTGCCGTCAAAGTTTTCTAGCACGCCTTTTGCCATGCCAATTATGCTTTTAGCCTTGTCATGATAGAAGCCACATGTGCGAATGAGTTCCTCAACATCTGAGAGCTCCGCATTTGCGAAATCATCAATTGTTTTGTATTTTTCAAAGAGTGCGGGAGTTACAAGGTTAACTCTTGCATCTGTGCACTGCGCAGACAGCCTTGTAGCAACAAGGAGTTGGAATGGGTCACTTGCAACAAGCGAGCATTCGGCATCTGGATATTCCGCTTTCAGTGCCTCAACGGCCCTAATGGCTCTTTCTTTTTTAGTCATATAAGTCACCGATTATAAGACCCCGAGTACCCATTTGATAAATTCAAAGAGTACAAAGAGAATTGGTAGTTCTAAAAGGTAGATAAGGAAGCATTTCTGACCAAGCCACATAAGTGCTTTTGAATGTACTGGATAGGCAAAGCTTGGCAGTTTGCCGTCGTGCACCCAAACGCCCACATATGTGCCAAGTGAAAAGACAAAGCCATATGGAATGAGTGGGAAGTAATCCGCTGAGAAGAAGCCGTTAGGTTGGAGACCAAATGGGAATATCCATTTTTGTTCATAGATGGTATCTGGTACCTGCCATACGATGTCGCCCCAGACTGAGATTGTGCCATATTGCTCCCATTCTCTAAACAGCCAAAGAAGCGCAATTGAAATAAGACATCCAAGCCATGCTGGGATCTTTGAGATAATAGGCTTCTCAAGCAGCGCATAGAGGAGTATGCATACCATAAAGAAGTCAAGCACGCCCCACCATATCTCGCAATCTACAAAGCCCATTTTAGGAAGTAGGATAATTGAGACAAAGTTGAGTCCTAGTGCAAATATAGAAAGCTTCAATCCTCGTTTTAGGTTGCTGTGTGAAAGTCTGCAACAGATTCCGCATATAAAAAGGAACATGCAAGAGACGTAAGGTTGGACAGGAAGGAAGAACGTGTAAGCGTCATATCCAAACTGAACATCGTACTGCTCATACATGAAAATAAATGCATGATAGAATATCATGCAGAGTACACAGAAACCTCGAATTTCGTCGAGAAGAGCGATTCGGTTTTTCGAGATGTTCATATTATCACCATTGCCGATTATAGCAAATTCGTGTATAATTTACAAGCAAACCAAAGAGGGGATAAACACATGAAATTTGATGCAGTAATTTTTGATTTTGATGGTACTGTAGCCGATACGGGCGAAGGGGTTCGCAATGCGGTTAGGTATGCACTGAGTGAATATAAAATGCCAATATATGAGGAGAGGCTCAATGAGTTTTTAGGGCCTCCTCTTTACATAACATTTGAGAGCATGTATGGTGTATCGCCAGAACTTGCGAATGATATAGTTGATACTTATAGAGTATATTATGCTGACAGAGGTGTGCATGAACTCAAGGCATATGATGGCATTTTAGAACTTGCAGCTGATTTAAAAGATGCTGGTGTTAAACTTGCTATAGCATCATCAAAGCCACTCGTTTTCCTTGAAATAGGAGTTCATGAAATTGGTGCTGATAAGCACATAGAAGAAGTAGTTGGCCCAGAGCTTAAAAACCATGAAGCGAACAAGGCATATCTTGTTAGAACTGCTTGCGAGCGCCTTGGTGTTGAGCCATCAAAGCGTGTCGCAATGATAGGAGACCGATTCTATGATATTGATGGCGCCAATGAGGTTGGCGTTACATCAATTGGTATAGAGTATGGCTTTGGTCATCGCGAGGAGTTTGAGGATCATAATGCAGACTACATTGCAACGACGGTAGAGGATTTAAGAAAAATCTTACTGTAGTAGGCTTTAGAGCGCGGAAAAAGTTGTTGACAACTTATATTCTGTACGTTATAATAACTTTCGCGCTTTACAAATGGCGGGATAGCTCAGTTGGCTAGAGCACTCGGTTCATACCCGGGGTGTCGTTGGTTCGAATCCTACTCCCGCTACCAGCGTACGGGACTGCAATAGCGGTCCCATTATGGCCCGGTGGTCAAGTGGTCAAGACACCGCCCTTTCACGGCGGTAACACGAGTTCAAATCTCGTCCGGGTCACCAAAAAAGAGATGGCATTTTGCCATCTCTTTTTTTATTCTTCAAACTATATATTTCTTCTCCAATGGAATAAATACTGTTGAGCAATTCCTCTTGTGCCCACCGTGCATTCTGGTAGTCCATTTGGATAGAGTTCTTCCATTATCTTTTTAACCCATGTGTCAACTGGGAAGGCGTCGATTTGATCACAACCATAGAGGAGAGCACACTGTGCAACCTTTGGCCCAACACCTGTAATTTTTAATAGCTCTGCTTCCGCTTCATCTAGCGGGAGCTTTTTTAATTTCTCAAGGTCTAGTTCGCCTGATGCCACTTTCCTTGCGGCATCAATTATATATTTGTTTCTAAAACCTGCCCTAATCGGCGCAAGGTCGTCTTCGCTTAGCTTTGCGAGGTCTTGTGCACTTGGGAAGGTGAAGAACTCTTTGTTGTATTCAAGACCGTTCTCGTCCACAACAGGCACAAGCCTTACTCTCTCTCCATAAGTCTCACAGAGGCGCTCAATTATTCCTTTTATTCGCGGAATATTGTTGTTTTGCGAGATGATAAAGGAACAGAGTGTCTCCCAAGGATCTTGATTGGTTATTCTTATACCATAATATTTATCTATAGCAGCATTCAGGCTTTTGTCATTTGATGCTTTGTATGAATCGAGAATGGTGTCGTAGTTGCGTTCAAGATCGAAATATGGAACCCAAAACTTGTAGAATTCATCTACGCTGCAATTATAAAAGGTGATGTGCCCAGTATTTGGGTCCTGTGAGAGTTCACCGAATTTAAATATCCGCCTGCCATCCTTGATTCCGCTGACAACTGCGCACCAGTGACCGGCAGCATTCTTCTGCCAACGGAAAGATTGGCCACAATCCAGCGTTAAATCCAGGGATAAACAATGAATATTTTTTACTGTCAAGTTACAGTTGTTGTTTTCGAGTGTAAAAAATTTGCCCACGTTTTGACCTTCCTTTTGTGCATTTTATACTTCCAAAAAAATCGTAGTTTTTCGTGCAATTTGCTATTTATTTTTTTAGTGGTAAAGACTTTTTAACGTTTCGTAATCACATTAATTGTCAACCCCAAATTTATCCGCAAAGTTGTCAAAATGTGCTCAAAAGCCTATTACTACGTTATATAAAATTTTTATTTCCGCAAATTCCACCGAGTTTTGAACAATTTAGGGGTGTTTTTATATTACAGTTAGTATAATTCGCCGTTTTTGCTCCAAAAAAATTTGTCAAAAACCCCTTGACAAGTCTAAAACCACGTAGGAGTGGGTTTTTGTGAAATAACCTAGGTACGTGGTTTATGAACATATATCCGATTTGATTTCGTATGGTAAAGCGTGATAATACTTTTGACAAAAAATGTCAAAGTGAATATTTTTCTGTATTAGAAAAATAAATGAATATATATTAGTTTCACGCATTTAAACAAACAAATACCGATAAAATGTAGTTTATTTTTTGATATTGTCCCAATAAGCTTTGGTTGCTTGCTCTATCTTGTTGTCACCGAACTCATAGTATGTTGTATCTTTGATTGCATCAGGAAGATATTGTTGCTTTAGCCAGTGATTTGGATAGTCGTGTGGGTATTGATAGAACTGACCTTTGACTGCCTGATCCTCTCCATCAAAGTGTTTGTTTTGAAGTGTGCGAGGGATGGCGCCAAAGTTGCCACTTTGGATGTCAGCCATCGCAGCTTCGATTGCACAGACGCCAGAGTTTGACTTGGGACTTGTGGCAACAAGGATGACTGCGTCAGCAAGTGGAATCTGAGCTTCTGGCAATCCAACTTGGAGCGCGATGTCGCATGCTGATTTTACAATAGGAATAATTTGAGGATATGCAAGGCCAACGTCCTCGCATGCGCAGACGAGCAGGCGGCGGACAGCCGATATCAAATCTCCTGCTTCCAAAAGTCGTGCAAGATAGTGGAGCGCAGCGTCAGGGTCCGAGCCACGCATTGACTTTTGGTAAGCAGAAAGGATGTCATAGTGGTCATCGCCTGCGCGATCATAGCGCATAGCGCTGTGGCCTGTGATGTCGGTAACGAGATCCTTCGTTACCTTGCCATTTAGTGCCGCAAGGCCAATAAGTTCCACTGTATTGATCGCCTTGCGCACGTCGCCGCCAGCGCTGGTCGCGATGTCGAGTGTTAGACCGTCCTCGATATCATACTCGACGCCGTTCTCTTCGCTCAATATTGAAAAAGCGCGAAGAACGGCCTTCTCAATCTCGGCCGGCGTCACTGATTTAAACTCAAACACAGAGCAACGGCTGATTACAGCATTGTATACATAAAAATATGGGTTCTCTGTGGTGGAAGCAATCATAGTAATCTTGCCACTCTCCAAAAATTCAAGGAGTGACTGTTGCTGCTTCTTATTAAAATACTGAATCTCATCAAGGTATAAAAGGATACCATTAGGCGTCATAAGTGTATCGACATCTGCGATAATATCCTTGATGTCATTTACAGATGCATTAGTTGCATTGAGCTTATAGAGACGTTTGTTAGTTTGCTTTGCAATAATGCTCGCAAGCGTTGTCTTTCCTATGCCTGATGGTCCATAGAATATTAAGTTTGGAATTTCACCGGATTCGATGATATTTCTAAGGGCCTTGCCTGGCCCTAAAAGGTGTTCTTGTCCTACCATTTCGTCCAAATTTGTTGGGCGAAGACGATCGGCTAGAGGTGAGCTCATTTTTTGTCCTCCATTGACATTTCTTATATACCATTTATAATATACGCGCGCGGGAGGGTTTGCAAGAATTTAGTTGAAAAAGGTGCAAATATAAACAAATTGTAAACTTTTCATCTACAATATATGCCATTTGGTGGCGGTTTTGGGCAGTTTTAACTATATGTTGTGTTTAACAAAGATCAGGTTAAACCTTTGTAGAAAACTGACGAAAATTTTTTGAAATAATTGTTGCATTATTATAATGCGCGTGGTAATATATTGAGGCGCGCGAGAAGGGATTACTGTGCCCTTTTGCACGTAGATATGCGTTGATGCGGGAGGTGGCTACCTCCAAGGTAGGGAATTTCCGCGGAGTATGTCCGATTTTAAACCGGGCGAAACAATATGCCGTTTTGCCAACCGGGATAACTTTGTTTTCTCAGGTTTTTTAATTAGTGAATGAGGAAACGCCCGGCGGTGTGTATTTTAATGGAGGAATAAAAATGGCAGTAAAAGAAAAAATCAGAATCAGACTTAAGGGTTATGACCACAATCTTGTAGATGCAGCAGCAGAGAAGATTGTTGAAACAGCAAAGCGCACAGGCGCTAAGGTTTCTGGTCCAGTTCCACTTCCAACAGAGAAGGAAGTAGTTACAATCCTTCGTGCTGTTCATAAGTACAAGGACAGCCGTGAACAGTTTGAGCAGCGCACACACAAGAGACTCATCGACATATTGAGACCTTCAAACAAAACTGTTGAAGCTCTCACAGGTCTTGAGCTTCCTGCAGGTGTAGAGATCGAAATCAAGCTTTAATCGCTTGGCAGATCAAACCCTGTAAGAGTCATGTTGGTGGAAACGCCAACCAATAACTAAAGGAGGAAAATATCATGCAAAAAGGTCTTATCGGAAAGAAAATCGGTATGACACAGCTCTTCGATGAAAAGGGAAACGTTGTTCCTGTAACAGTAATCGAAGCAGGTCCATGTGCTGTAACACAGAAGAAGACAGTTGAAAATGATGGTTATGATGCAATTCAGCTTGGCTTCGGTGATGTTAAGGTACAGAGAGTAAACAAGCCAATGCAGGGTCATTTTGCAAAGGCTGATGTAGCACCAAAGAAGGTTCTCAAGGAATTCCGCCTTGATGACTGTGCTGCACTTAACGTAGGCGACATCTTAAAGGCTGACACATTTGAGGTTGGCGACAGAGTAGATGTTGTTGGTACAAGCAAAGGTAAAGGAACCGCTGGCGCAATTAAGCGTTGGAACTTCGGTAGACTTAAAGAAACTCACGGTTCAGGTCCTGTAGTAAGACATGCCGGTTCACTCGGTGCTTGCTCTGACCCATCAAGAGTTTTCAAGGGAAAGAAACTCGCTGGTCACTTAGGTGCAGAGAGAGTTACAATCCAAAACTTAGACATCGTTAAAGTAGATGCTGAAAACAACCTCATCGCTATCAAGGGCGCTATTCCAGGTCCTAAGGGCGGAATCGTTGTTTTGAAGAACAGCATTAAGAAAGCGTAAGGAGGTAGACTAGAATGCCACAGGTATCAGTACTTAATACAACCGGCAAAAAGGTTGGTACTATGGACTTGAACGAAAACATCTTTGGTATTGTTCCAAACATGTCAGCAGTTCATCTTGTAGTAGTTAATTATTTGGCTAACCAGCGTCAGGGCACACAGTCAACCAAGACACGCTCTGAGGTTAGCGGTGGTGGCAAGAAGCCATGGAGACAGAAGGGCACAGGTCGTGCTCGCCAGGGTTCAACAAGAGCTCCACAGTGGACACACGGTGGTATCGCTTTTGGTCCAAAGCCACGTTCATATGGTTTCTCAATCAACAAGAAGGTTAGAAAGCTCGCTATGTTCTCTGCTCTTTCAGACAAAGTAGCAAACGAGGAATTCGTTGTTGTTGATGAGCTTAAGCTCAAGGAAATCAAGACAAAGGAAATGGTTAAGATTCTTGACGCAGTAAGCGGTGCTAAGAAGACACTCGTTATCACAGATGGCGCTGATGACATCATCTACAAGAGTGCTCGTAACATCAAGGGCGTTAAGGTTTCACCAGTAAATGCTATCAACGTTTATGATCTCGTTAATTGCAACAAGGTTGTAATCGCAAAGGCAGCAGTTGAAAAGCTTGAGGAGGTATATGCATGAGTAAGTTAGCACAGGATATTATCCTCAAACCAATCATCACAGAAGCATCAATGGAAAACCAGGCTTACAAGAAGTACACATTCAAAGTAGCCAAGGATGCTAACAAGATCGAAATTGCTAAAGCAGTTGAAGAGCTCTTCGACGTTAAAGTAGCAAAGGTAAACACAATATCAGTTCGCGGCAAGCTTCGCCGTCAGGGCCGTTTTGAGGGTTACACAGCTTCTTGGAAGAAGGCAATCGTAACACTCACAGAAGACTCAAAGACAATTGAGTTCTTCGACGGTATGATGTAATCGAAAAGGAGGAAATCAAAGTGGCAATTAGATACATAAAGCCAATGACTAACGGTACAAGAAACATGTCCGTTACAGATTACTCCGAACTGTCAAAGGTTGCACCAGAGAGAAGCTTACTTGCTCCTCTTAACAAGAATGCAGGCCGCAACAGTTATGGTAGAATCACAGTTCGTCACCGCGGTGGCGGAAACCGTAGAAAGTACAGAATCATCGACTTCAAGAGACAGAAGTTTGATATGCCAGCAACAGTACTCACACTTGAGTACGATCCAAACCGTTCAGCTCATATTGCTCTTATTCAGTATGAGGATGGCGAGAAGGCATACATCATCGCTCCTGTAGGTCTTAAGGTTGGCGATAAGGTAGTAGCAGGTCCTGATGCTGATATCAAGCCAGGCAACGCTCTCCCACTTGCAAATATCCCAACTGGTACATTTATCCACAACGTTGAGCTTTATCCAGGTCGCGGCGCTCAGCTCGCTCGTGCAGCTGGTAACGCAGCTCAGCTTATGGCTAAGGAAGGTGCTTATGCACTCCTTCGTTTGCCATCAGGCGAACTTCGCAACGTTCCAATCAACTGCATGGCTACAATCGGCCAGGTAAGTAACACAGACCACGAGAACGTTAAGATCGGTAAGGCTGGTCGTACACGTCATCTCGGTATCCGTCCAACAGTTCGTGGTTCAGTAATGAACCCTAACGACCACCCACACGGTGGTGGTGAAGGTAAGTCACCAATCGGTCGTCCAGGTCCTGTTACTCCTTGGGGTAAGCCAGCTCTTGGTTATAAGACACGTAATAAGAAAAAGGCTTCCAATAAGATGATCGTAAGACGTCGTAACGGAAAGTAATTGTGAAAGGAGTTATGAATAATGAGCAGAAGTCTTAAAAAGGGCCCATACGTACAAGAAAAGCTCCTCGCACGCGTTGAAAAGATGAACGAAAGTGGCGAGAAGATCGTACTTAAAACATGGAGCCGTTCTTCAACAATATTCCCACAGTTCGTTGGTCATACTTTCGCAGTTCACGATGGACGTAAGCACGTTCCAGTATACGTTACTGAAGATATGGTAGGCCACAAGCTTGGTGAGTTCGCACCAACAAGAACATTTAAAGGACATGCTGGTTCAAAGACCGGTAAATAATGCAGGAAGGAGTGTTTTAAATGGAAGCAACAGCTAAGGTAACATTCGTTAGAATCGCACCTCGTAAGGTTAAGATTGTACTTGATCTTATTAGAAATCAACCAGCTGATAAAGCAATGGCTATTCTCAAGAACACACCAAAATCTGCAAGTGAGGTTCTTGTTAAGTTATTAAAGTCAGCAATCGCAAACGCAGAGCAGAAGGACATGGATGTAAGCAAACTTTACGTTTCTTATGCATCTGTTGATCAGGGTCCTACACTCAAGCGTATTAGACCTATGTCTAAGGGTCGTGCATACAGAATTAATAAGAAGACATCGCACATCACCCTTAAACTTAAGGAAGCAGAATAAGAGGAGGAGGTAAAACATGGGACAGAAAGTTAATCCAACTGGTCTTAGAGTTGGCGTAATTAAGGACTGGGAGTCTCGCTGGTATGCTAACAAGAGCCAGTTCGCAGACACTCTCCACGAAGACTATGAAATCAGAGAGTACCTTCTCAAGTCACTCGCTTCTGCTGGTGTGCCAAAGGTAGAAATTGAGCGTGACGCAAAGCGCGTTCGCATCAATATCCACTGCGCAAAGCCAGGTATGGTAATCGGCCGTGGCGGCGCTGAGATCGAAAAGCTTAAGGCTGAATGTGAAAAGAAGCTCGGTAAAGAGGTTTCTTTGAACATCATCGAGATCAAGCAGCCAGACCTTGACGCTCAGCTCGTTGCAGAGTCAATCGCTGCACAGCTTGAGAAGCGTGTTTCTTACCGTCGTGCTCTTAAGCTCGCTATCGGTAGAACAATGAGACTTGGCGCTAAGGGTATCAAGGCTCAGGTTTCTGGTCGTCTTGGTGGCGCAGAAATTGCTCGTTCAGAGAGCTACAAGGAAGGTACTATTCCACTTCAGACAATCCGTGCAGACATTGACTACGGTTTTGCTGAGGCAGATACAACTTATGGTCGTATCGGTGTTAAGGTATGGATCTACAAGGGTGAAGTACTTCACGATACACGTAAGACATCTAAGAAGGAAGGGGGAGCTAAGTAATGTTAATGCCAAAGAGAGTTAAATACAGAAGACAGCAGAGAGGCCGTCTTACTGGTAAAGCAACTCGTGGCAATACAGTAACTTATGGTGATTATGGTCTTGTGGCTTTAGAGCCAGCATGGATCACAGCTAACCAGATAGAAGCAGCCCGTATTGCTATGACACGTTACATTAAGCGTGGTGGCCAGGTTTGGATCAAGATTTTCCCAGACAAGCCAATCACAGAAAAGCCAGCTGAAACTCGAATGGGTTCAGGTAAAGGTTCCCCAGAATATTGGGTAGCAGTAGTTAAGCCAGGCAGAGTTATGTTCGAAATCGCAGGCGTTGATGAAGAACTTGCTCGTGAGGCTATGCGTCTTGCATCTAACAAGCTCCCAATTAAATGTAAATTTGTAAAGAAAGAGGACGGTGAGCAGTAATGAAAGCATCAGAACTTAAGAAACTGTCCGCCGCTGAGCTTGATGCTAAGCTTCTTGAACTTAAGGATGAACTCTTTAAGCTTCGTTTCCAGCAGGCTATCAATCAGCTCGAAAACCCAATGCGCATCAAGGCCGTTAAGAAGGACATCGCAAGAATTAAGACAATTCAGCGCGACATCGAACTTCACGGCGAAGATGCTTGAGTTTAAGGAGGATTAAGTCATGGAAAGAAATCTTAGAAAGACTCAGGTCGGCCTCGTTTCATCAGATAAGATGGACAAGACTGTAGTAGTTACAGTAAAAGACAGGGTTAAGCACCCACTTTACAAGAAAATCGTTAACCGTACAGTAAAAATCAAAGCACACGATGAAAATAACGAATGCCATGTTGGTGACAAGGTTCTTATCATGGAAACTCGTCCAATCTCAAAAGATAAGCATTGGCGTGTAGTTGAAATCATCGAAAAGGCTAAGTAATTAAGGAGGGAACCACTGTGGTACAACAACAGAGTTACCTCAAGGTTGCCGACAATTCAGGCGCAAAAGAAATCATGTGCATTCGTGTGCTTGGAGGTACTGGCAGGAGGTATGCCAATATAGGCGACGTCATCGTAGCATCAGTTAAGAAGGCTACACCAGGTGGCGGCGTTAAAAAGGGCGAAGTAGTAAAGGCAGTAGTAGTTAGAACAAAGAAGGGTGTTCGTCGTGACGACGGTACATACATCCGTTTTGATGAAAACGCTGCAGTTCTTATCCGTGAAGATAAGACACCAAGAGGAACACGTATTTTTGGACCTGTAGCACGTGAGCTTCGTGAAAAGGATTTCACAAAGATCTTGAGCCTTGCTCCAGAAGTACTTTAATAGGAGGTGCTTGATAATGAATAAAGTTCACGTTAAAACAGGTGATGAAGTTATCGTTATCAACGGTAAGTACCGTGGCCAGAAGGGCAAGGTACTTGAGGTTGCACCTTCTGAAGGCAAGATAATTGTTGAAGGTATCAACATCATCACAAAGCATGTTAAGCCTCGCAAGATGGGCGAAGCTGGCGGACTTATCAAGGCAGAGAGTGCTCTCTATGCTGATAAGGTACAGCTTGTTTGCCCTAAGTGCGGCAAAGCTACTCGTGTTGGTCACGCGGTAGACAAGAATGGTAAAAAAGTACGCGTTTGCAAGAAGTGCGGCGCTCAGTTTGAATAAGAAGGAGGGGGCTAAACCTTATGGCAAGACTTAAAGAAATGTATACCAAAGAAGTAGCACCTGCTCTCATGAAGAAATTCGAATACAAGAGCGTTATGCAGATTCCAAAGCTTGACAAGATTGTTATCAACGTAGGTTGTGGCGAAGCTAAGGACAACGCTAAGGTAGTAGATGCTATTATCAGCGACCTTTCAATCATCACTGGTCAGAAGCCAGTTATTTGTAAGGCTAAGAAGTCAGTAGCTAACTTCAAACTCCGTGAAGGCATGGTAATCGGCGTTAAGGTTACACTTCGTGGCGAAAGAATGTACGAATTCCTCGACAGATTCTTCAACTTGGCACTCCCAAGAGTAAGAGACTTTAGAGGTATCAACCCAGACTCATTTGATGGTCGTGGTAACTATTCAATGGGTGTTAAGGAACAGCTTATCTTCCCAGAAATCGAATACGACAAGATTGACGCTATTCGTGGTATGGATATCTGTTTCGTAACAACAGCAAACACAGACGAAGAAGCAAGAGAGCTCCTCTCACTCATGGGCGCTCCATTTGCTAGATAAGGAGGGAAGACACGTGGCTAAAAAATCAATGAAGGTTAAGCAGGCTCGTCCAGCTAAATATTCAACAAGAGAGTACAACAGATGTAAGATTTGTGGTAGACCACATGCCTACCTCAGAAAATATGGCGTATGCCGTATTTGTTTTAGAGAGCTTGCTCACAAGGGCCAGATTCCTGGCGTTAAGAAAGCAAGCTGGTAATTTGAGCAATAACTAAAGGAGGGAAATGCAAATGCAGATTACAGATTCAGTAGCAGATATGCTCACAAGAATTAGAAATGCTAATGCAGCTAAACACGATTCAGTTAAAGTTCCCGCATCTAACATGAAGAAAGCTATTGCTCAGATTCTTGTAGATGAGGGCTATATAAAGAGCTTTACTGTTGAAGAAGATGGTAAGCAGGGTATGATCGAAATCGTACTCAAGTATGGCGAAAACAAGTCACCAGTTATCACTGGTCTTAAGAGAGTATCAAAGCCAGGTCTTAGAATTTACACTGACTGTGAAAACATGCCAAAGGTAATGAAGGGTCTCGGTATTGCTATCCTCTCAACATCAAAAGGTATTATGACAGATAAGGAAGCTCGCAAGGCTCACGTAGGCGGCGAGGTTCTCGCATTCATCTGGTAAGGAGGTAACAGGTATGTCACGTATAGGCAATGCGCCAATCGTAATTCCTGCCGGCGTAGAAGTTAAGCTCGACGGCAACACTGTTACTGTAAAGGGCCCAAAGGGTGAACTTACTAGAACAGTGCATCAGAACATGAAGGTAGAAATCGAGGGTGCCGAGATTAAGGTTACTCGTCCAAACGATGAGAAAGAAAATCGTTCACTTCATGGTCTTACAAGAACTCTTATTGCTAACATGGTTGAGGGCGTTACAAACGGTTACTCAAAGCAGCTTGAGGTTAACGGTGTTGGTTACCGTTCTTCAGTAGAAGGCAACAAGCTTGTTCTTAACATCGGTTATTCACATCCTGTAGAAATGATCTTCCCAGAAGGCGTTAAGGCAGAGGTAAACGATAAGGTTATCACAATCTCTGGTATTGACAAGCAGAAGGTTGGTCAGTTCGCAGCAGAAGTACGTGAAAAGCGTCCACCTGAGCCATATAAGGGCAAGGGCATTAAGTACATGGACGAACATATCCGCCGTAAAGAAGGCAAAGCCGGTAAAGGCGCATAATAAGAGAAGGAGTGAAATTAAATTATGGTTAATAAGGCAGATTCAAATAAAGCTCGTCTTAAGCGTCATAAGAGAGTACGCGGAAAAATTTCTGGTACAGCTTCACGCCCACGTCTTTGCGTTTACCGCTCACTTGACAACATCTACGCACAGATTATTGATGACGTAGCTGGTGTGACTCTTTGCAGCGCTTCTACAAACGAGAAGAGCTTCAAGAAGTACGGTGGAAACAAGGACGCAGCAAAGGAACTTGGTAAGATCCTTGCTGAGCGTGCACTTAAGAAGAACATTGAAGAAGTAGTTTTTGATCGTGGTGGCTACGTTTATCATGGTCGTGTAGCAGAACTTGCTGATGGTGCCCGTGAGGGTGGCCTCAAGTTCTAATAATGGTAAGGAGGAAAAACTTTTGGCTAGTAAAATAGATGCTTCTAATTTAGAGTTACAAGAGAGAGTCATTACCATTAACCGTGTATCAAAGACAGTTAAAGGTGGACGTATCTATAAGTTTGCAGCTTTAGTAGTTGTTGGTGACGGCAACGGCATCGTAGGCTTCGGCATTGGTAAGTCAGGCGAAGTTCCAGATGCTATCCGCAAGGGTATTGAAGATGCAAAGAAGAACTTGATTAAGGTATCTCTTAAGGGTACAACAATCCCTCATGAGATTACTGGTAAGTACGGCGCTGGCGTTGTACTTCTTAAGCCAGCTGCACCAGGTACTGGTGTCATTGCTGGTGGTCCTGTTCGTGCTGTTGTAGAGACAGTTGGTATCAAGGACATTCGTTCAAAGGCACTTCGTTCTAACAATCCTTGCAACGTTGTAAGGGCTACAATTGATGGACTTTCAAAGCTCCGCAATGTAGAAGAAGTTGCTGAAATCCGCGGCAAATCCGCTAAAGAGATTTTAGGTTAAGGAGGGCGGTTCAAAATGGCAAAAACATCAGTTGAAACTGTTGAAGTAAAGCTCACAAAGAGCCTCATCGGCAGCAAGAAAGACCAGATTGCTACCGCTTACTCACTTGGTCTTCATAAGATTGGCGATGTTTCAACACAGCCAGACAATGCTCAGACACAGGGTAAGATCAGAAAGATCTCTCACCTTATCACAGTTACAAAGGCTTAATCGGAGGTAATGGTATTATGAAATTACATGAACTCACACCTGCCGCTGGTTCTAAGAAGGACGTTAAGCGCATAGGTAGAGGCCCAGCCTCTGGCCAGGGTAAAACTGCTGGTAAGGGTCATAAGGGTCAGCTCGCAAGAGCAGGTAAAGGACAGCGTCCAGGTTTTGAAGGTGGACAGATGCCTTTACAGAGAAGACTTCCAAAGAGAGGCTTCAACAACATATTTGCAAAAGAAATCGTTACAGTTAACGTTTCCGATCTTGAAAGATGCTTCAAGTCAGGTGCAACAGTAGATGCAGCTGCTCTTATCGAAGCAGGTCTTATCAAGAAGGAAAAAGACGGTATCAAGGTACTTGGTAACGGTGAAATCAAGAAGAAACTTAATGTTAAGGTAAACGCTTATTCAGAGGCTGCAAAGGCAAAAATAGAAGCAGCCGGCGGAAAGGCAGAGGTGGTTTAAAATGTTGCAGACTCTTCTCAACGCTTTTAAAGTACCAGACCTTAGAAAAAAGATGCTCTTCACAGCACTTATTCTTCTCCTTTTTAGATTAGGTGCTGCAATCCCAGTTCCATTCACTGCTGCAGCAGGCGGTATCATCCAAGATACAGCTGGTTCAAACTTTATGAACTACCTCAGCATGATGACTGGCGATGCGTTCAATTATGGTACATTGTTTGCAATGTCAATCACACCATACATTAACTCATCAATTATTATTCAGCTTTTAACAGTTGCTATTCCAGCACTTGAAAACCTCGCAAAAGAGGGCGAAGAAGGCAAGAAAAAGATTAGCTTTATCACAAGAATTGGTGCAATCATCATTGCGATTTTGCAGTCAACAGCTTACTTCTTCTATCTTAGAAGCGGCAACTATATAACAACAGCTGCAGACGGCACACCTTTCACAGGCGCTTCTGCTGTACTTCAGGCTCTTGTTATTATCATGGTTTTGACAGCTGGCGCATGTCTCCTCATGTGGATGGGCGAGTCTATCAACCAGAGAGGCATAGGCAACGGTATTTCAATGATACTTTTCGCAGGTATCGTTTCACGTATTCCAACTACTATTACATATATATTTGGATACTTCTCATACGGCGGACTTTACTATTTGTTTGCACCACTCGCACTCATCATTATGATTGGTCTTGTAGTGTTCATAGTATGGATCGACAACTCAGAGAGAAGACTTCCAGTAGCATATGCAAAGCGTGTAGTAGGACGTAAGATGTATGGCGGTCAAAACACACATATGCCTATCAAGGTTAATATGTCAGGCGTTATGCCAATCATCTTTGCAAGTTCAATTCTTTCTCTCCCACCTACAATTCAGATGTTCTTTGGAGCAAGAATTCAAAAGGGTAGTGGACTTGAGAAATTCTTTAACTTGTTCAACTCAACCAACTGGTTCTATGGATTGATTTACTTCATTCTCATTATCTTGTTCGCTTATTTCTATGCTACTATTCAGTACAACCCAATAGAGATGGCTAACAATTTGAGAAAGAACAGCGGTTCAATTCCTGGCATCAGACCTGGTAAGCCAACCTCAGATTATATTGCTAAGGTTCTTTCAAGAATCACATTGCTCGGCGCTCTTCTTATAAGCGTTGTTGCAATTCTTCCAATCGTATTCTCACAGATCACATCACTTTGTTGCCCACAGGCAATGAACTTGTCCCTTGGTGGTACATCAGTTATCATCTTGGTTGGTGTAGCTCTTGAGACAGTACGTCAGCTTGAATCTCAGATGATGATGCGTCATTATAAGGGATTCCTTGATTAAGACCCAGGAGGGAACTTTTATGAATATAATTTTTCTTGGCGCCCCAGGCGCAGGTAAAGGTACACAGGCAGAAATAATTGCTGAAAAGTACAATATCCCAACAATTTCAACAGGCAACATCATTCGTGAAGCTTTAAAGAACGGCACAGAGATGGGCCTTAAGGCTAAAGCTTACACAGAGGCTGGCCAGCTTGTTCCTGATGAAGTTGTAATAGGTATAATTAAGGAGAGACTTGCAAAGGGTGACTGTGAAAACGGTTTCATTCTTGACGGTTTCCCAAGAACAATTCCTCAGGCTGAAGCTCTCGATGCAATGGGAATCATTATTGACAAAGTTGTTGATATTGAAGTTCCTGATGAAGCTATCGCTGAGCGTATGACAGGTCGTAGAGTTTGCCCAGATTGTGGCGCTTCTTACCACCTTGTTAACAAGAAGCCAGTAAAGGAAGGCATCTGCGACGCTTGTGGCGCTGCCCTTATTCAGCGTAAGGACGACGCTCCAGAGACAGTAGCAGACAGACTCAAGGTTTACCACGATCAGACAGAGCCACTTAAGGGCTACTATGAGAAGACAGGTAAGCTTGAGATCGTAGAAGGACTTGGCAGCGTTGCTGATATTACAGCACGCGTAATCAAGGCTTTAGAGGACTAATACATGATAGTGCTTAAAACATCTCGCGAACTTGAATTAATGCGCGAAGCATGTAAAATTTCTGCACAAGCGCTAGAGGTTGCTGGACAGGCAGTAAAGCCGGGTATCTCAACATGGGAGATCGACAAAATTGCCTATGATTTCATAAAGAAACAGGGAGCAGAACCCAACTTCCTTGGTCTTTATGGATTTCCAGGAACCGCATGTATTTCCATAAACGACGAGGTTATTCATGGAATACCAAGTAAAAACCGTATCCTAAAGGACGGCGACATTGTCTCAATTGACCTTGGCGCAAAAATTCATGGATTTAACGGTGACAACGCGGCAACATTTGCTGTAGGCACAATTAGTGCCGAGGCTCAGCGTTTGCTTGATACCACTCGTGAATCTCTCTACGAGGGTATCAAGGCGGCTGTCGCTGGTGGGCGCGTTGGTGACATTGGTCATGCAGTGCAAGAGTACTGCGAAAGTCGTGGATTCGGTGTCGTTCGTGAATACGAAGGACATGGAGTAGGCGCGAAACTTCATGAAGACCCCGGCGTACCAAATTTCGGTACAGCCGGCAGAGGCATAAGACTTCTTCCGGGAATGACAATTGCTATTGAGCCTATGATCACAGAGGGCACATACAAAATTAAGCAATTGCCGGACGGATGGACAGTCAAGACAGCCGATGGTAAACTCGCTGCCCACTTTGAACACACAATAGCTATCACAGACAATGGTCCAGTGATACTAACCCAGGTTTAAGTGGCGAAAAGTTGGAGGTTAAAATATGTCAAAGCAGGATATGATCGAAATCGAAGGTACTGTTATTGAGGCATTACCAAACGCTATGTTCCAGGTAGAACTCGAAAACGGTCACCAGATACTTGCCCACATCTCTGGTAAGCTTCGTATGAACTACATACGTATTCTTCCAGGTGATAAGGTAACAGTAGAAATGTCGCCATACGACTTATCAAGAGGTCGTATTACATGGCGCTCAAAGTAAGAATTAATAATAACTTAGGAGGTAACACAAATGAAAGTCAGACCTTCTGTAAAGAAAATGTGCGATAAGTGCAAGATAATTAAGCGTAACGGTAAAGTTATGGTTATCTGCGAAAATCCAAAGCACAAACAACGCCAGGGCTAATTAAGCCCATATCATTTTAAGGAGGCACACAAATGGCTCGTATTTCAGGTGTAGATTTACCAAGAGATAAGAGAATAGAAGTTGCCCTTACCTACATTTATGGTATTGGTCAGAAGACAGCAAAAGATATCATTGCTGCCACAGGCGTAAATCCTGACACAAGAGTTAAGGATTTAACTGAAGACGACGTAGCAAAGCTTCGTGAGTACATTGACCACAACCTTAAAGTAGAGGGTGACCTTCGAAGAGAGACAGCTCTTGAAATCAAGAGACTTGTTGAAATCGGTTGCTACCGTGGTGTTCGTCATAGAAAGGGCCTTCCAGTAAGAGGTCAGCGTTCTAAGACAAATGCTCGTACACGCAAGGGTCCAAAGAGAACCGTTGCAAACAAGAAGAAGTAATTAGGGAGGGGTACAATTGGCTACTAAAGGTGCAAAGAAAACCACAGCCACACGTAGACGTCGTGACCGCAAGAATATTGACCGCGGTGCGGCACATATCCAATCCACTTTCAACAATACAATCGTTACTATAACTGATACACAGGGTAACGCAGTATCATGGGCTTCAGCTGGTGAGATGGGCTTCAGAGGTTCTAAGAAGTCTACTCCATTTGCTGCTCAGACAGCAGCAGAAGTTGCTGCTAAGACAGCAGTTGACCAGGGCATGAAGACTGTTGAAGTATATGTTAAGGGACCAGGCGCTGGTCGTGAAGCAGCTATCCGCGCATTGCAGACAGCTGGTCTTGAAGTAACATCAATCAAGGACGTTACTCCAATTCCTCACAACGGTTGCCGTCCACCAAAGAGAAGACGCGTTTAATTTAGGAGGAAAAAATTATGTCAAGATATACCGGTGCGGTTTGTAAGCAGTGCCGTCGTGAGGGCAAGAAGCTTTTCCTCAAGGGCGACAGATGCTATACAGGTAAGTGCGCTCTCGAGCGTCGCTCATATGCCCCAGGTCAGCATGGCCAGGGCCGCAAGAAGAGTTCAGAATACGGTATCCAGCTTCGCACAAAGCAGCAGGCTCGTAGATACTATGGTATTCAGGAAAGTCAGTTCCACAAGTACTTCCTTATGGCTGAAAAGCAGGAAGGTATGACAGGTGAGAACTTACTTAGAATCTGTGAAAGCCGTCTTGATAACGTTGTATATTTGCTCGGCTTTGCTAGCTCACGCCAGCAGGCTCGTCAGCTTGTAGTACATGGTCACTTCAAGGTAAACGGCAAGAAGTGTGATATCCCATCATATCTTCTTAAAGCAGGTGACACAGTATCAATCAAGGAGAAGAGTGCTGATACAGAAAGCTTCAAGGTTATTCTCGAAGCTAATGGTTCAAGACCAGTACCAACATGGCTCGAAAAGAAAGACAACAGCGGTAAGGTTATTACCCTTCCAGAGCGCGAGCAGATCGCAGCTCCTGTTGAAGAGCACTACATCGTTGAGTTCTACTCCAAATAATGCCGCATAAACTTACAATTTAATATGCGACATCACAATTATCTAAGGAGGGTTTTGAATGATAAGTATCGAAAAGCCAAACGTTGAATGTCTCGACACTGGCGACACTTATGGCAAGTTCACTTTAGAACCACTTGAGAGAGGTTTTGGTACAACCGTTGGTAACAGCCTTCGTCGTGTACTTCTCTCATCTCTCCCAGGTTATGCTATAACATCCGTAAAGATTGATGGTGTTCTTCATGAGTTCACAACAATCCCAGGCGTTAAGGAAGACGTTACTGAGATAGTTCTTAACTTGAAGAGCGTAATCCTCAAGATAAATGGCGATGGCCCAAAGACAATGCGCATTGAAGCATCTGGCGAGGGCGAGGTAACAGCAGGTGACATCAAAGCAGATTCAGATGTTGAAATCTTGAATCCTGAGCTTCACATTGCAAGCCTCGACAAGAACGCTACGCTTTCAATGGAGCTTACTGCTGATGTAGGTCGCGGATACATCTCTGCTGAGCGTAACAAGGCAGAAATGCAGCCACCTATCGGCGTAATTGCTATCGATTCTATTTATACACCTGTATTAAAGGTTAACTATACTGTTGAGAATACTCGTGTTGGTCAGCGTATCGATTTCGATAAGCTCACACTCGAAGTATGGACAAATGGTACTATTTCTGCTAAGGAAGCAGTATCACTTGGTGCCAAGATCCTCAACGATCACCTCAAGTTGTTTATCGACTTGTCAGAAAACGAATTCATGGCAGACGTTCTCGTTGAGAAAGATGATAACTCAAGAGAAAAAGTTTTAGAGATGACCATTGAAGAACTTGATTTGTCTGTTCGTTCATTTAACTGCCTTAAGAGAGCAGGCATTAATACAGTAGAAGACCTTACGAATAAATCAGAAGACGATATGATGAAGGTTCGTAACCTCGGCAAGAAGTCTCTTGACGAAGTAGTTGCAAAACTTCAGTCTCTCGGCTTCTCACTTCGTAGCGAAGAAGATTAAGGGAAGGAGTGTTTTAATATGCCAGGTACAAGAAAACTTGGTAGAGCAAGCGACCACCGCAAGGCTATGCTTCGTGGTATGGTTACATACTTGCTTGAAAATGGCAAACTTGAAACCACCGTTACCCGTGCAAAAGAAGTACGTTCTATGACAGAGAAAATGATTACTCTTTCAAAGGATCCTTCACTTGCAGCAAAGAGACAGGTTATGTCTTACGTAACAAAGGAAGATGTAGCAAAGAAGCTCTTTGACGAGATTGGTCCAAAGTACAAGGACGTAAACGGCGGTTACTGCCGTATTATTAAGACAGGCCCACGTCGTGGCGATGCTGCTGAAATGTGCATCATCGAACTTGTTTAATAGTACTGCACAACATATAGAAAAGGCCCGGAGCAACAGCTCCGGGCTTCTTTTTTGACTTTAAAAGGTTTAGCGCTTATAATAATTTCGATATAAAGCCGAAGGGCTTAAAACGGAGGATAGTATGAAGAAAATAGTAGCGTTAATTTTGACCTTTGTAATGCTTTTATGCTTCGCTGCGTGTGCAACAATACCAGCAGATGAGACTGACAAGGACAAAGTTGACAGTCTCCCAGTAGCAGAAGTGAATTCAGAGTCCCAGTTTGGTGTGGATAAGAATATCACTATCGCAAACATCGATGATTATCTTGGTCGAGAGGATACAGTATATCGTGACATGCGACTTCTTTTTGACCCGGCTGATTATGCAGCAATAGGCGGAGATGCTGATTTATCAGTAACTATCGAAGGATTTAAAGTAACACCATTCCCATATATCGGTACACTTCAAGCGCTCCCTGTTGGCGGCGCTTATGATGGTGATTGCCTCTTTACGATTGAATGGAATGAGGATGGCACAATTGATTCAGCAACTCCAAATTATGAGGAGTCTGAAATGGTTTTAAAGGAACTTTTCCCACAGGATAAGAACATCTTCCTTATCTGTGGCGGCGGCGGATATGCCGGCATGACAAGGACACTTCTTTTGTTCCTTGGATGGGATGAGAGCAAGGTATATAACGTTGGTGGCGCTTGGCAGTATGAGGGCAAAAACGGCCGCGAGCTTATCGTATATCCAGAGGATGCAAACGGCAACGTAATCGACGCTACATGGCGTGCAGATTATGCATATATCGACTTTACAAGACTCCATGCAAAGGGTGAATGATATGGAAAACAGAGATATAGAATATTTTGATAAACTTTGGGCGGACAGCAACCCAAAGGATGGAATGAAACACACCAAGGAGACTTGGGATAGACTTGCTGGCGGATGGAGGAACGATCCGCCAGATGTTGCAGCTGCAAAGGATCAGCAGTGCCAAGATATGGCGAAATTCTTTGTTGAGCGCGGTGTAATTACAGAGGATTCCAATGTCATCGACATTGGCTGTGGCTCTGGTAATTATGCTATGCAGTTTGCGAAAATAGCAAACTGGGTAACGTGCTCAGATATTTCGCCAAAGATGCTTGCGTTCTGCAAGGAATCTGCGGATGAGCAAGGTCTTGAAAATATTGATTATATTGATTGTGACTTCATTGATTTTGACATAGATGCTGCAGGATGGGTTAAAAAATATGACCTCGTTTTTACATCTTTGACTCCTGCAATGGACGGTCTTAAATCAATTGAAAAGGTCAACAAAGTATCTCGTGAATGGTGTTTCAACAACAGTTTTGTTTACCGCAAAGATAACCTTAGAAATGCTGTCTTGGAAGGAGTGTATAACAAACCTGTTACTAACAAGTGGGGCAACAGCTCAACATATTGCCTTTTCAACATTTTATGGCAACTCGGTTACAAGCCTGAAATTCGTTATTATAAGGAAGTTATTGAGCATACTTTTGACCTCACAATGGACTTGTGCAAGGGTGTAACAATTAATGTAATTCGTGACCATGATCCAACAGATGAAGAGATTAAAAGGACATATGATTACTTAAATGAGCATATGGCTGTTGATGGTAAAGTAACTAAAGTTACCGAGTCCCTCTTTGCATGGACCCTTTGGAATGTAAATAAATAAGAAATTGCTTTTAATATAATTGTATAGTATAATTATCAAGTAAATTTAACAGAGCTTTCGAGCTGTTTATCCTAAAGTTTAACCATGGATTCTCAGCCGGGGCGGATTTGGAAACAAATCCACCTTCCTTATTGAAAAGAGGGCACAAGTATATCAGAGTTATAGGTGGGCTTCTCTTTTGGAGAAGCCCTTATTTTTTTGGAGGAATTGTTATGAAAAGACTAATTGCATTAATTCTTGCATTCGTAATGTGTTTCTCATTGGTTGCATGTGCTAAGGCACCTGCAGAAGAAGAGAAGAAGGCTGAGACAATAACCATCAAAGATATGATGGACCGTGAAGTTGAAGTTCCTGCAAACACTAAGGAAAACACCGTTGGTGCAACATACGGTGTTGCAACTCCATTTTTCACAACACTAGGAATTTCCGATAGAGTTCTTGCATGCAACTTCAAAAACAAGAGTTTCTTTAGAATTGTTGATAAGACAATCATTAATGCAGAAGACATAGGAAACACAGAACTTGATGCGGAAGCACTTGCAGCTTTGGCTCCTTCAATTTACATCTGTAAGGGCAAGCCTCAGGATTATGACAAGATAGAGGCTGCAACAAAGCTTGGGATTCCTACACTTACAATTTCTTCTGAGGAACCAGATGAGGTTATGTATTGCTACGAGATGCTTGGTAAAGCATTTGGCGTAGAAGAGCGTGCAACTGAAATCGTTAATTATATGAAGGCAGAGCTTAAGAATATTGACGAACTCGCTGCTACCATTCCTGAAGAAGATAGGGTTACTGCAATGTGCATGGGTTCAGAACTCGGTCGTGTTGCAGGCGATGATATGCTCCAGACTATTATGCTTAAGCGCGTAGGAGCTAAAACTGTAGTTGATGATGTAGCAGAAGACAGATGGTGGGTAAATGTTGGCGTTGAGGATGTTTTCTCACGTAACCCTGAGTATCTTTTCGTTACAAGTTCTAATGTCCTTGATTACAAGGTAGCCGAACTTTATGATGATCCTTCTTGGTCAGCAATGACTGCTGTTAAGAATCATAACATTTATGTGATTCCAGCAAAATTTGACTCTTGGGATATGCCAGGTCCTGGATATATCCTTGCAATGTATTTTATGATGCATTGTTTGTATCCTGATGTAGTACCAACTGATATGCTTCAGGAAAAAGTTGATTATTTCTATGAGTTCCTCTATGGAGCAACAATAACAGGTGAGGATATTGGATACGAATTCTAAGAAAAAAGTGAATACTGCTAGAAGTAATTTCTATGCTCTTGGACTCGACATCCTTTTACTCGCGGTCTTAGCGCTCTGTATTGTTATTGCACTTTGTGCAGGAAAATATCAAGTCACACCAAAGGAGAGTCTAGAGGTCCTCTTTGGCGAACTGTTTGGCAAGGGTGGCTCCTATTCTGAAATGACGAAGAACGTTGTCATGGGTCTTCGAGTTCCGCGAATTTTTGCAAGTGTGCTCTGTGGTGTAACTCTTGCAATGTCTGGTGTTGCATACCAAAGCATCTTTAAAAACCCACTCATTTCTCCTGACTTTTTAGGAGTATCATCTGGTGCTTGTATAGGTGCGGCAGTTGCAATTCTGATGGGACTTTCAGGAATCTATCTTTCAGGATTTGCTTTTTTGGGCGGAATCGCAGCTGTGGTAATAACCGTTATGATTCCAACGGTTATGAAGAGCGATTCCAATATTATGCTTGTACTTTCAGGTGTAATTGTTGGCGGTGCGATGAGTTCAATACTTGGATTTATCAAGTATGTTGCTGACCCAGAAACAGAACTTGCGGCAATTACGTACTGGACTATGGGTAGTTTCTCATATGTTACGTTGGATGAAATTGGTAGTGTTATTTGGACTATGGTAATACCAATGATTATCCTCTTTGCAATGTCTTGGTGGCTTGAT
>JAZRVV010000037.1:0-3105 GCA_045599345.1 Acutalibacteraceae bacterium
ATATAGCCTTTGCAGAGCTTTTCCCATTCTCTCAGGACATCATGTTCGTAATCAAGCATACCAATAACCTCCGCTTTGCACTTAGTCAGGAAGTCACGAAGAATGTTATTGTTTACACATTCGTCAATAGCATTATTAATCGCGATATCCCTGATATTCTCTTTCGCAAGATGTTTTCTTACGCATTGTACAAACAAGGAATATTCTTCCAACACTCTACATTTTAACAGAATTTCTTTGTTATGACCATAGTTAATATTCAAGATGGTAGCAGTCCATTCAAAACCATCGCAATCTTTTGGGTTTTCAAAAGAATCAGAAAGCCTCTGTATAACCTTATCGGGAAGATCTTTATCCTGACCATTGTAAAAAACGACATAAAAGACAAAGTCTACACAAGAGACATATTTGCAAGAGACTAATATAAACCCTACCTCCTTAAGGGGCTGACGCCAAGGATGGCGGCGTGCAGTTGCCACAGGAGGTGGCAAAAAACTGCTGAAGGTGGCACAGCAAAGCACTGACGGATGAGGGTCCGCCCCACGCAGTGGCCTTCCTCCATGTGGGGGAAGGTGGCAGTGCGAAGCACTGACGGATGAGGGAGTATCACCAAGCTTATATCAAGGAGTAACCCATGACCAAGAAACAACCCATCGACCTAAACAATAAAACCATCCTCGTCACCGGCGCAGCCGGCTTCATCGGTTCCAATCTTGTAATGGAACTCCTCCGCACTCTTGATTCAGTAAATATTATCAACATCGATAATATGAACGACTACTACGATGTTTCACTCAAAGAATGGCGTTTGAAACAAATTGAAGAACTGACTGCCAAATTTCCTAAGTCACAGCACACCTTTATTAAAGGTGATATCTCTGATAAAGCCCTTATTGATCAAATTTTTGCCGACCACAAACCAGATGTAGTTGTGAACCTTGCCGCCCAGGCTGGTGTCCGCTACAGCATCACCAACCCGGATGCCTACATAAAAAGCAATATCATTGGCTTCTACAATATCCTAGAAGCTTGCCGTCACTCTTATGATAACATAACCGACTCCCCTTTCTTAAAGGTGGATCAAGGGGGATTTTCGAGCAGCAAGGCCAAGCAGCAGAAAGTTGAGGCCGAAGCCCAAAAACAAGCCTACCAAGGCGTTCAACATCTAGTTTATGCAAGTTCAAGCTCAGTTTATGGCTCAAATAAAATAGTTCCTTATTCTACCGATGATAAAGTGGACAACCCGGTATCTCTTTATGCAGCAACCAAAAAGAGTAACGAACTTTTAGCCCATTCATACAGTAAACTCTATAATATTCCTTCAACCGGTCTAAGATTCTTCACTGTTTATGGCCCTGCAGGCCGACCAGACATGGCTTATTTTGGTTTTACCAACAAGCTTATCAAAGGTGAAAAAATACAGATTTTCAACTACGGCAACTGCAAGCGCGATTTCACCTATGTAGACGACATTGTCGAAGGAGTAAAACGTGTTATGGCTGGTGCCCCAATAAAAGTAAATGGTGAAGACGGACTACCACTACCACCATATGCAGTATACAACATAGGTAACCAGAACCCGGAAAACCTCTTAGACTTTGTTCAGATCCTGCAGGAAGAATTAATCAGTGCCAAAGTCCTCCCAGCCGACTATGACTTCGAAGCCCATAAAGAACTATGCCCTATGCAAGCCGGTGATGTGCCTATCACCTTCGCCGACTGTCAGCCTCTTTTAATTGATTATGGTTTCAAACCGAATACATCCTTAAAAGCAGGATTAAGGCAATTCGCTCAATGGTATTCCGAGTTTTATAAAATATAATTACGAAATTATTATTAACATCTATGAAAATGCCCTTGCATTACACAAGGGCATTTTTGATTTTAAGCGACGTTGAAAGAATCAGACATTCATTGCATTTGCAATCTGCTCTTGCGTTAATCCAATACTTTTTAAGTTATTAATAATCTTTTCTCTATCAGTATCTGTATCTGCTTTAATTTTGTCTGCTCTTGCTCTTTCCTCATCAGCCCTTGCTTTTTCCTGGTCTGCTCTTAGATTTGCTTTCACAGCTTCTTGTTCTGCTTCATCGGCTCTCTTGTTAGCAGCATCAACTTCCGGTTGGCGGTCTTTAAAGCCTTTATTATAAGCATAACCTCTGGTTAAAGCCATATCTCTTACATAACGGTCACAGGCTTCAAGATGCGCCCTAGTTTCCGGGTTGGCATTAATTTTATGCAATTCATTCACAGCCAATCTAATAGCTTCATCATCCGTTATTTCTCTGCAATCAAGCATAGCTTTACCTTCTTTTCCATCGTCTGATTGTTCGACAACCTTTTCTTTAGTTTTAGCATATTCTTCACTAAACCGCAAAACATGCAACCACTTTTCTAGCGCTGTTCTCTTTTCAGCAGATTTTTCAGTATCAAATTTTGTAAGGTCAATAAAATGAAGAATCATAGAATCACTTAAGTCTTTATGATTAAAAACATTTTTAAAAGTAAAAATTTCATGAATCCTAGAAGAATCTTCAAAAAGATCAAAATTCATTAAAGATATTCCTATAGCCGGTTTTAAGTTGGCATAGTCTTGCCCTTCCACCAACTGCCCTGAATAAAGTTTTGATAAATAATAAAGACTTCTCTGACCGAAACCATCCTGATGAACATTCTGAACTTCAATGTTATAAAGATTCCCGTGCCCGTCCTGGACCCTTGTATCAACAATAGAATACTTCTCATTCTTATAACTGCTGTAGTTAAATGGATTCAGATGCGTAAGTTCTACTATTCTGTCATTCTTTTCCAAGCCAAGAACAGTATTCAACAACCGTATTAGAATCTTACTGTTGCTTGCCTGTCCAAACACCCATTTGAATGCGAAATCATTCATCAAAGAATAAAACTTGTCTTCCTTCTTTTCTCGAACCATCTTTCTCATCCATAGAAACACCTCGCATGATTAAAATATGAGGATCTTTTCCCGTTCCTCGTATAGTAATCATTTGAAAACGGAAAGTTAGACAAAGCATTTTATTAAGATTTGTAAAGTTGAACATAAAAACTACTATATCACGTTAAAGTTGACTTTTATTTACTATT
>JAZRVV010000038.1:0-4691 GCA_045599345.1 Acutalibacteraceae bacterium
CGTTTGTCTACTAGGAATCGGAGCCATACTGCAAATTAGGATCGTGGCCTATTAATAAACGTGGCTTACTTGCATGGTACTGCAAAGCTAATCACTTTTTTTCAAATATCCAAATCCTTTTCGAGTAATCTTCCAATCGACTGAGATAGACAGCACTCACTGTTATATCGTGCCTTTGTTTTCGGTTTCATCGAAAAGTTGGCTGCAATAATACGAATCTTATTTTGTTGTTCTCGTACAAGTAGCCAATCTGCATCATAACTACAACTCCAATCTCCATCTGTAGTAACAGTTACTGACTGTTCTCCACCAGATACTTGAATAGATACCTCTTCCTGTGAAACGGAGAAATGTATCTCATCCTCTTTGCTACAACTTGCAAATAAAGCAAGGAGCATAAATAGTCCTAATATTTTTTTCATCTTCTTACAATATCGTCACCTTCTGAACACTCATAATCTTCAATCACATAATTATTCTTTTTAGACAAGGCTTTCGCTCTAGATTGTCCTGATGAATTTTTCACTAGGCGAATAGCACCTTCACATGCACCATTACTAACAACTCTTTCATTAATAACATAGCCGGTATCATCTGAAAGAGTTAACGTAAATCCATCAACGCGATAATCTCCACTGACATAAGAACTTGCGACAGTGCCTGTTAATATGTTTGTTGAAGCATTATATTCGCATTGGAATGTTCGTGTTGCTCCCGTACCATTGTAGGATGCTTGCGAAAATACTCTTTGTAAAGAAGAACTTCTTCCTGGATCAAAAGTGAAATCCAATTTGTATAAGTAATCATTGTCATCGCGACCAGCGCATTTCCAATAGAAAGTATATCCAGCTTCTGTTGTAATCTTTTCTTTGTCACCATACCACTTAAATTCCTTCCATGAGGCAAAAGGCGCAGCATAATAAGTACCACCTGGCGTAAGTCCAGTTGCATTTACATTATAAGTGCAGTAGCCCATTTTATTTTTGCTTGTTGGCGAAGGAGTATAAGACCTTTGCTCTGTTGTCTTGTCTGATTCGAAAATAGTGGTTCCTGTCTTAATACCCAATGGCTCTAGAAAATACAAACCGTTATGGCTCCAGCTTATATCTGCCGATGAACTTGCACCAGTTGCAGTGAAGTTTTCAATGTTTGGAAGAAGATACATTGATGTGTTCCACAATGTAAAATCTTGGAATTTAAGAGAATATTTACCAAGTTCTTTACCAAATATTTTCGCTACACAGTAAACATCGCCCCCAACATTCAAATCCAAATTTACTGTAGGATTAGCTTTGAGTAGATTTTCTGATGCCAGTTTTGCCGAAGCACTAACAGAGAAATTCGGAGTAACATTAAATCCGATACCCGTTGTTGCAGAATATAGGCCTGCAAGAAGACCTAATCTCACGCCTGAATAGATTTCACCTTTAACATCGAATTCACTTACTATCCATGGGCTCTTGTTGTCAAATCCTCCATGAGTTGCATGACTAGACCATTGGCCATTTTTGTATGTTGCGACGCAATTACAATTGTACTTATATTGAAGACCTAGTTTTGCAGACAATTCGCCACGGATGCCACATGTACCATACATGTATAAAGTAATAGGAACAATTACAGGAACTCCAACAGGTGTTGGGATAGTCACCTTGAATCTAAGTTGACCTATTCGATCCTCTAATTCAATTTTACTTTCTGTTGAAACAGTACTTTCTGCAGCTAATTTAATATAAGGTGTGGCATCAAGATTTATGTAATTTACTTTAAACTTGTTAACATCAATATCTAAATCAAATTTGTCGAATCCGACATAGACCATACCATTTATGGTTATCTTGTCTTTCCCGCTATTACCTTTGTATAATTTGATGGGAAATTTCAAACACTCTTTTCTCCAATCCCAATCGTAGGTAAAGCTGGATCTAGTCATAACACGACTTTTTGACATTGGGACGAAAGTGGTGTCTGGATTGTTGATTTCAGCAGTATCAACAACCTCAAATTCTATAGGGTTACCTTCTGTATCAAAAACGCCCTCCAATTCTGTTGTGGCAGAAACAGATGGATCTATAGACAGATATTCAAAAGCCTCCTCCAAAGGTAGAGCTTCCGTTTGAACACTGGTTGTAGTACCCTTGTTGACGGAAAGAACTTTTACCAACATTCCGTATGGAGTTTTATCGGAAACAGGAATGTAAACATGACTTCCAACCTTTGGAATAACTTCATCAGGAGTTTTGCTTGAAAATACAATAAGGGAATCATTTGTGACAGTATTCTCAATGTAGTCAAGAGCATCCTCTTTTAGAATACTCAAATTATTGGCTGTTGTATAATACTTTGAATCGTTTGCAGTAGCAGGAATGTCTTCCGACTCCTTGCATGAATTTAGAATCACCATTATAATTGCAAACAATGTGAATAGAAATGTTTTTTTCATTTACTTGATTTTAAAAAGGGCGTGCAACCATCCGAATGCTTGTTTGTTTCCTGGTTACCGCCAAGTGACCTGCACATCTACAAGCAAAGGATGGTCCACGCCTTAGAGCGTGAACCTCCACTAAGCTTGTTCTCGATGTGCGAAAATTGGCGGTATTCGGAAACAGAGAACAAGAGCCGTGAAAGCTCAATATCATTATATTATTATATTTCTATTCGGACGGAACGCACAATGATTATTACTTACATTATTCATTGCTGCGGTCAAGTGCGCTCAGTGTAGAGCCTTCTCTCCGCTATTTGCGTCCGTTATTTTTTATCATAGGCAATTCAATTTATTTGTTTGACACTTTATGTTATCTATATTTATGCAGCTAATCGACCATGTTCATACAGATACTCTGGAGCAATGTCAGCTCCATTTTTCCAGAAGATGGTTCCTTGCAGACCGAATTGTACAAACAAATCTTTGTCTGCTAGTTCTTCGAATGCTGGATATTTCAAAAGAGGAGTAAGGTCAACGATTTTGATTACTCCATCGCTAAATGTACACATGAGGGTGTATTCACCCATGTACTCTACGTCAGTTACTGTCAGAATCATATTATCTTACTATTTTAGTTATACGTTCACCACGCTGAGCCTTATTCCAAAGTTCGAGAAGTTCGGTCTCGTGGCTGTCAATGAACTCGTTTATCAGCTTTATGTGCTTAGATTTCGCACGACCTTCAACAAATCTATCGCCAATGTTGATTGTAAACTCCTCGCCACCATGCTTCACATGGATGTGAGGAGGATTATGGTCAAAGGCGTAGATATATATCAGTAAGCCGTTTATTATGAATATTGATCCCATTTGATTTTGTTTGAGACATTTTGCAACTGCAAAATTAATGTTTTTTTTCAAATAAACGTCAGAATCATACGAAAACACATGAAAGAAGTCATCATTTATTAAATTTTAATGATTTTGGTAGCATAAACTGCCATTTTCTAACGGTTTCGTACCTTCATCGTATCCTTGTAGCATAACTGTCTGAGATTTTGATTAGAAGCCAATTCGCAAGGAATTTCGTGCGATATTAAGGGCATCCTTAATTCTGTAAAGTGTACGGCGTGTCGGGGTGTACGCACGATTTTTATAACTTTTTTTTGAGTGCATGTCCTTACTTCTATATAACAATAGTTATTACCCGCCTTTGTTGAGGGCATCTCAAGTTGGCTGCAAGGTTAATACTTTCTTTTTATTTTCCAAAATAAATGGGGAGATTTATTTCTTGTATTCAAGATTATTCGGTCAATAGATAATTAAAGGCGGAAAGTGGTTGTGATAACCAGCTTTCCGCCTTTGGTATTTAGTTGGTATTGGCCATTAGCCATTAGTCATTAGCCTCGCTCAAAGAGCGAACCTTACGCCTTGACCTTCGGTCTAGACTGCTCTCGTTCGGCAAAGTGAATCAAGCTTCACTCTGCTCTCACTAATTCGCAGCCTTGAAGCTTTCGATTTCCTCTGCCTTGAAGTTCATGATGTACTCGTAGTTGCCGTTGCAGTTGCCTTCAGCCATACGAACATAAACATTAGCAGACTTCTCGAAGAGTTCTGGAGAAACTGTTGCGTCATCGAGGATGAGGAGAGACATGATGATCTCGCAAGTCATTTCGTAGAGACGGCGAGCGAGGAAGTCCTGCATGTCCTGGTTGCCAGCTTCCTTAACGTAAGCGATGGCAGCCTCGAGCTTCTCAACGAGCTTAGCTATGCGAGCCTTCAATGGCTTGAGAGAATCAGCTACCTCAGACTCCATCATCTCCTTGATGTAGCCGAGAGTAGTGCCGTTCATGATGTAGCGGATAGCGGCAACAACCTGAAGCTGAGTAGTACCCTCGTAGATAGAGAAGATACGAGCGTCGCGGAAGAGGCGCTGTGACTTGTACTCCATGATGAAGCCTGAGCCACCGTGAACTGAGATTGCGTCGTAAGCATTCTGGTTAGCGTACTCAGAGTTCATACCCTTAGCCATTGGAGTGAAGGCGTCAGCCATACGCTGATACTTCTTGAGCTCAGCCTTCTCCTCTGGAGTAAGTTTGCGGTCGCGCTGGATGTCCTCGAGAGCCTTGTAGATATCTACGTAGCGAGCTGTCATGTAAAGGAGTGAACGACCTGCGTCGAGCTTAGCCTTCATGCGAGAGAGCATGTCGTAAACAGCTGGGAAGTCGATGATCTTTGTGCCGAACTGTGCACGCTCCTTAGC
>JAZRVV010000039.1:0-4586 GCA_045599345.1 Acutalibacteraceae bacterium
TGCCACTGTGGCTTCTTGTCAACGAGTTTGATGTTGCCAAGTGGGCAGAAGTCTTCACAGAGGCCACAGCCGATGCAAGCGTCTGTTACATAGAACTTGCTATCACTTGATGCGAACTTGAGAAAAGCTGGATGAATGGCCTTTGTGAGGACGTGAGGGGCAATGCCTCTTGTCAGGTCCGCATAGTCCATTCCTGTGTTTACAGCGGTGATAAACTTAGCAAGCTTTACCTTGGCTGCTTGGATAAATCTCTTTGCCTCAGCTTCGTCTGAGCAGTTGCTGCCTTGGATATAGTTGTTTGCCATAGCGACAGACATCTTAGAATTGAGTTTGTAGCCTGATACTGATTCGATCTGGCTGTCTACTACACCACAGTCAGCGCCACATGTGCAAACCATGTAGAAATAGCAGTCAGCTGGAAGCTTGAGTGACTTTACGAAAGCCTCAACAGGTGCTGGCATACCCCAAGCATAGATTGGGAATACGATACCAACTTTGTTATCTGTTATGTCATGGCTTACATCAGCTTTACAGATGTTTACTGCGTTGTCTCCAGTGCCAGTTGCAAGTTGCTTTGCAACCCACTCTGAATTACCTGTGCCTGTGAAATAGTAAATCATAAGTATCCCTCGCTAATATTTAATAATACTACACGATTATAACTTATTTTTATTTTAGTTGTCTATTAAGATTTCCTTAACAATCAGCTATTGTCGTGGACATATTTTACAAGGTCTACAACTTTGGACGAATAGCCCCATTCGTTGTCGTACCAAGCGAGGAGTTTCACAAAGTGATCATTGAGCATGATGCCTTCCTTGGCATCAAAAATGCATGTCTCTTTGTGACCACGAAGGTCAGAGGAGACAACCTCATCCTCAAGGTAATCGATGATTCCCTTGTACTCACCTTCTGATGCATCCTTCATTGCCTTGCAGATAGCCTCATACGTTGTTGGAGTCTTGAGGCTAACTGTCATGTCAACGATGGACACATCGTTGACTGGTACTCTAAACGACATGCCGGTAAGCTTGCCTTTGAGTTCTGGAATTACGAGACCGCAAGCTTTTGCAGCACCTGTCGTTGATGGAATGATGTTGTTAAAGACAGAGCGGCCAGTACGCCAGTCACGGCCGGCTCTGGCATCGACAGGCTTCTGCTTGGATGTCGCAGAGTGAATTGTTGAAACAAGGCCCTCCTCAATACCAAAAGTATCATTGAGTACTTTTGCCATTGGAGCGAGGCAGTTTGTTGTACAAGAAGCGTTTGAAACGACGTCCATGTCAGATGTAAAGGTATTTTGGTTTACACCCATTACAAATGTAGGCATGTCGTCTTTTGCAGGCGCAGTAACTATTACCTTTTTGGCTCCGCCCAAAAGGTGCTGGCCTGCTGTATCCTTTGTTAGGAAAGCACCAGTGGATTCAATAATGTATTCAGCTCCACAGTCACTCCATGGAATATCCTTCAAGTCAGAGTAACTGAATACAGTGATCTTTTTTCCGTTTACTAAAATACCACCATCTACTGCTTTAATCTCACCAGGGAAGTTGCCAAAGATGCTGTCATATTTAATTAGATAGACCATATATTCAAGGTCTGCGTTACGAAGGTTAATGCCACAAATTTCAAATTCATCTGCTCTCTCGCAGAGGATTCTAAATACTACTCGGCCGATTCGACCGAAACCATTGATACCAACTTTTATAGCCATGAAAAAGCCCCTTTCCTTTGGTATACAGAAATTGTACTAAAGGAAAGGGGTAAATGCTAGCATAGTTTAAAACTTGTCATTCTTTGTTATGTAATTGTCAAGGATTTCTGCTGCAAGGCCTACCAATTCAGGACATGGACGCTTCTTGTAATAGGCGTCTGTGCGTGGTTCTGGTGGTGCAGAAGTGTCAGGATTTGTAAGGCCGAGGAGCTCTCGGCAAACGATTGAGCCTGTCTCCTCTTTAAATGCGTTGGCTACTGCCTGCACACGTTCGTAGTGCTCTGGCTTGTTCTTGCCTGGCTCGTCGTTGCCATAGATGAGGCCTAAAATGATAGCAGCACCAGACACAGCGCCACATACCTCACGCATGTGACCAACGCCTCCGCCAAATGACATAGCGAGTTTCGCAAGTTCTGACTTATCGATATTTACCATATCAGCAAATGCGAGCGCTACTGCTTGCGAACAGTTATATCCCTGTCCAAAATATTCCATTGCCATTTCTTTTCTACTCATTTTATCGCCTCCGCAAGTTTTAAAAGGTCTGCCTCAAGTAGAGGTTTGTTGTTTATGTTTCTAAGAATTGCTGCCGGATGGAATGTACCCATAAGGAGTCTGCCATCCCGCTCGATGAGTTCGCCATGTTGTTTGGTCACAGAAAAGTCCTTGCCAATTATCCTCTGTGCAGATATCCTGCCGACACAGAGGATTACCTGTGGATTGATTATCTCAATTTGTTTTTCGAGCCACTCTATACACAGGTCCTGTTCTGTTTTCTTAGGGTCCCTGTTTTCAGGCGGTCTGCACTTGAGCATATTGGCAATATAGACATTCTTGTCTCTTGTGAGGCCTGCATTCTCAAGCAGTTCGGTCAGGAGTTTGCCACTCCTACCTACAAAAGGCTTGCCCTGTTCGTCCTCATCCTTGCCAGGTGCTTCGCCTATCAGCATGACTTTTGCGTTTTCGACACCGTCGCCGAAAACGAGATTAGTCCTGCTGTGGCACAGCTCGCACCTTTCGCATTTTTCACATTGTGCTTTTAGTTCTCTTAATGTCATTTTAGTTACCAAATAGACTGCAAATTGTATCTGTATACTCAGTTGGGTTTTCAATTGGAAGACCAGCAATGAGCATTGCTTGGTTATAGAGGATATATGCATACTTCTTAGCCTTTTCAGGGTCTACGACACGAGCTGTGTCGAGTGCCATAAAGGCGTCGTGATCAACGTTGATTTCGAGAATTCTCTTTGCCTTTACGCCCATCTCTGGCTGCATGGCACTAAAATATCTCTCCATCTCAAACGTTACACCGTCGCCTGAGCTTATGCATACCGGATGGCTCTTGAGCCTTGTTGATGCCTTAACCTCATCAATCTTGTCACCAAGTGTTTCCTTGATGAAATCAAATGCATCCTTGTGGTCACCAGTTGCATCCTCTTTCTTCTCATCTTCAAATCCAAGGTCATCATCGTTGATTGAACGGAATTCCTTCTCACTGAACATGCGAAGCATGTCTGGTACAAACTCATCACCTGGATCGAGCATGTAAAGGATTTCCATATCATGGTCCTTGACTATTTCAATCTGAGGAAGGTTATCAACAGCAGCAACTGATTCGCCAGTTGCATAGTAGATGTACTTCTGGTCCTCTTTCATACGCTCAACGTATTCGCTGAGTGTAACCATCTTCTTTTCAGTTGATGAATAGAAGAGGAGCAAATCAGAAAGTAGTTCTGCGTTTGCACCGTAGCCATCAAGGATTGACACCTTGAGGTGACGGCCAAAGTACTTGAAGAACTCCTCGTACTTCTCGCGGTCATTCTCAAGAAGTTTCTTGAGTTCAGCCTTAACCTTTTTCTCAATGTGGTTTTCAATTGCCTTAAGCTGTCTGTCATGCTGAAGCATCTCACGGCTGATGTTGAGGCTCAAATCAGGCGACTCAACAACACCACGAATAAAGTTAAATGAATCAGGAACAAGGTCAGCGCACTTGTCCATAATCATAACGCCTGCACTATAGAGCTGAAGTCCCTTCTCGAAATCAGGTGTGTAATAACCCATGTTTGGCTGCTGTGGAATAAAGAGCAAAGCCTCATATGAAACAGTACCTTCTGTTGAAATTGGGATTACCGCAACTGGGTCATTCTGATCCATAAACTGTTCTCTATAATATGCAAAGTACTCTTCCTCAGTTACATCCTTTTTCTTCTTGTGCCAGATTGGAACCATAGAGTTGAGTACTTCCATCTCATATACTTCCTCATACTCTGGCTTGTCCTCTGGTGAGCCCTCTTTTACTCTGCTGTGTGGCATTGCAAGCTCAATTGGGAAGCGGATATAATCAGAATACTTCTTAACAAGGCTTTCTAATGTATACTCGCGAAGATACTTTGAATACTCATTTGCCTCTTCGCCATCCTCTTTGATATGCATGATGATATCTGTACCAACTGAATCGCGTTCACAAGGCTCAACGATGTATCCATCTACGCCTTCTGATTCCCAGCGATATGCCTGGTCCTCACCATACTTCTTGGAAACAACTGTAATCTTGTCAGCTACCATGAATGCAGAATAGAAACCTACACCAAACTGACCGATGATGTCAGTGTCGCCCTTGTCCTCGCCATTCTCCTGGCGGAACTTAAAGCTACCACTGTTTGCGATAACACCAAGATTGTTTTCAAGTTCATCCTGGTTCATACCAATACCGTTATCTGTAACGGTAATAAGGCGATTCTCCTTATCAAGTGTCAAAGTAATCTTGAAGTCCTCACGCTTCATATTTACTTTATCATCTGTAAGGCTCAAAAACGCAAGCTTGTCTATCGCATCGCTTGCGTTAGAAATGATTTCGCGGAGGAAAATTTCC
>JAZRVV010000040.1:0-2589 GCA_045599345.1 Acutalibacteraceae bacterium
TGCAAAACCTGCGTATTGTGCTTTAAAGAGTTGGTGAGGGAAGAGATTCCCGTGGATGAACTGGATTGCTTGATTGATATGATGGTAACGGAATGATGGAAAGCGGCAATGGAAGTCTTGACCGTTTGTATTGCATAGACAGAAATCGAAAACAAACAAGGTTCTATTTTAACTAGATGGGTAGCACGCGAGCTGTTACAGTCACATATTTTTTGGGTAATAAATTTAATATTAAATATAATTGTTTATAAATAAATTATTCATAAACGTTTATTGTTGTGTTATAGTTTTAGAGAAGGGGAGGAAACACAAAATGTAGTGTTGAGATAATCCAAGTACAACTGACAATGAAAGTAGAACCTGTGTTTCTTGGAATTTAGTGATTTGGTGGCTTTGGAGATATGTCAACACAAATAAAATCTGAAAAGGAAGCGCAAAGGGTTTATGAAAGGATAGCGATAGTAGGTAATGCAACATTGCCGGTAAATGAGAAATAAAAAGTCAATCTTGAGATAGTGTCAAATGACTTATGAAAAAAGCGGTGTGAAGAAAATGCTCTTCGAACTCACCCACCCAATGATAGTTACTGGGAAGTTTTAAGTGGTTAATCCCACCCTCGAGTTCTCAGAGCATAGAATTATAGTCTTTTTAGAGTTTACGCCATCCTTGACAGCATAAAAAGAACTGCTGTCAGGTGATTACCGACGGCGATGAACTCAAGAACAGCATATAGGTTATTCCGTCATTTTTTGTATTGTAGCAGTTCTTTTTATTTAGCTGTCAAGGACAAGCCGCTTTGCGGTGGCTGTAGCTATTACCTTTGGCTCTGAATCTAAGAACAGCATTGATTATTCTTCTGCATATTTGCAATGGTTTGCTGTCCAAGGAAGATTAAGAGCTGCCACTTGCCTGGCATGTTGTCCGCACCTTTTAGGATTTCAACCTCATTGAGCACCTTAAAGCGGTTGTGTTCGTGTGGTCTAAGAAAGTTATAATAAGCAACCCAAAGCGCCAAGTCATAGTTGGCACCGTTGATGCTATCAAAGCCATTGGTTGGTCTGTATGAAGCTTTGTATGTGCGATTTAATCGTTCAATCATCTGTTTATAAGGCCTAAATTCTTTGGATACAGCATCCTCGTTGGTAAGTCCAATAACCTGAGTTATGTTAAACTTAAATTTTTCACCAAACTCATGAAGAAACTGTTGAGCTGCAAGAGGATACGCACTGTATCCGTCTGCAATAAAACGGAAGCCTTCAGGCAACTGTTTAAGGTTTCTGAAAGCCATTCGCATTGCAAGAATGCAAGGACCAACACCACGGTTATCAGATACCTGATATCCAATGATAGAACGTGATACAGCATCCATAATGAACCAGATATAAGCTTTGACGCCGCGGATTTTTATATAGGTTTCATCAGCAGTGAAAACTTTACCTGTTTTATAATCATATGTATCAGTAAATGGCTTTATACAGATGGCGGCAGTTTTACAATAATTAGCTATCTGCTGATGAGAAATGTCTATGTTGAATAAAGCTTTTAAAGCGTGGCTCGTTTTCCTTAGGGATAGGCCGAGGTTGATATGTAATGTAAGACAGAGACCCATCACATGCGAATCATGCTTTGAAAACTTCAGAGAAGAGGCATGTTTTGGCAAGGAATTGAGATCCATCTTGAAAAAATCAATCTGGAACTCGCGATAGAGATAATGAAGCTTATATTTGTTTTTGCCGTGTGCTTCATCTAAATCTTTTTTGTCTACTTTCTTAAGATTCTTTACATAGTAAGGACATTTGGAATTAATACACTTATAGAGAATAAAGTGCTTGCGGTCCTTCTTGTGGGTAAGAGCGTGGTTACAGTGAGGACAATAGAGTGTATGGGTTTTGGTAAAGCGGTTATCCTCTGTAGGAGAAAACTTTGTTTGACAAACTTTACAGAGAACCTGAGTTTTTAGCTTGCCGTTATTCCATGTGAGATATTGAACGGGAGCAGAACACTGAGGACAGGAGCAGTCTTCAGGTATATCGCATTCAACTCTGCGAAAGACTGGCTTGATAGTTTTATTGTATCGAGCCTGGTAATAACTGATGAGATCTTTCCAGTCCCAATCCTGAGCGTGACTAACGATTTTTGGGAGTTCATCTACTTTAAATTTTTGATACTTAGGTGAATGGGAATCGTCGTGTTCCCATTGCTTGAGAGGAATATATTTACAGATAAACATCAAGAGCCAGCAAATTTGTTTGTATTGTTCTTGAATGATTGATATTAAATAAGTTATAATGTCCATGAGCATTGCTCCTTTGTATAGGGTTTGTTTGGCGATAGACATTATACACTAAAAGGGAGGTCAATGCTCTTTTTATTTTAAGACCTCCGGGAATTATTGATTTTAAAGGCTTTATAGCCTTTGAGTAATAAAAAAGTAGTGTTAGATTTGACACTACCAGTTTTTTTGTGTCTCATTAATATTTAATAAAAACTTAAAAGTATAAATTTGGGGGTATGATATAATAATAGTATATTATTCACTTTTGGGGGTACTATGACTAACGAGGAACTAATGATTAATTATTCTCCGGT
>JAZRVV010000041.1:0-28953 GCA_045599345.1 Acutalibacteraceae bacterium
CGGACTCGTGGCACTCCTTGGTGAGTCCGGCTGTGGCAAGACCACAATGCTTAACGCAATCGGTGGTCTTGATAAGGTTAAATCCGGTAGCATCTTTATCAACGGCAAAAAGATTACTTCAAAGAGTTCTCACAACGTTGATAAGATAAGGAACTTGTCCGTTGGCTACATCTTCCAGGACTACAAACTCATGGATGATATGACAGTCTATGACAACGTAGCACTTGCGCTCAAGATGATAGGAATCAAGGACAAGAAGGAGATAGAGGTTAGAGTAGAATACGTACTTGATAAAGTGGGTATTTTACGCTATCGCTCACGTCCGACATCAACTCTCTCAGGCGGTGAGCGCCAGCGCGTAGGCATCGCGCGTGCACTCGTCAAAAATCCTGACATTATCCTTGCCGACGAGCCTACTGGAAATCTTGACTCCAAAAACTCTGTCGAGATTATGAATATTATTAAGAAGATTTCAAGCGACAGGCTCGTCATCCTTGTAACTCACGAGCGTCCGCTCGCTGAGTTCTACGCTGACCGTATCATCGAACTCGTAGATGGTAGCGTTGTTGCTGACTATGAAAATGATCACAGCGACGCACTCAACTATGAGGTAGACAACATCTTCTACCTCAAAGAGTTCGAAAATCACGCTCAGCTCTTTGATAGTACTAATGATAGAAAAGTAAACCTCTATGACAACGGCGATACTAACCTCAATGTCAATATTATTGTCAAAAACGGCAATATTTACATTCAGGCACTTGACGGCAAGAATGTCGAGATAATAGATAAAAACTCTTCTATCGAGGTCATAGACGATTATAAGCAGGAAATAAACCGAGAGGATATCGAGGATTATGATTTCGACTTGACATCAGTCGGAAATCAAAATATCAAAAAGAGATATGCATCCATATATAACATCTTCTCAGCTATTGCTTATGGCTTTAGAAAGATATTTAGTTATTCAGTACTTCGTAAGATACTCCTTCTTGGATTTGCGCTTGCTGGCATCTTTGTAGTTTATTCTGTAGGTCAGATTCTTTCAATCAACCATGTTGTTGATTCTGACTTCTTAACGACAAATAAAAACTATATTATTGTCGACAAACCATCAATGACAGCAGAGGAATATGAAAAGTTAGAGGCGATGGATGATGTCCTCTATGTAATTCCATCAAATTCACAGATTGCTATGCATGTTGCTCTTGATGACTACTATCAGACGTTTCAAGCTATGGTTACTCTCACTGGCTCACTTGCGTCGTCTGACCTTTTGACAACGGATGACCTCATTGCAGGTCGACTTCCAGAAAATGAGAAGGAAGTAGTATTTGACAAGATGATCTATGATAAGTATCAAGGCATAAGGTCAAATGCACAGATGGCTGGTGTCTTTACTGTCAAAGATTTTGTTGGCAGAACAATGACACTTGATAAGGAGATGGGTGAGTATACAATTGTCGGTATAGCCGATATGGAGAGTCCATCAATCTATGCCAAGGAATCAGAACTTCTCAACATTGTCAAATATTCCTATGATGCAGGAGACGATAATATGTATTATTACATGTATCAGGAATACACCGGCAATGCTGCATCACAGTCAGAGCTCACTGACTATAAGCGCTTTGAGGATAGGATAGTACTCTTTAGTGACTGGCGTCACAGCGAGTTCCCTGTAAATGATTACGAGGTACTCCTTCCAGACTCATACATGGACCTCTATCCAATAGGCAAGGAGACCAAACTCAAAGTGGATGACAAACCGCTTATCGTTTCTGGTTACTACAAGAGTGACAACGGTGAGGATTCGTTTAACGCATACTTTGTCAACGAGAATATGATTAAGCATCAGCTAATCAAGAATAGCAAGAACTTTGCTATCTGCACTAAAAATAAGGCAGAAGTGCTAAACACCTTGCTTGATCAAAACTACAAGGCATATGATGCATTTGAAAAGGATAAGCAAGAGTTTGAAGAACTTAGAAAAACAATGGTTCTGTCAACAACTATTCTTGGAGCAGTAATGCTTGGCATTTCACTTATTGAGATGTTCCTTATGAGCCGCTCATCATTCCTTTCTCGTATCAAAGAGGTCGGAATGCTCCGTGCAATCGGTGCCAAGAAGTTTGACATCTACAAGATGTTTATGGGCGAAATAATCGCCATCACAACTCTGACGAGTTTGCCGGCGATGCTCCTTATGTACTATGCCGAGAGTTATCTCGTCAAGTCTGTCAAGTCGTTTGAAGAGGTATTCTACATGCCTGTACAATACCTAATTCTTTCAATACTTGCAGTATATGTATTCAATCTCATTATCGGCTTGCTTCCTGTATGGAACACCATGCGCAAGCGCCCAGCTGCAATCCTTGCCCGCAAGGATGTAGACTAGTTTGATAATGATTATATCCCGCGCTCTGCGAGCGCACCCGCCCACCCAAAAAAGGTAGGACAATTATTGACAAATCAATTTGATTTGTACTATAATCAAGTTGCCGAGAGGTGCCGCCTGCGTTACGGCTAGAATATAACGTACGTGCAATGTTTAACTTCCGAATAAGCGACGGGGTGCCGAAAGGCGTATAATATCGCTTTTTCCCAAAAAAAGAGGACTTGCTTTTTAGCAAGTCCTTTTGTTGTTTTAACATATTGACCAACAGCGGACGGCCATGTGGCTATGTGTCCGCATACGTTTGAACGGCAGAAACCGAGAAAAAGGGCCTCGACAAAAAGCAAAGGTCCTTTTGCTTTAGTCAGCTACTTGTTCCTTGAGGATTACGTCGTGTGAACCGCCCTCAACGATTGATGTTGATGATACAACAGTGAGCTTTGCTTTCTCGCGAAGCTCTGGGATTGAGAGAGCACCGCAGTTGCACATTGTTGAACGAACCTTGGAAAGGGTAGTGTAAACGCCGTCTTTGAGGGAGCCTGCATATGGTACATATGAGTCTACGCCTTCCTCAAAGGAGAGCTTGCCGGCGCCGCCAAGGTCGTAGCGCTGCCAGTTACGAGCACGGTTTGAACCTTCGCCCCAGTACTCCTTAACGTAGCGGCCATTGATGCGAACCTTGTTTGTTGGGGACTCATCAAAACGTGCGAAGTAACGGCCGAGCATGAGGAAGTCGGCGCCCATAGCAAGGGCAAGAGTGCAGTGGTAGTCATGTACGATACCACCATCAGAACATACTGGAACATATACGCCAGTCTCTTCAAAGTACTTATCGCGCTCTTTGCAAACGTCGATGAGTGCTGTAGCCTGACCACGGCCGATGCCCTTGGTCTCACGTGTGATACAGATTGAACCACCGCCGATACCAACTTTAACAAAGTCAGCACCACAGTCAGCAAGGAAGCGGAAGCCTTCGCCATCAACTACGTTACCAGCACCAACTTTTACGCTGTCGCCGTATGTTTCACGAATCCAAGCGATTGTGTTCTTCTGCCACTCTGAGTAACCCTCAGATGAGTCGATGCAAAGTACATCTGCGCCAGCCTCAACAAGTGCTGGAACACGGTCTTTAAAGTCACGTGTGTTGATGCCTGCACCAACTACATATGATTTATTGCTATCAAGGAGTTCGAGAACGTTTTCCTTGTGAGCTTCATAGTCTTTTCTAAATACGAGATATGTAAGGTGATCATTGTTGTCAACTAAAGGGAGAGCGTTGAGCTTGTGATCCCAAATGATATCATTTGCTTCTTTGAGTGTTGTTGTGTTTGGTGCTGTAACAAGCTTCTCACGTGGAGTCATAAACTCAGAAACCTTTGTCTGTGGGTCCATACGTGATACACGATAGTCACGGCTACCAACTATACCAAGGAGCTTACCATGAGCTGTGCCGTCATCTGTGACAGCGACAGTTGAGTGGCCTGTCTGTTCCTTGAGAGCGATAATATCAGCAAGTGTAGCATCAGGAGTGATGTTAGATGTTGATGTGATAAAGCCCTTCTTGTAATTCTTAACGCGAGCTACCATAGCTGCTTCTGATTCGATTGATTGAGAACCAAAGATGAAGGATACGCCACCTTCTTTGGCAAGGGCGATAGCAAGACTGTCGTTTGATACAGCCTGCATGATAGCACTTGTCATAGGAATGTTCATCTTGATTGCTGGCTCTTCACCGCGCTTGAATTTAACAAGTGGGGTAGAGAGGTCAACTGATGTTGGAATACACTCTGCTGATGAGTATCCTGGAACAAGTAAGTATTCGCCAAATGTGCGTGATGGTTCGTCAAAATAAAAAGCCATATTTAAATTTCTCCCTTTAAAAATTTCAATTTGATTTAAAAAAGAGAGGCGACATACGTCGCCTCAAAGCATAATTATTTCTTGGTTGTTTTTTTAGCAGCAGGCTTTTTTGCAGCAGTCTTCTTAGCTGCTGGAGCAGCCTTCTTTGCAGGCGCAGCTGCTTTCTTAGCAGGTGCCTTTTTAGCAGCAGGCTTTTTAGCAGCAGCTGGCTTTTTAGCAGGTGCCTTTTTCTCAGTCTTTTTTGTAAGGTTTGCAAGAGACTGAGCATGGTCAAGGCTACCCTCAATCTGGAGGATTCCGCGGAAATATGCGTCTGTTGCATCGAGCTTACCAGACAAAATCTTTGCAAATGTATCTGCTGTTGCAGTAAGCATAGCGGTGTGATCGTGATAGTCGTATGGTTCAACTGCAAAATTGCCGCCAATGTTTGCAATATAGAACGCACCGCCACAATCTTCATCTGTCATATTGATCTGGATTGCAAGATCCTGTGGCAAAGAAGCTGTGTTGAGTTTGAGTGCCTTTTTCTTTAAAGCTTCAAATTGTTCGATGAATGTCATTGTGGGTTCCTCCTAGGGTTATTGTGCTGATGTCAATGCTGCTTGCTGTGAAGCAGACTCTTCCATTTGTGCCTTAAGGTTTGCTACAACCTTTTCAGCGTATTTTTCGATTCTGTTTGCTGTTCTGTTTACAAGACCGTTTGACATTTTGCCGTCATAAGCCTTGTCTTGAACTATCTTGTCATAGAAGCTGTTAGAAGCATCTGTTGAAAGCTTTGTAGCGATGGTCTGCTGCCACTGTGGCTTGTCTGAGATATAGGACATGTACATGATGTGTGTACCGTATTCTGTATCAACAAGGCCGTAGTCGCCAACTTTACGTCCATCTGCAAAACACCAATCAAGGAATGGCTTAACATAGCTTGATGTTGTTGTGATATCTTCATAGAGACCGCCGTTGTCAGCTGAACCTGGATCCTCAGACTTCTCTGCTGCAAGCTTGATGAAGTCTTCTTCCTTAGCACCGCTTTCAACCCAAGCATCAAGTGTTTCCTGAGCTACTTGCTGTGCTTCCTCAGCAGTTCTCTTTTCTACTGTTTCTGTTGTCATTGTGCCGTCTTCTTCAGTTACTTCCTTTTCCTCAGTGAGAGAGAAGAGGATGTGACGAACTGATACTGGCTGGAGAGTGTCGTCTGTTGATGGGAGAGAGGACAATACTACGATGATGTATGATACACAACCGTCGTCATCTTCTACTGTAGCGAGATACTTGTCGCCAATCTGACGTGATTCGTCGTAAGCCCATTTTGTAACGTCAGCTGAGAAATACTGTTCGATAGATGTGCCGTTTACATCCTCAGCGAGGAATGCAGCTTCTGAGAAGCTCTCTGAATCAGGATCAAAGTAATCCTTTGCATCATCAGGTGCATACTCTAGGGCGAGTGAACCAAAGTTGTCAATTGTTGCTTCCTCAAAGAATGCGTCAGCATTTGCCTTTGCTTCTTCTTTGTTCTTCTTGGTCATAGCCTCGAGTTCTTTGTCAGAGTAGTTTGTGCCTTCAACAGCCTCAGTTGTTTCAGTTGCTTCCTGTGCTTCTACATTCTTTGCAACTTCTGCATCAAATGAGAAGTAGAGGAGGTCTACCATCTTGTACTCGCTTGGATTTGCCTTGAATTCCTTCTGGATGTCCTCGTCTGTAATGGCAGCAGTGAACTTTTCTTCCTGTGCTGTGATGTATGCAGAAGCGATTGTCTGCTTCTCCATAATCTTGCGAAGCATCTTTTCGTTCATGCCACGACCATATGTCTGCATGAGATAAGCGTTGAGAGAGTAGTTGCTCTCTGCAGCAGATGTGCGAAGCTCCTCAACTTGAGTGTCGATTTCCTTCTGCTGATCCTTTGTAAGCTTAACGCCATCCTTAACGGCTGCGTTGTAAACTGCGTTAATCTCTCTTGACTGCTGGATTGCATATTCCTTGAGGAAATCAGCCCATGTTGGCTTGTCGCCATACTTTTCCTTGTCAAGAGTAATGCCTGTGTCCTCAGCGGAGAGTGTGAACTCCTGTGCCTTTGGAGTCTTGGCAAAATCAAAACCAGTCATCTGAGCACCAGCGCCTTCACCATAGTAAGCGCCATAGTACTGCTCGTACTGGAAAGATGTATTTACGATGTTGTTATAGATTGCCTTGTAGTAGTACTCGTACTCAGCAACAGAAACCTTGGTGCCGTTATCAAACTTAACAGCTGCGAATGTTCTGTGTGGTACGCCAAAGTAGTAGAGGAGTGCAAGAATAGCTGCAACTACAACTACGATTACTGGAACAAGCCACTTGGCGCGCTTTTTAGCGGCTGATTGGTTTGCCTTTTTCTCTTTCTTTACTACTTGTGCTTCGCTTGCTTTCTCGATACGAGCTTTGCGTTCCTCGCGTGCGAGCTCAGCACTAGACTTTGTCTCATTAGCCATGTTTTTGGGCCCTCCCTATAAAAGTTAACTTATATAATACCACTATAAAGTGGTTATTTCAACGTAAATATTAGCCATTTTAATTTTGCAAGATTCGAAAATGAATGTTGCAAAAAACGGTCAACTGTATTATAGTATTGTTTGTTAAAATTAATCTTAAAAAAGGCGTGAAAAAGATATGCAATACTGTGAAATGAACAAAGCAGAGCTCCTCTTAGAGCAGGAGCAAGTACTTCGCGAATATAACATTTTTAAGGCTAGAAATTTGGATCTTGATATGTCTCGTGGCAAGCCTTCTGAAGGACAGATTCAAGCAGCGCTCGGCCTTTTAGATGCGTTGAATTCCAAGACTCCATACAAGACAGAGAGTGGCATCAATACACTTAACTATGGTTGCCCAGATGGTCTCCCAGAGTGCAAGGCACTTTTTGCTGACATTTTGGGCGTAGATGCATCCAAGATTTTTGTTGGTGGCAATTCAAGCCTCAACCTTATGTTTGACTATATCTTGCAGTGCTATGCACTTGGTGCATCTGAAACTTCAGAGCCTTGGTCCTTGCAAGGCGAGATTAAATTCCTCTGTCCTTGTCCTGGATATGACCGCCATTTTGGTATCGCTGAATACCTTGGCATCAAAATGATTCCTGTAAAGATGACTGAAACTGGTCCTGATATGGATGAGGTCGAGGAACTCGTAAAGGATCACTCTGTAAAGGGTATGTTCTGTGTACCTAAGTATTCAAACCCAACTGGCATCACATATTCAGATGAAACTGTAAAGCGTCTTGCTGCTATGGAAACTGCAGATGACTTTAGAATCATTTGGGATAATGCATATTGTATTCATGACCTCTTTGGCCGTGAGGACACACTCCTTGACATGCTTTCAGAGTGTGAAAAGGCAGGAAATCCAAACCGTGCTGTAGAGTTTGCTAGCACATCAAAGATTTCACTTTCAGGCGCTGGTGTATCGGTTCTCGCAGCAAACGCAGAGAACCTTGCATACATCAAAAAGCGCTGCGCAAAGCAGACAATAGGTCACGACAAAGCAAACCAGCTTCGCCATGTACTTTACTACAAGGACATTGATGGCGTAAAGGCTCATATGAAAGCTTTGTCGGATATCATAAGCCCTCGCTTTGAGGTTGTACTCAATGCGTTTGACAAGGAGCTAGGAGCCCTTGGCATTGCAACTTGGAGCAAGCCAAACGGCGGATATTTTATCAGCCTTGACGTACTTGAAGGTTGCGCAACAAGAGTATACGACCTCTGCAAGGAGGCAGGCGTTAAACTAACAAATGTTGGCGCAACTTATCCCTACGGCAAGGATCCACTTGATACAAATATCCGTATTGCTCCAACATTCCCAAGCATTGAGGAACTTTCAACAGCGACAGAGCTTCTCGTTATCAGCATCAAGCTCGCAGCGCTTGAGAAGTATTTGGAAGCAGCAAAATAATGAATTAAAAGCAGCAGCAAGTTTCACTTGTTGCTGCTTTCTTCTTGTGATAGAATATCTATGATTTAAGTTAGATTTAAGTATCTATCTTATAATAAAGACAGAATCATTAAATTGAGGTGATTGTATGATTTGTGAATTCTGTGGCAAGGAAATTGATGAGAATAACAAGTTCTGCCCAAACTGTGGCGCAGGCCTCACAGAGGAAGCGCAGACTGAGGCGATAAAGAATAGTGAAGCCGAAGCAAAGATGAACGAGCAGTTCTTTACTTCTGCAAATAAAGCTAAAACAGAGGAGCAAAAGGCAGAGCCTGCTGCAACTGCTGAACAATCTGGTGAGAAGAAGAAAAAGAAGTTGTCTCCTGGTAAGATAATCCTTATTGTTTTCATTATCTCTGCATTGATAGTTGGCATATTTGCACTTGGTGCTCATTTGCTGTTCAAATTCTTTAAATATGAAATAAATGATATCGTTGACTTTGAGGACCGTTTCGAAGAAGAGTATGGCGAAGAGGATATAGAGGACTACTTCGAAGACTACTTCACAAAGCGTTTTGGTGACGAGTTTGGTTTTGATATCGACGGCTTTGATGAGTATGACGATGACGGTTATAAGATAAGTGGCAAAGATAACAATGTAAACGGAAACTACAAGGGCGTTAAGGACTTTAAGGCTGGTAAAATTGACCGTGAGAAGAACACTTATGCATCATCATTCTCAGGCCTTGATTTCCAACTTCCAACCGGTTACTCAATTTACTCTGAGAAGAAGCTTTCAAACCTCTATAATGAGAAATATATTCCAAACGGACTTATTAGTAACAACCTTTATCTTTACGATATTTTTGCTGAAAACAATATAAATGGTGCGACGTTCTACATCTCATATTTCAATATTGATTATTTTAGCGATGAATATGAAAATATGAATGAATTCATTGAGGAGATTAAGGAATCGAGCAAGGATTATGAAGAGTATGATTACACCGTAAACTTTGCTAAGGATTCTAAAATTACTCTTGATGGTTTTGAGTACACAATGATTGCTGCAAAAATAGTAAGTGATACTGGTGATGATTACTATCAGTATGACTTTGTTCGTGAAGTAAACGGATACTTTATGCAGGTAAGCTTATTCGCTGAAAGTCTTGATGACATAGGTGAAGTTATTGACGTAATTAATGCGAAAGGATAAATGCAATGCGAGGAGATTTAAACGATCAGTTCCAACGTGCGCAGACCGCTATGGACGACGATAATTCTCAAAAGATAATTATCGGTGTGGCTGCATTCATGGCCTTTGTTTTCATAGGCATGGTTGTTGCTGGAATTGTATTTTTTGTGAAAACTGTTGATAAGTTTGTTGAGGCAGAGCCAGAGACACACATCAATCGTGAGATTGTGACTCAAATGGACAGGCTCAACGACCAGCTCTTTAATGGTGGAGCAAACTCTTCTCAACAGGGTCAAACAAGTTCAACATTTGCTTATGGTACAGTTGATGGAACGAGTTATTATAGTGAGCTTTCTGGCATCTCATTTAGAGCGCCTTCTGATTGGAGTTTTACAAGCTATGCCGAGAGCCTTGCTCCAACCTCACCTAAGGATTTGACAGCATCAAGCGGCAATATGTCAGCCAGTGTTATCATCCAGTATGAGAACATGAAGATGTATGGCTATAAGAGCATTGATGATGCGATTGATTCAGTATCCAAAATAGCTCAGAGTCAAAACAATCAAATCGTTGATAAAAAGGCTCAGACTAAATGGGGTGGCAACAAGTTCGAAGGAATTATTTATAAAAAGGAATTTGTTTCTGGCTACCCAACTTATTATGAGGTTGTTTGCGCACAAGTAGGTGAGTATTGCCTCAAGATTACGCTTTCAGCAAGTTCTGATTCAGAACTTTCAATTGTCAGGAGCTACTTTAACTAACAAGAAACCTCCGAGTGTTGATTCACTCGGAGGTCTTTTTATTCTTCGTCTTTGGATTTCTTTTTCTTTTCAACTACTTCCTCTTTTTTGAGGCTTTTGAAAATAGTGTCTGCTACAATAATTCCAGAGTTTGAAAGGGCAGTGGCGCGAGTTGCAATTATTGCACGGCGTGTGCGCTCGTCATCACTTGATACGACAGAGATTTCCTTGAGCCTGTCGGCTGCTGCAATAAAGCTCTGTTCATAAGTATCGATAAATGTATCAAGTAGGTCGCAAATAGGCATAACCTCAAGCATGGATTTGATAAATGTATCAATAACTGGTATAGGAAGTGACTGCTTCATAATACAGATGATGATAAGGTGAGCGATGTGCTCTTTGCCGTATTTTTTCTTAACTGGAGCAGGCATATATTCCTTTTTAACATAGTTGTTGACCATAGAGGATGTAATAATGGCGTCCTCGTCTGATCCAGTCGCTTTATCAAGGTTCGCACGGCAGAGGTACTTGTCCATTAAAACAAGAACTTGGTCCATATAGAGGTCGAGCTCTGGAAGGTCCTTCCAACGTGGGAACTTGACGTCTGTAAGATTATCAAATACTGAATTTATATCAAAGTTTTCATTCATAAAATCACCCAAAGATATTTTAACAGAGTGTTATCTAGTTTTCAATACGAGATTATCTATTTCAAGTGTTTCTGCTTGTTTAAGTGAGATAAATATAGTAAAATATATATGTTGTTATGCTAAATAAAAAGGAGGCATTTAAATGTCAGAAGATAATAAAGCTTTTGATGTGGAATCAAAAGAACTTATCCCTGTAGAAACAACGCCGGTACCAATTGGTCCACAAAAGACTAAAAAGGAAAAGCGTGAAGAGAAGCGAAAAGTTGGCAAAGTAATGTCAACGGGTTCATTCATTGGCACATTTCTTTTACTATTAATACCAGGTGTCAATATCTTGCTCATCATACTTTGGGCTATTGGCGCAGCAAAGAACCGCAACAAGGTTAACCTCTCACGTGGCCTTATCATTTTCTTCTTAATCGAGGTGCTCCTTGCTCTTGTGATTTTTGGTGTAGGTTACATAATCGCTGATCAAAAGTCTGATACTGTTCTTAAATACCTTGATAATAAATCAGGTGGAGTAATCTCATACTTTGAAATTAAGGATTACAAGGATTTTGCAAAGCTATCCCAGCTTTCAAAGTTCCTTGTTGAAAAGGAAAGCGAAGAGGACAAGGAACCAGCAGAGGAAGAAGAGGAAGTTGAAATTCCAAAGACATGTTATGCATACAACCCAGTAGGCATCGAGTCATTGGAGGACTTTGAAGCGCTCTATGAGGCTCAATTCTCAGAGCCAGCAGAAGACGTTGAGGAAGAGGAGATGGAACAACCACTCTTTGAACTTTTGGCTGCTGCCAATGTTGACGTTGAAAATTCAAAGTACATCTATATCATCCTTGATAACAAAAAGGAATCACTTGTAATCGTATTTGATAAGGCTGGTCAGTTCCAGTCATTCCCAACATCCTCGCTTTCAGAGGCATATGCATACGTAGGAGGTGCTAAATAATGGCTAAGAAGAAAACTGAAACTGTTATAGAAGAAGTTAAGGAAGAAATCAAAGAAACTCCAACCACAGAAGAAGCACCTAAGAAAAAGCGTGGTCGTCCTAGAAAGAATCCAGAGCTTACTAGCGACATCAAAGAAACAGCTGACAAAGTTGTTGAGGAAATAAAAGAAACAGCTGATGATGTTAAGGAAGCTGCCAAAGATGCAGCTGAGGACATCAAGGAAGCTGCTGAAGAGACCAAGACAAAGGCACAGGCAAAGGCAGATGAGTTCCAGGAGAAATGGAACTCTGCCAAGGACGAGACAGAGGAGTTTGATAAAGAGGATATAGAAAAGAACAGCGCATATGCTGTACTTGGTTATTTTGGTATCCTTGTTTTGATTCCAATTATCTTTGCTCCAAACTCAAAGTATGCTCGTTTCCATGCAAACCAGGCTGTTATACTATTCATTATGAATACTGTATTCTTGCTTGTTGCTGCAGGCGTTATCGCATTGCTTGCTCTTGCTGGTAAAGCAGCTGCAATCATTGCAGGCCTTATCTTTGCATTACTCTCACTCGTAATCTTTGTAATGTGGGCCAAGGGACTTTCAAATGCCGCAAGCGGCAGGGCGAAGAAACTCCCACTCATAGGTGAGTATGAGATCATTGACGTAGACTAAATAAAATTTAAACGCACTGTATGGTTTTCATACAGTGCGTTTTTTATTTGTCTAGTGATCTTATATATTTGAAGGTTTTTTCTTCGCCCTCGTTTGCGAGCATTGTGAGGAGCTCTTCAAGGAGCTTTCTTGTGTTTGGATGCATAGTCACGCGATAGTCGTGAGAGTTAAAGTAATTGAGTGGGATTGAATCATTATAATTCTTGCCGTTATATACTTTGCTCGCAGAAACGCGGTCACAGAACATTTCAATTACATATCTTACTGGCATCTCTACTGGTTGGATGGTAAGTGTTGCATCATCGTTGTCAAACCAGTATTCATAGTGATGCTTGCTGCGTCCTTTGTGATGCAACCAGGCAGAGGAGTAACCGCGAGCTTGTCGCTCAGCGATATTTGGACTCCTCGTGCCTTGGTAATATTTCGCGCCGACAAGGAATTCGTAAGGTGAATACTTTGAAAGGTCGTGCAGCAACCCCTGCACAGGAATGCCGGCGCGGAAGCAGTTGAACATAACTATGTGTCTATGCTTTGTAATTGTTTTAAAGTGTTTCCAAAAATTGACTATATACACAATAAAACCTTCTTCTAGAATCATTTTTCTGATTGTGGATTTTGCATATCTATTACTTTGTAGCTTTCACCGTTTTTGAGAACGTATACTATCTTGTCAAAGTTATCTGGATATGTTGTATTCGCAAGGATGAGTGTGTGGTTGAAAGATACGTGACAACTATAGAGACTGTCAGAGTACTTCATAAGTGAATCAACCTTCATGTTGTCGTTCTTGTAACCGTTGTGGTTCTTAACGAACTGGATAAGGGTAGAGGCAACGTTGCGATAGAATGGTGTGCTTGTGTCAGTGTACTTTGCAAGTTCGCCAATAGAGCCGTCTTTTTGCATGTATGCTGCATAAGCAACTGCAGCATTTTGAGCAGTATCTTGAACAGCTTTTGCTACATCCTTGTTAATCTTCTGTGCAACGCTGTAAGAAGCGCCATTTGCAGTAACTTCAACTTCTTTGCCACCACTTGTTGCAACAACTTCCTGAGCCTCAGAGAGCATTCCTTTGAGGGTTATTGTCTGAGGAGGTAAGAGCTTCTTGGCATCAACCTTTGGAAGTTCTGGAATTGTTCCATCAACTCTTAAGTCATCTGCTATTTCAACACCGTTAATTGTTACGTCTGTGTCCTTGTATACGTTGATAACTACTGTCTTTAAGAGGTTCTTTGATACTTCGATGCTGTCAACATCATAGCCTTTGCCAATCTTGTGCTTTTTAAGGAAGATGTTGAGTACTTTGACATCGTCAGCTTTGACGATGTAAGCATCATCAATGCCCTCTGGCTTGAGTGAACTGTGAGAGATTGAAAGCTTCTTGCCGTCGATATTGTCGTGGAGGAGAGAGTAGAAGTGCTCTTCTGTCTCATACTCTGAAAGCTCAATATCGAAATCCTTCTTGAGCTTGTCGTATTTTCCTGGCTTGATATACTCTGATATTACTGAATTCACTATAGTTGTTGGCTGGGATTGTTCGTATGAGCGAAGCCAACCAAAGAGAAGAATTGCACCAACAATTAAAGCGATAAAGAAAATGATAATAACAGAGAAATAAATGGTATAGAATTTAGATCTTTTTTTCTTGGTACTCATAATTATTCTCCTGTTACAATAAAGTATGTTGGTATTCTACGTGGGTTAGTGAATGCTTTGTACTTGTTAACAAGACCTTTTGCCTGGTATTCATCAAGACCTGCTTTGTCGATGTTGTAGACATCAAAGTAGTTTCTGTAATAGAGCATACTTGATGAACCACCGTCAAGAGAACCTGCTGATACAGCGCCATATTCAACCATGAGGTCAATCATATCGTTTCTTGTTGCGCCAACGCTGTCTGTTGAACGACCATCAGTAACTATCATGATTACTGTGCCATCCTTGCGCTGACCAATAGCGGTCTTTTGTGCAATACCAAGGTTGTCGTTTGCGTAGTTGAGTTTAACATCGTCTCCGTCACGCTCGATAATAACGTTGCCTGTCATAAAGCAGCAACCGTCGCGTACGCCGAGCTCTTCTGCTTTCTTCTGTGTCAAACCTTCACGTACAACTAAGTTGTTGTCTTTGTCAAAACCGATGAATGTGCGGTCAGTACCTGACTGCCATACACATTTGCCATCTGAATAGGTGATACCCATTGGTGTGGCACCAGTGCCCGTTCCGCCTGGGTCTGAGAATTCACCGCCGTTGATAGCGGCAACGCACTTGTATTTTGCTGCCATGTCAAAGATACGCATTCCTTCAGTAGCAGTTGCAAAGTTGTCAGATGAAATGCCAAGTTTAACATGGGATGGATCCTTGATAAGGAGGACGTAAGCTTTGAAGTTTGCTTCCTGACGGAAGATAAGCTTCATGCCGTCCTTGGCGTCAGCCCATTCGTTTTCATCCTCGTCAACAACGATATCGTCAACACTTACTGTGTCGGTATCAATTGTCTTAGATGCCTCTTCGATTGCTGCAATCTCGTCCTTTGACATAAAGAGTCCTGGTACCCATTTTGTTGCGCTTGCCTGTTTTGCAGACAATACGCAGATGTTTCTAACTGTTGGGCTTGGACCATAGACGATGATGAGGCAAGCTGTTGTAACTGTGATAACAATCATCAAGATGAAAGTTAAAAGGCAAAGGAAGAAACGGCCTACATAATTTGGCTTCTTAGCTTTTACGGCTGCTTGCTTTTCCTTCTTTGGTTTCTTAGGTTTTTCTAACAGTACTGGCTCTTCATTATAGTCATCTTCGCTGTCAGCATAGTAAGAAACCTGTTGCTTTTGAGGCACTCTTTTTTCTGGAACATAGTCATCATCTTCGACGAGATACTTTTGATAATCGTCTAAATTACTCATCGTTTTCATCCTCACTATCTTTAATGGAGTCGTTGCTTGCTGGTGCTGATGAGAAAACCCATACGCGCTGAACACGATAATTTACAAGGAAAATTATTGCATCAACAATTATCTTGATTAGGGTTTCAATCGCTGCAAGCTTTGGCAAGAAGTAAACAATTAGCGTTACAAGACTTGCCGAGATACACATCTGTGGAATAGCTAGTGCATAATACTTGATTAGCGTGTGATCCTTTTTCTTCTCTTCTGGGTCGTCGTAGTCAAAGACTTTTCGTTTGTTTAAATTGTAATTGAGAAGGGAAGAGAAAAGTCGTGCAATGCCGGTTGCAAGGAAGGTCATTTGTGTGACAGGTAGGAACGCGAACACTTTGCAAAGCAAGTGGAAGAGCGCTACGTCAACGATAAATGAGATTGCCGAACTTGCAACGTAGGCAAGTATAAATTTATAAACGAGGAATGAGTCCTGAATTGTTCTAAAATGGGACGCATGGTTTTCCTCGATATATACGGTTTGAATCGGAACTTCTAGTATCTCAACACCACGCTGCTTAAATTTTAAAAGCATGTTTGTCTCATATTCAAAGCGGTTACCTTCGATTGTAAGGAGGCTTGGAATGAGGTCTGTTGAGAAAGCACGAAGGCCTGTCTGAGTATCAGATATCTTGATGCCACAGAGCTTGTGGAATACAAAGAGGGTGATGTTGTTGCCTATCTTGCTACGAAGAGGAACGTTGTCCTCTTTGAAGCAACGGGCGCCTAGTACAACGGCGTTTTTGTTATCGCCCAGCGCCTCGACGCATTTCTTTGCGTCCTCTGGCGCGTGCTGTCCATCACCATCAACCGTTACCATGTATTTGATGTTTTTAGTTGTGTCCTTAATGTACTTAAACGCCGTTTTGAGCGCGGCGCCCTTGCCGAGATTTGTCTCGTGATGGAGGACAACAGTGTCATTTGATTTTTCAGGGAAATATTGCTGGTGTTCATCATCGCTACCATCATCGACGATGATGAAAGCACGAAATCCTGCTTCCTTAAGTCCAGCGATTGTGTTCTTTAAATGCTCGTCTGGATTGAGAGAAGGGATGATAACAACAGTAGATTTAAGCATACTATTTCTCTTCCTTTTTTCTTTCAAGTTTTGAGATAACTTTTAGAATTGCTGCTCCGAGAGAAGAATCAGAAACTGGTGGTTCCTCTTTCCAATTGTGCTTTGTAGGAATCATAAGCTTGGCAAATTTGTTTTCACCATGAGATTTAAGATATGGGATTAAAAATGCCAAGAAGATTAATACACCAAGTGTGGCAACAAGCATATCTTTCATCGTGTCAAATACACCGATGTCCAGATATCCATTGATAGGTAATTCTTCGAGAGTTCCATCAGAATGCTTGATTATTGTGCCAACGATGTCGTCAACCTTGATTGGGATATTGCGGTGTGTTGGGTCGAGCATTACGGACTGGAAGTGATCCACTACGTGGTCCTTTTGCATATCTTTGCCAAGACACTGGTCTGCAAAGAATTCGAAGTACTCCCAAAGCATGCCAAAGAACAGGGTGGATGCCACGGTGCTAAAGCAGTGGTATCCAACAGAAAGTTTAAAGGTCTGGTCCTCTTTGTTGAATACATTTACCAGTGAGAAGCAGAAACCTGCAAATACAAAACCATAGAGTGTGTGAAGCAAGGTGTCCCAACCAGGTAATCTCGTATAAAATGAGAATACTTCACCACAGATATTGGCACCACAGATGAAAATCAATACGATAGATAAGAAGAGTGGTGGCAACTTGGTATTTGTGAACCTTTCAAAGAAAGGTGGGAGTAGGAACATTATGAGTGACAAGAAACACTGCCAAATATGCTCATACTTGTGTGCTAAAAACAAATAGATTATGAGAGCAATGATGCCAAGCCTAAGAATTGTGTAAAGGTAAAATGGAACCTTGTCTTTGCCATATTGCTCAGTCAACAATTTGTTAAAACCGAGTGCTTTATTCAAACAATACATCTCCACATATATTATTTAATACTGATAAATTATACTACATATTGTGGTCTAATACAATTACAATAATATTACATTTTGCCTAAATATCATCGGCAATTTGCACAGTTTTGTTAACAAAATATTTAATTTTAAATTATACGTATATATGCTAAAATGAAATTGTATATTTCATAAATGGAGGTAATTTTATGAAAAAGACTAATGACTATCCTGTTATCCTTGTTCATGGATTCCTTTGCTGGGGTTCTGAATCAAAGGTTAACCAGTTTATGCCATGCTTCGGTATGTGGCACGGCAACGCACGTAATGCCATCCAAGAGGAAGGCGTTAAGTGCTTTACACCACACGTAGGACCTTTCACAGGCATGAGAGACCGTGCTTGCATCCTTTATGCTTACATTAAGGGCGGTCGTGTTGACTTTGGTAAGGTTCACTCTGAGAAGATGGGCCATGACCGTTATGGCGACACTTTCCCAGGTTGCGTTCCTAACTGGGGCGAGCTTGATGAGGCTGGCAAGATTCAGAAGATCAACCTTATCGGCCACAGCTTTGGTACACCAACAATTCGTACACTTATCCACCTTCTTGCAGAGGGTGACCCTGATGAAGTAGCTGGCACAGATCCTGACGATCTTTCTGACCTCTTCAAGGGCGGCAAGGCAAAGTGGGTTCACTCTTGCACAACTCTTGCTGGTACACACAATGGTGTTACACTTCCAGACGCTGGTCGTCCACTTGTAAAGCCAATGGCTACATTGCTCTTCAAGATTGGTAATGCTACATCTGGCACATGGTTCTCTAAGTTCTATGATTTCCGTCTTGAGTGGTATGGCTTCACAAGCAAGGAAAAGCACATCACTCTCAAGGAAGGTAAGGACAAGATTAAGTTCCTTATAGACCATAAGGAAGATAACATCTACTACGAGCTTTCAACAGAGGGTGCAACAGAGCTCCTTAAAAAGACAAAGGTATATGACAACATCTACTACTTCTCATACTATGGTCGCAGAACAAGACGTAAGTTTGGTATCGAGTATCCATCAAAGGATATTTGGTTCCCACTTCGTATCTTTAGCCCATTTGAGTGCCTCTATAGTGATGCAAATCATAAGGGTGAATATTGGCAGGCTAACGATGGTATCGTAAACGTAGGCGCTGCTCACCATCCAGAGGGACAGCCATTCGTAGAGTTCGATTCACTCAAGAGCTTTAGCGACATCAAGCCAGGTATCTGGCACTCAATGCCAGTAGAGTGGAAAGACCACACATCTTACATGGGCGTTGGCGAAACAGATAAGGGTTATGAGGCTTACTTCAAGGAGATCGTTGATAGAATCACTGACCTTCCAGTAATTGAATAATCTATAATTTTGACCGCTTGTTAATCACAAGCGGTCAACTTTTCAGAGGATATGCAAATGAACAGAATACTTTTGAATGAGAATTGGGTTTTCTATCATAAGGATTGCCCAGAAAACAAAGAGACAGTAAGGTTGCCACATACTAATGTGACGACACCGTTTAACTATTTTGATGACAGGGATTATCAATTTGTTAGCGTCTATGAGAATACATTTACCAAAACAAAGGAGCAGGATGACAAACTCCTGTTTTTGACCTTTGAGGGTGCTGCGCACAAGGCGCAAGTGTATGTAAACAACACTCTTGTGACAACTCATAAAAATGGCTATACTGCGTTCTCTGTTGAGGTTTCAAAGTATTCAAAAATAGGTAAAAATGATGTCAGAGTGGTCCTTGACTCGCGTGAGAGCCTGAACATTCCACCATTTGGTCATGTAATTGATTACATGACGTATGGTGGCCTTTATCGCGAGGCCTACATCGACGTCAAGGACAAGAATTACATAGATGATGTCTTTGTGAAAACGATTTCTGCCACTGGCGATAAAAAGGTGCTTGAGTTTGAACTTAGTATTAAGGGAGAACTCAAGGACAGCACTATTGAGATTGCCGTAATGGATGGCAGAAAAGTAGTTGCAAAGACGAAAAAGACAGGTGCGCTAAAGCAGATGTCACAAAGGCTTGAGTCGTACGATCTCAAAGTATGGGATATAGATTCGCCAAAGATGTACACTTTAAGGGCAACACTTAAAACACCTAATACAACCGACATCTATGAAACTCGATTTGGTGTTAGGGAAGCAGTCTTTAAAAAGGATGGCTTCTATCTCAATGGCAAGAAAATAAAAATACGTGGTCTTAATCGCCACCAATCCTATCCTTACGTTGGCTATGCAATGCCACAGTCAATGCAGGAGGAGGACGCGAGGGTGCTCAAGTACGAGCTGGGATGCAATGCAGTTCGTACCAGCCACTATCCACAATCCAAGTATTTCCTTGATGCCTGCGACGACCTTGGCCTCCTTGTATTCACAGAGTCGCCAGGTTGGCAGCATATCGGAAATCAGGAGTGGAAGGAGCAACACCTCAAAAATGTTGAGGAGATGGTGATAGAGTATCGCAACCATCCAAGTATCATCCTGTGGGGCGTTCGTGTAAACGAGAGCCAGGATGATGAGTGGCTCTATACACGCGCAAATGAAATAGCGCACAAACTTGATAGTACACGACAGACATCTGGTGTCAGATACCTCCAGATGAGTCAGATGCTTGAGGATGTCTATGCGTTTAATGATTTCTCACACACAGGAAACAATGGTGGACTTCAGCCAAAGGCTATGGTCACACCAAAATTCACAAAACCTTATTTAGTATCCGAATACAATGGCCACATGTATCCAACCAAAGCCTATGATGACGAGATTCACAGGCTTTCACATGCGCTGAGGCACACAAGAGTTCTCAGCGATATGTATGCCGATAGTAATGGCATCTCTGGCTGCTTTGGTTGGTGTATGGCCGACTATAATACACACAAGGATTTTGGTAGCGGAGACCGTATCTGCTACCATGGTGTCCTTGATATGTTCCGCAACAAGAAACTTGCGGCATCAGTCTATGAGAGCCAGAGTGATGACCATCCGGTCCTCACCGTATCAAGCTCGATGGACATCGGCGAGCATCCTGCCGGAAGCCTTGGCGACGTCTATGTTTTTACAAATGCTGACTCTGTCAGCCTTTACAAAAACGACGTCTTTATTCGCAACTTCCGCCCTGACAACGCCGACTTCCCAAATATGCCTCATCCACCAATCAAGATTGATGACCTCATCGGTTGTCTTCTTGAGAAGAATGAGGGCATTTCTAAAAAGTCCTCAGATGCCATCAAGAAGGGCGTTCATGGCTATATGACCAACAGCTATAAAGGTGTCTTGAAACCTGATATCATCGCTGGTATGGGCCTTGCGATGATACGCGACCGTATTGGCATCAAAAAGGGAATAGACATTGCATACAAGTATGTAATGGGTTGGGGCAGTGACGTCACAATCTATCGCTTCGATGCAATCAAAAATAATCAAGTGGTCAAGAGTGTTACAATGGCACCAGCCAACAAGGTGACTATCAAAGCAACCCCAACAAAAACCACGCTCAAAGAAAATACAACGTACGATGTTGCACAAGTCAGCATCAAAGCAGAGAGTGAGTATCAAAATGTCCTCACATATTTTGATGAACCACTCACCCTAAAAGCAGAGGGACCTATTGAAATCATTGGTCCAAAGCTTTTGAGTTTCAGAGGCGGACAAACAGCAACATACGTTAAAACTACAGGAAAAACTGGTGCTGCGAAGTTGATTATTGAATCAGAACGTAGCCCTGCAATTATAATAAATTTCAAGGTGATTTAGTGAGTAAAGAATTAGTACTAAAAGCATTCGAAAAAACATATGGTGACGTTGAAAATGTAAGTGTTTACTTCGCTCCAGGCAGAGTAAATTTAATAGGTGAACACATAGACTATAACGGTGGTCTTGTTCTCCCATGCGCACTTACCATCGGCACCTATGCTGCAGTACGCAAAAGAGAGGATAACCAAATCAATTTTTACTCCGAAAACTTCCCAAATGACAACACATTCGAGAAGTATCCACTAGCGGTTTTAAAATCACTAAATATAACTCCAACAGAGGGCTTTGATGTTGCATATTTTGGTGACATTCCAAACCAGAGTGGCCTTTCATCATCGGCTTCAATCGAAGTAGTTACGGCATTTTTTCTAAACGACCTCTATAACTTAAACCTTGACAACAAAGAGATAGCAATACTTTGCCAAAAGGCTGAAAACGAGTATGTCGGTGTAAACTGTGGCATTATGGATCAGTTTGCAATTGCAATGGGCAAGAAAGATAATGCAATCTATCTCAATACTACGACACTTGAGTACACATATATCCCAGTCAACTTAAAAGGTCACAAACTCGTAATTGCCAATACTAACAAAAAGCGCACCTTGCAGGACTCAAAATACAATGAGCGCAGGCAGGAGTGTGAGGAGGCAGCAAAAATCCTCAATGTCGATTACCTCTGTCAAATCGACAAGGTTCAACCTATAAACAATGAGATTCTTCAAAAACGTGCAAGGCACGTAATAACAGAGAATAACCGTACAAAGGATGCAACAATTTGGCTTAAAAATGGTGATCTCAAAGTCTTTGGCAAACTTATGAATGAGTCACATGACTCACTTAAAAATGACTATGAAGTAACTGGTATTGAACTCGACACATTAGTTGACAGTGCACGTGCCCAATTAGGTGTCCTAGGCTCCCGTATGACAGGCGCAGGCTTTGGTGGTTGCACAGTTAGTATTGTCAATGAAAACGCGATAGATTCATTTATAGAGAACGTAAAAACAGCATATTACAACAAAACTCAACTGTGTGCTGATTTCTATGTAGTTGAAATAGGAGATGGACCTGTAAAACTACAATAATTCCCTTGACATTTAAATACCATAAATATATAATATCCAAGTGGCCAAAGGGGTCATTTTGTGTGGACCATTAGCTCAGTTGGTTAGAGCAACCGGCTCATAACCGGTTGGTCCGGGGTTCGAGTCCCTGATGGTCCACCAAAGTTTTTATTTTTAATATAGGGGTATAGCTCAGTTGGTCGCAGGGCAAATGCAATTTAATAAAGGGGTATAGCTCAGTTGGTAGAGCAGCGGTCTCCAAAACCGCGTGCCGAGGGTTCGAGTCCTTCTGCCCCTGCCAAAACAAGAGAAGCAACATTTGTTGCTTCTCTTTTGTTTTGTCAGTTTAAGGACTCATCCCACGCGGTTTTGACGACCGCCACTCAACTGAGCTGTTTTTACACTTTTTTAAAGGTTGGTCGTCATCTCCCGATGACTCAAATTATTTTAGCAGAAAACCGTCCGCAGGAAGGTTTTCAAGCTAAAACGTGCCGAGGGTTCGAGTCCTTCTGCCCCTGCCAAAAAACAAGGTAGCAATCGCTACCTTGTTTTTCTTTTGGGCAGACTCGTCCCACGCGGTTTTGGAGTGCACGTGTGTAGATTGCGATTTTCCTAAGTTCAGGAAAATCGTAAAGGGCGGTTTTGGAGTGCACGTGTGTAGATTTCGATTTTGCTGAGGTCAGCAAAATCGTAAAGGCAGGTGCAACTGAAAAGCCAGTAAGGGATTATGAACTTTCTAGGTGCACTTGTTATTTTTATGTAAGAATTTAGATATTGAAATAATCACAATATCTAGTATAATATATTGAAAATGACAACAAGGAGTTGATTAAATGTTCAGATATGTTCATGCACCAACGGTAGGTCTTGGTGTAGAGGAAGCCATTAAAGCATTGAACGAATTTGGTGTTGAGCAGGAGAGAGAAAATCAGGACTGGACAGATACTACAAAAGAGATTCAGCTCTGTCTTGACATAGATGATCCAACTGCAGAACCAGCCATCAGCCGTTGTATTTTTGGTGATTTACGTGCTCTTGCAAGCTATGACCACGAGATACTTGATGGTACTGCAGATGATAGAGGATGGAAGTACACTTACCATCAGCTTTATAGTCGTTTTTATGACCAGTGTCGTGATGAACTCAAGAGAAACATCCATACACGTCGTGCTTGCATAGCTCTTGGTCAGGGTGACATCAACTTCTCTGAGGACCCACCTTGCCTTCAGATGCTCATGTTTAACTATGTTTCTGGCAAGCTCGAAATGACTATCGTATTCCGTTCAAACGATGGTGTTAAAGCTTTTCCAATGAATATTCACGCTATTTCTCTTATTCAGCAGAGAATGGCTAGTGAACTTGGTGTTCCAGTAGGACCACTTCACTATATTGCAAATAATTTCCATTGCTATAGCCGTGATTATGACATCATTCAGCAGTATGTTAAGACATTTGAGACTGCAAATGAAAAGCGTCGTTTCTTCTCAATGGCTCAGGTAATGGAATACTATAACGGTGAGAAAGAATAATGAACAAAAACAAGTATTTTGGTGACAAAGCGTTTTATAAATACGTTTTGGCATTATCGGTTCCGATAATGGTGCAAAACTTCATAACGAACTTTGTTAGCATGCTTGATAATTTAATGGTTGGAAGTCTTGGCACCGCTCAAATGAGCGGTGTCTCTGTTTCTAACCAGTTGCTCTTTGTCTTTAACTTGACCATTTTTGGTTTGGTTTCAGGTGCAGGCATTTTTGGAGCTCAGTATGCAGGAAACAAGGACACGGTAGGTATTCGCAATACCTTTAAGTTTAAGGTTATTGCGAGTATCTTGATGACGTGTGCCTTTTGTTGGGTGCTCGCCACCGCGTATGAGCCGTTGTTTGGGCTGTATTTACGCGGTGAGGGCGATGCGAGCTTGGCACGCGAAACTGTGCTCTATGGCAAGCAATACCTAATGATAATGCTGGTAGGGCTTTATCCATCAGCAGTTTCGCTAGCGTATGCGAGCACGCTTCGCGAGGTCGGCGAGACCAAGGTGCCAATGTACGCAAGCCTTGCAGCAGTAGTCTTTAACGTTGTTTTTGACTACACACTTATCTATGGTAAATTTGGTGCACCAAGGCTTGGCGTAAAAGGTGCCGCAATTGCGACTGTACTCGCAAGGTTCCTTGAGCTCCTGATACTAGTCGCATGGACAAACAGACACAAAACGGATGCACTGTTCTCATTTATCAAAGGTGCATTTGTGCCAAGTGCTATTCCACTTGATTTGGTTAAAAACATTATTATCAAAGGTACACCACTTATGCTCAATGAAGCACTCTGGTCAGCTGGTATTACAAGGCTTACACAGTGCTATTCATTGCGTGATTTAAACGTCGTTCCTGCAATGAGTATCTCATCAACATATTTCAATTTGTTCTCAGTTGTTTTTGTTTCAATGGGTTCAGCAATCGGAATAATTATTGGTCAAAAACTTGGTGCAAATGATACGCTTGATATCCGTGATGTAACAAGGCGCCTTATTGTATTCTCAGTCATTTTAAGCACGATTTGTGCACTGATTTATATTGGTTGCTCATTCTTCATTCCAAAGCTCTATGCAACGAGTGAAAGCGTAAGGCATATGGCAACTTTGTTCATGCTGATTTCTGCATCAGGAATGATAGGTGATTCGATCTGTAATTCTACTTATTTCACCATACGATCAGGAGGTAAAACGCTGATTACATTCCTTATGGATTCAGGCTTTGTATGGTGCGTATGTGTGCTTACAGCGACACTACTTATCAAGTTTACAACGCTATCAGTTTTCTCTATATATTTCATAATTCAGCTCTGCAATTACATCAAAGCAACAATAGGAATTATCCTTGTTCGTGATGGCAAATGGATTAGCAATATCATAGAAAGTTAACGTTGAATTTTTACGACCTACATGTTATTATATGTAGGTCGCAAATATGCTGATATGGCACAGGAGGCAGCGCACTTCCTTGGTAAGGAAGAGGTCACCGGTTCGAATCCGGTTATCAGCTCCACAAAACCCTAGACAAATCTCTTGTCTAGGGTTTTTGTTTGTTTTATAATAGGTTATAGGTGATAAATATGAATTTTAAATATGTAAGAATACAGGGCAAAGAGAGAGCTCCAAAAACAAATTATGCTAAGGGCATTTTCTCTATGTGCTGGAGTTTAATCCAACAGGATATTATGGATGAAGAGGACGCAAGCTTGTTTTTAGAAATTGATAAGTGGTTCTCTGAAATCTTGCCATATCCACCAATATGCAACACAGAGGAAAAGGTAATCTGTTATTTCAAGACAGAAAATACTGATGCAATGATGAAACTCATTACACCAGCAATGTGGCTTCTTGAAAAATACAATCATCCTTACTATGTTGTATACACAAATTTCCCAGGCGAAATAGTATATGAGGATGAATTCCAAGTTGTTGTTAAAGTAGACGACAGGGTAATCATCGAAGAAAACTATCACCCAGGAATGCCTGAGGGTGCACTTTTAGGAGAAGGATAATGGGTAAGCAGTTAGAGTCTAGATTCTATAGTGATGTAACAAACAAGCCGTTACAGGAATATCCAAGACCACAACTTAAAAGAGATAGCTATATGAATTTGAATGGCCTTTGGCAGTACGCCATAAGGCCGATTGATGTCGAATTCGATGGCAAGTATGACGGGGACATCCTTGTGCCGTTTTCGCCTGAAGCAATGCTCTCAGGCGTGAACAAAACGGTTACGCCGGATGACCTCCTTTACTATAATCTCGAATTCGAAGTAGAGGATAGTTTTATCAAAGACAAAACTATCCTTCATTTTACGGCCGTTGACTATGCTTGTAATGTCATCCTAAACGGGCAGGGCGTAGGCTCCCATACGGGAGGCTTCTATCCGTTTGACCTTGACATTACTGATGCCGTACGGCCAGGCACCAACGTCCTCCAGGTTGAGGTCGCAGACCCATCAAACCAAGGCGTTGGCGCAAAGGGTAAACAAAATGAGAGCCCAAATACAATCTGGTATACACCACAGTCAGGTATTTGGGGCACAGTATGGATGGAATCAGTTTCAAATGATTACATCAGTGACCTCAAAATTACAACGGATATAGACAGTGACACAGTAACAATCATTCCAACAACAACTGCCAAGGATTTCACTATCGAAATCTATGACAATGGAAAACAAATAATAAAAACAAATGAAACAACAATAAAGCTTTCAGACTATGAACTCTGGTCACCAGAGAATCCAAAACTCTATGATGTTATTATAAAAACCAAAAACGACAAAGTTGAGTCATACTTCGGTATGCGCAAGTTTGGTATCGGAGTGGATGAGCACAATATCAAGAGGCTGTTCCTCAATAACAAGCCATACTTCCATAATGGCGTGTTGGATCAAGGATATTGGTCAGATGGAATGCTCACACCACCAACTGATGAGGCATTGCTTTATGACATCAAGATGCTCAAGGATATGGGCTTTAATATGATTAGAAAGCATATCAAGATTGAGCCACTTCGTTGGTACTACTACTGTGACAAGATTGGAATGCTTGTATGGCAGGATATGGTAAATGGTGGTAACGGCAGTTACAACCCATTCTGCATTGCCATAGTTCCATTCTTTAATATCAATGTGAATGATACCAAGCACTACAAGTTCTTTGGTCGCGAGAGTGCAGAGGGCAGGGCAGAGTACGAAAGAGACCTTGAGCGAACAATTAATCTTTTAAAGAATCAGACATCCATCGCTATGTGGGTACCATTTAATGAGGGATGGGGACAGTTTGATTCCAAGAGGATTACAGATAAAATCAAGCAGATGGACCCTACAAGAACAGTGGATTCATCATCTGGTTGGCACGACAATGGAAATGACTTTGTATCAAAGCATATCTATTTCTATCCAATCTATGTCCCACGCGATGACAGGTGCTATCTTCTTTCAGAATTCGGTGGCTACTCCAAGCCAACGCCTGGTCACATGTTTACCAAAGCACTCTTTGGTTACCACATGTACCCAACAAAGCGCATGCTTCAAAGAGCATACAAAAAGCTCTTTGAAAAGCGCATAATTGCTAACATCCCACGTGGCTTGTCAGCAACCGTTTACACTCAAGTCTCCGACATTGAAGGCGAGATTAACGGTCTCATTACCTACGACCGCATGGTCGAAAAATTCGACCGCAGTTTCCTTAAGGAAATAAATAGTCGTGTCCATTTATGACACTCGTTCGTATAAAGAAATAAAACCTTTTAGGAGGAATTTTATGAAAAAGTTATTATTAACAATCTTTGCATTCGCAACAATCCTTGCGCTAACAATCATTCCAGCATCGGCAGCAACTATTTCTCAGCCTATTACTCTTGATGAGAGTGGAGAGACATGGTATCAATTCGTGGATAACGCAACAAATAAGACAACTTATTTTAAGTTCGAATATGATGGCGCTAAGATTGAAGAAGGTACACAAGTGCTTATTTGGGGCTTTGATAAAGACGCAGGTAGTGCTGATGAACAATTAATAGCAGGCATTGGATCAGACAGTGGCAAACCACTTTTTGAACAGCTTAACAAGGTTTTCATTTTAGGATTCCTTCCACCATCAGCATCAGAATTTGATATCCCTGTTAAGGTTTATGTTCAAAATGATAACGTAAACAAGTTGTTCTATCTTGACGCTGCCTCAGCAGCTGAAGCAGAAGGTGAAGTTCATTTTTATGATTTTACAAACGAATCAAAAGAAAGTGATATTAAACTTACTGCACCTGACGGAAATGAATATTCTTTCTCAACAATGACAACAAATTATGAGACAAACTATTTGTTCTTGAGCCCAAATAAGCCATCACCTCCACAGGAAAAATCTGGTTCAATGTTCTTGTCAGAGCCTGTATGGATTGTAATCATCGTAGCTTTGATGGCTATTTGCTTCGCTGGCGGTACAGCATTTGGAGTTAAGAAGAATAAGACAACGAAGGCTGAATAACCTGGGAAGGTGATTTGATGAAAAGAATCCTATGCGTACTTATCGCCATCTTAATGATGCTGTCACTTACAGTTCCAGCATTTGCAGCAGATAAAGTAAACTCAATTTCTACTACGAATGAATTAATTGAAATTTTGATATTAGGTGGCAAAGGTAAACTTAAAAATGATATGAGAATTTCAACTAGGGACATTAATAGTTTTATTAAGAGAACTGAGCAAGATATTAATCCTAAAGCTGAAATAGATTTAAGTGAAAGAACTTTAACAATAGAATCAATTGAAGGAACTTTAAATCTTGAAGACATCGTATGGTTTTTTAAAAATGGTACATTAGAAACTCGTTTTAATTATGGATCTGATGAAAATATTAAATTTACTAATGCTATTTTTGTACTTGATAAAGTGAAATCACAACTTTCAAATATATTTTCAAAAGATTCCAATATCACATTGTTCTTGACTAACGAGGCATTCTGTAACGCTGACAGTGGTGAACCATTTAGTTTTTGTTATCGTACTTCTCTTACAAGTTTTTCTGAATTTAATAAGGATACTACCATGTTACTTAACCTAGATGGTGGAACACTTAATCTTGAAAGTTTTAAAAATGTAACTTTTAAAGATGGCTATGCTGAGCTTAACTCAATTGTTCCACGAAAGGATAATGAAGAATTTGTACGTTGGTCAAATGGTAGAGCTGATTGGACAACGAACTTTACAATCACTTTTGATCCAGGTGAAGGAACTTGTGATACTAAAACTCTTACCACGCTTGATAATGGTAAATTAGATGTAAAACAACTTCCAAATGTTACAAAAGACGGATATTGTTT
>JAZRVV010000042.1:0-5687 GCA_045599345.1 Acutalibacteraceae bacterium
ACCATAATAGGCTTTGCACTCTATACGCTTGGTTTTTATCTCAAGGATAAAAGCAAAGCTTACTTGAAACTCCTTGACCTTTATATACTCTTTGTTAAACGTATGCCGATAGTAGTCTTCTTGCTTATTACTTATTATGTAATTTTTGGTAATACCAATATCAGTGGACTCGTAATCTCTATCATTGCATTTACATTTACATTTGCTGCAACTGTTGCTGATTTGCTCCATTCAACTGTTTCCAAAATTGACAATGGACAACTTAATGCGGCACTCAGCCTTGGCTACACCGAAATGCATGCATACGCAAAATTCTTGTTGCCACAGGCAATTAGGGCGATTGCGGATGACTTTAAGGAAAGCATAATTAGTCTTGTTCAAGCAACGGCCATTGTCGGATATATTTCAGTAGAGGATTTGACCAAGATATCTGACCTTGTTCGAAGCCGTTCGTATGACACGGTATTTCCACTTGTTTCAACTGCGATTATTTATCTCCTTATTGCGTGGATAATGTCGCTCATTTTAAAGAATATTGTATTTTCTTTTGATTTTAAAAAGAGAACTCCGGACAAAATTTTGAAAGGAGTTGATAAGCGATGATTGAACTTAAAAATATCTGCAAATCTCAAAAAGGTTCAATGGTACTAAACAACGTTAATCTAACAATTAATGATGGCGATGTCATCGCTATTGTAGGGCCATCTGGCATGGGTCGTACAACGCTTCTGGATATCATTTTGACGTTGATTAAACCAACATCTGGTGATCTCATAATTGATGGCAAAATAGTGGGTTCAAAAGAATTTGATTACTATGATGCTAGAAAGAAAATTGGAATGGTTTTCCAGGATTTCAATCTTTTCCAAAACATCACTGTAATTGAAAACATTATGATTCCACTTGTCGACCTTTTGGGGCTCTCAAAGCAAGAAGCCTATGACAAGGCTTGCATTTGGCTTAGGCGAGTAGGCCTTATGGCCAAAGCATTTGATTATCCATCAGACCTTAGTGATGGTGAAAAACAGCGTGTGGCAATAGCAAGAACTGTTGCAATGGATCCAGAAGTAATACTTCTTGATAATCCTACATCACGACTTGATCCTATTATGAAAAAAGAGGTTCATAACGTTATCCGTGACCTTGCTAAAAATGGAGCTACATTGGTGCTCGTTACAAATGAACTTCGCTTTGCAAGGGAGATTTCAAATAGGGTAGTATACTTTGATGAGCACACAGTCTATGAAGAAGGCTCAACAAACAAGATGTATGAAAGCCCAGAGACTGAAAAGGCTAGACAGTTCTTTAAGCAGTTCAAACTTCTAGGTATCGACATCGATACAATTGATTTCGACTTTATTGGGGTTTCAAGCCGCATAGATGTATTTGCTGAGAACTTGAATTTATCTCCAAAGACTGCAAATGCAATGCATGTAGCGTTTGAAGAACTTGTCGACCAAATTGTTTTGTCGACGATTAAGGACAGAGAGAGCTTTAAACTTAAAACAACATTCGAATGTGATGACAAGAACTCAAAAATCTACTTCACATGTAAGTACGATGGAGAAGAGTACAATCCGCTTGAATCTGATGATGATTTGGCGATGATGATTATCAATCACAGCCTTAATAATTTGAAGTATGAATATACATCTGATTCTGATTATAAAAATGTTGTTACAGCAGAAATAACAATTAGTAAATAGGCATAAAAAGAGCTTCAAGATTATTTCCTGAAGCTCTTTTGCTCTTAGTTTATGCCTGTGGCAAACCTTCGTCAGCGAATGTTGCGACAGCGTTGAGGGCGATATTGATGCCCTTCTCAATTGTGTCCTCACAGAGGTTGTCTACTGTGTCGAGACGTGTGTGATAGTAACGTGCTGGAGCAGGGTCCATAGCAACGAAACATGATGCCTTAACGCCTGCTTGTGAAGCCGCAGCGGCATCTGTTGAACCAAGAGGAATAGTACCTGTTTCAACGTCAAGGCCACAGTCCTTGGCAGCGTTTTGGAGAAGCTTTGCAACCTGCTTGTCGTTTTTAACAACACCTGACATATCGCCAGTGTAGATTTCCATAAAGTCCATATCGCGAACTGTATCAAAACCGATGTAAGCTGTTTCAACGTTATCAGAAACAAGGTCTGGATGCTGTTTAAAGAATGCCTTAGCTCCACGAAGACCACATTCCTCACCGCCTGTGAGGAGAGTGATTACATCTGTGTCCTCAAAGCGGATGTCGTTTTCTTTTAAAAACTTCATAACAGACATAGCAACCATAGAACCTGAAAGGTCATCTGATGCACCTGGTACATAGTTCTTGCTGTCTGTGAACTTGTAGAGGAGACCATAAGCTGGAAGGAATGCAAGCTCTGCAAGAGCAAGCTTCTTTGCAAGGTCAGGCTTTACAAGGGAAGCAACTGTTGCACCGATTGTTGCAACAAGGCCAACTACTGCATAACCAGCAACGATTACAACGCCCTTTGAACCGAGTTTATATGTGTAAACCCATTCTGGTGCTGAATCAGTGTGACCTGATACGATGATTCTCTTCTTGGTTTCACCCTTTGCCTTGCGGATGCCATAAACGTTACCTGATGTCTTTTCTTTAAAGAATGGATCAAGGAACTCCTTGTAAAGTACGAATTCACCAACAACTGCTGAGAGGGCTGCGCCTACAAGACCTCCTGTGATAGCGTTGAGTGCCTTTTTGCCAGTGTAGGCAGCACCAAGGCTTGTTGCTGTTGCACCGATAAGGCAAGTGCCAGCGAGTGGTACAAAAGCCATAAATGCGTCTGGATTAACCTTGAATGTGTCACGCTTTGCTTCATCTGCAAGAGTCTCCATTGTACCTAGCATATCAAGCTGAGCGTCTGTTTCACCTTTTTCACCACATGGTCTTGGACCATAAGTGTTTACAAGGTGAGCGATGTTATCAACTGAAAACTTAGCAAGATCCTTGATCTTGCCTTCTGCGCCTGGAACTAAATCTTTGATGTTCATTGACTTAAACTCCTTTTTATTATTTTCCGAAAAATAGCCGTGAATATTGTAACACATATAGAAATAAAAAGTAAGATATTTGTAATTTTAATATGTTTTTATATTTGGTATAATACTTACATAAGTATGTATTTAATTAACTTTATATAAGGAGAACTGCTTATGATAAGACTTGATAATGTCTCAAAGTTTTATTACAGCAAAGGCGTAATTGCGGCCGGCTTCTCCAAAGTCAGTCTTGACTTTGATGTGGGCGAATTCGTCGCAATTACCGGTGAATCAGGCAGTGGTAAGTCCACACTCCTTAATGTAATATCTGGCCTTGATACATATGAGGAAGGCGAGATGTACATTAACGGTGAGGAGACCAGCCATTTCACCGAAAAAGATTTTGAAGATTACAGAAGGAAATATATAGGTAATATCTTCCAAAACTTCAATCTTGTTAACAGCTATACTGTATACCAAAATGTGGAGCTCGTTTTGCTTCTTGCAGGCGTAAAACGCCGTGACGCCAAGAAGCGTGCAAACGAGCTCATAGAACGCTGCGGCCTTTCCGATTACCGCAATACAAAGGCGTCCAAGCTTTCTGGTGGTCAGAAGCAGCGCGTAGCTATCGCTCGCGCCCTTGCCAAGGACACACCAATAATCATCGCCGACGAGCCTACTGGTAATCTTGATAGCGAGTCCGCAGCGGATATCATCAAACTCCTCTCGGAGATTGCTCGTGACAAACTCGTAATCATCGTTACACATAATTTTGATCAAGTCGAGCCTTACATCACTCGCAAGATCAAGATGCATGATGGCAAGGTACTTGAGGATACCAAGTACGACAGGGAAGAGTATACAAGCGAGGAGGCAAAGCCTACTCTTGCTGTTGCAAACAACATTCGCTTCCCATCGATGGTCCGTCTTGGTGTTCGCAATGCATTTAACATTCCTGTTAAATTCCTTTTGCTCACATTTGTATTTATCTTTATTACTTTGGCGCTTGTTCTTGAATTGTCAATTTACCAGTCTGAAGTATATGAAAATGGACTTATTGGATATAATTACTACTTTTCAAACACCTCGGAAAATCGTTTGATAATTAGGCAAAAGGCTGACGATGACTCATATAAAGCCTTAACCGATGAGGATGTTAAAACTCTTGAAAAAACACCTAATGTCAAGATAGTAGAAAAGTATGATGTCCTTATGGACAACCAGGCAACTTTTGAGGATGATAGAGGTAATTTCTATATCTATGGTATACCTCAAAGCAACAAAAATTATGAATTTGGCGAGCTCGATTATGGTCGTATGCCAGAAAAGCAAAATGAGATTTTGATGGTATCAACCAAAAACTCATATTCGATTCCATCAAGTGATAAACTTATAAAGGAATTTATGAGCACAGACCTTTATATGTATCGTAGGGCAGATTGGTCTCGTGATACTAAAAACCCATTTAGGGTTGTTGGTATCAAGTATATTGAGAGCACCGACAGTCCAGTTATCAGAGCATATCAGAGCATAATGTACCTTGATGATTCTGTAATCGAAGAGATGCGTATTGATAGCAATGCGACTTTCTCAAACTATAAGATTCTGTTCCAAGATGCAACATATACTACTGATATGATGTGGCCGATGTTTAATATACTCCCATCAGCGTCTGTTGAGAGTGGAACATGTTGGGTATCGGATGACTATAACATGTATGTCAAGAATGGCTATAATGCTCAAGGTAAAGATTTGAAAATCACCGTTAATAACAAATACTACGATGATGAATTAAATCTTACTGTCTCTAAAATTTACAACAAGCAATCATTTACGTCCGCTTATCAACTTGAAAATGGTCAGCGTTTTGAGGATGTAAAGGGATTCATTCTCGTAAATAATAAGGACCTTGAAAAACTCTATGACAAGGAATCATATCAAGTTTGCGTATTTGTTGACGATGCAATGAAGGTAGAACAAACTGCAAAGGATATCCGTGACCAAGGCTTTGAAGTCCTCATCATTCGCGACACACTTTATAACGATGGTGAGGGTGCAATCCTTCAACTTCTTAACAAGATTATCATATTTGGAGTTGCTCTTGTACTCCTTGTGATTTCTTACTTTGTAATACGTATTATTTTGAAGTCACGTAATGTTTACTATTCAACTATTCGTATGCTTGGCGCCAACGTTGGCGTATCGCGTGGCCTTCTCATCATAGATATTATGGTCTGCGCAATTATCGGATATTTCTTAGTGATAGGTGCTATCAAGTTGCTTAGCATCTGGTTTGGCTCAGTTTATATCCTGTCAACTATCGCACAGTTTATGACTATACCTCAGTATGCACTGGTATTTGCAATCGTCGTTTTGATTTCACTTATTATCAGTGTACGCTACTCAAGCAAACTCTTTAAGAGATCAACCATACAGACTATTAAAGAGGAGGTGTAAGGCGTAATGATTGAAATTAAAAACTTAAACAAGTACTTCAACAAAGGCAAGAAAAATGAAATTCATGCCATAAACAACACGTCTTTAACTCTTCCTGATAGCGGACTCGTGGCACTCCTTGGTGAGTCCGGCTGTGGCAAGACCACAATGCTTAACGCAATCGGTGGTCTTGATAAGGTTAAATCCGGTAGCATCTTTATCAACGGCAAAAAGATTACTTCAAAGAGTTCTCACAACGTTGA
>JAZRVV010000043.1:0-4085 GCA_045599345.1 Acutalibacteraceae bacterium
TTAACAAAAGAACCAACCTTTAAAACATTACCTGGATAAACTTGACCTTCTTTTAAAATCTTGTCCTCTAATGCTTTCATAATGTCCCCCAAAACAATAAAAAAGGCAGGCGAACCGTATAGTTGCCTGCATGTTTCATAACGACAAAAGAAACAAGTAGTCGTGACTTAGTAATCGGGCGTCACGGTAGAAACATTTGGGCCATTTATCCAAACCTATACTTGTGCTAAACCTTATTTAATTTATGTATAAATTATACCATTCCTTTTTAATATAAATCAATTGTAGGTATATACAAATCATATACCAATATACTGTGGCTTTTAGTCATTTTTCTTTGCTTTGAAAATATTTTTGAAAAACACTTGACTTTTTCTTTCGGACGTTGTAATCTAGTCTTGCAAACCAGATGAAACAGTTTTAAACAAAAGGAGACCTAATTATGAGTTACTATTCACAGTATAAGTCAAACAAATTGACTAGGAGAATCGTAGAACGTGAGGCTGAACTTCGCAGCCGAGGCCTCACAGATGAAAATGTTATTTCTGATATGATCAACAACGAATTTTACAAGGCTGGTATTTGATATGTTAATCGCACTAATCGCTACATTATTACTTAGTAAAGGAAAATAAAACTATGAAATTAAGAGCAGAACTTTGGGACAAAATGCATTACATGTTCCGTGACTATAACGACAGAATGGTTCACGTAAGCCTTACTTACGACACACCAATTGATATAGAAGCAATGAAATCAGCTTTGATAATTATGGTAGAGAAGATTCCAGTGCTTCACTCATCATTTAAAGGCAATTTGCTTCGTCCTTACTGGAAAGTAAACGACTACACTATTGACGATATCTTTAGTGTGTATGACAATGATGCATCAGAGGAATTCCTGATGCAGTACCTCCCACCTGAATCAAAGGTCCAGATTCAGGTAGCAGTTTTCGGCGGATGCAAGCTCTGCATCGTCGAAAACCACATGTGCATGGACGGTGGTGACCTCAAGGAGTTCCTTGCAGAGCTTTTCCGCGAGTACAACTCCATTGTGGGCACTGGCCATGCACCTATCAGCGTGCGCGAGGGCTCTCGCGCATTCGAAGAAGTCTATGAGGATTTATCGCCATCGGATGCACGACGTGCCAAGGCGCTTTATTCAAATCCATCTCCAAAGGACACTCACGCATTGCCACTTACTCCTGCGTCTGATGGCGACAAGTCATTTATTGTAAAGCACAAGTTTGATGCTGCAACAACAGCTGCCCTCAAAGCTGCTGGCAAAGCACACTTTGCAACAGTAAATGACGTCTTAACAGCAGCCTATTTACAGGCTGCATACGAGATTGGCGACTATGACTCGTCCGATTCCATCAGCGTATCCTGCGCTATGGACCTTAGAAAACGTCATATGAAGTCCCTCTCTGGCCGTGGCTTTACGAATCACACAGCCTTTATGGGCTGTGCTATTCCAAGAAAGGGCAGCAATATCCTCGAGACACTTGAGTTTGTCAAATACGCACAGACAACAAACAAGCGAGACAAATATATGGGTCTCTATGGTTTGCCTCTTCTTAAATTTGCATACAGCGTTATGCCATATGTACTTGCCGAGAAGATCATAAAGATTGGATACAACAATCCCCTTCTCGCTATGTCTAATATCGGCGTACTTGACAGCGCTGCCCTTTCCATTTCAGATCACGCCCCAATTGATGGCTTTATGACTGGTGCTGTTAAGTACAAGCCATTCTCACTTCTCTCTGCCACAACTCTCAATGGCGAGATGACCATCGCCATCTGCGAGCGTGGCAACGACGTGGACCGCGCGATTATCGAGACCTTCATCTCCCTCATCGCCCTTCATGTCGATGAGATAATCGACCTCTCCAATCGCGCTGCCGCATAATGATATAATTGCACCCCTTCTATCTGTTGTGATATAATTATCACGTAACTTAACAGAAGGGGTGCATTTTATGCAGAAAAAACTCAGTTTACCTGTGCTCATCGTAAACGGCATACTTATCGTTGCAGCATTTGCAGCTTCAATGTATGTAATCTTTATGGAGTCAGCTCCAATGTTCCAGAGAATCTATAGTGCTATCGACTTGCTGATTTTAGGCTTTGGATTTTTCTATTTCATCAACGGATACAAAAAGGATGCGGCTAGTTTCTATAAATACTACACTATTCTTTTCGCATTCCGAATCTTCTTATCAATCATTTCAGTTGACGCATTGTTTGACGTGAATGGAATTGGTAGATTCCCACTTAAAATTTTAATGGCTCTTCTTCCATACACACCAGTACTTATCCTTGCGCTTGTAAAGGATCTTGGTAAGAAGAAATCCCTTGCACTCAGTGGCAGCGTATTTGCTTGGTACTTCCTTTGCCTTGTAGCAACCATTATCGGCTCTGCAAGTGCCAGATTTGATGTTTTGGCTATGCTCAACACAATGAACCTTATCAAGAGTGCTACACTAGTAGTTTTCTCCGCCCTTCTCCTCGTAATGACAATTGCAAAATACCAGGACAAGGATGCCCGTGGCACAACATAATCTACACTAACTACAAAAGAGCAACTCTCACGAGTTGCTCTTTTTCTTTCTTCTTTACACAAAAAAGCGGGTGTCTCACCCGCCAGTATGTGGACCCGGGTCTCTCGACCAACCCACACAACTTTCGTTGCACTTACATTCTAATGCAGCATCAAGTTTATGTCAATCTCCTCAAACTGTTTTTATTGCGACCAGCAAAGCTATCCTTTGCTGGTCGATGTCTAGCCCGTAGCAATGGACAGACGTTGAGTCAAGGTCTTTAGAGCTTGCGTACCTTGACGCAATGGATGGACATCGCTACTCAAATTACGCGGCGTTTCATTTTACTGTGTAAGCCGTGAATTGACCGGCAGAAACCAAGAGCATTTTTAGCAACTCTCCCCACCACCCCACCCTCACTTCACCGCAAACTCTTGCAAGTTGTAAGAGGTTACGCAAAACAAAAAGCACCGCCTAGCAAACAACGTATATACGTTGCTTTAGCGTGGTGCTTTTTTGTGGATTTCAACTGCTTACACAATGCAAGAGGTTGCTTTTTTTATTTCTTCTTATACTTTCCCTACTGAACAATTTTGCAAAAATCAGAAATATTGTTCAGTTAAGTGAACAATTTTGCAAAAAGTGGAAAAATTGTTCAGTTGAAAAAAGGACCCCGAATGGGGTCCTAGTCTTAGTCATTTGGAATCGATATCATTACTGTTGTGCCAACATCCTGGCTTGAGACGATGTTGAGGTCGCCGTTAACCATACGCTGAAGGCGGTCAGTTACATTGGCAATGCCAAAGCGTGAGCCCTGGTTTTCGGAGTTCATAGCCTCCTCGGTTGCAAAGCCACGACCGTTGTCCTGGATGATTACAGTATGACCAGACTCAGAGCCAAAGGACTTGATTACAATTGTGCCCTTGTCGTTGTTGTCCATACCGTGACGGATACAGTTTTCAACCATCTGCTGAACTGTGAGCGCTGGGATGAAGAAGTCTGTGTCCTCTATTTCAAACTTTATCCTAAGGTGTGGCAAGCGAGCTTGCTCAATCTTTAAATACTTCTGTGTTCTATCAAGCTCATCTATAAAAGGAACCGGATGAACAAAGTCTGTTGACTCCATGTTCATCTCAAGGTATGTGAGAAGGTCACCGATTGCAGTTTCTGCCCTCTGTGGGTCCTTGGTTGGAAGGCCCTTTAAGTTGCCAAGCACATCATAGATGAAGCGAGGCTTGAGCTCGGAAACTGTCATTGCAGCGCGCTGGTCGGAAAGGAGAAGTTCCTTTTCCATTGTCTCTGCGCGCGTAACCTGTGTATGCAGGAAGAGATAGTAGAAGATACAGCTAATGATGATAGTAGTCGCAAGGTATCCTGTACGATCTGTAAATGTTTCAACGACCATTGCAATGATACAAGCAAGTGAGCAGAAAAATACTGCGCCTGTATCGTTGTGCTTGCGGTCCTTGTACCACGTAAGTAGTACGCAAAGGAGCACTATCATCAAAATGAGACCAACAATGTGGGACGCAAATCCAAGCGG
>JAZRVV010000044.1:0-37569 GCA_045599345.1 Acutalibacteraceae bacterium
TTGACAATGGTGAATAGTACCACTATAATCTGTTTAGAAAGTTAAGTGAGGTCGGAAAGGGTTGCCGACGCACCTTTATGGTTTTAAGAGATGATGGATACGCCGCCCATCCACTTAGCTTTTGAAAAAGAACTCCAAGCAAGTGCTTGGAGTTCTTTTTTTTGGTGCTGGTGACCGGTCTCAAGAAAAAGACTTCCTGTGGACGTCTTTTTCGAAGAGATATATTTGTTTGAGTCGAGCTTTGCTCGCGAGTAACCTTGACTAGAACTGAACCGCCGGTTCTGTTCTCGGGCCACAGTGCCAAGAAACCCCCAGGTAGGAATCATCCTACTTGGGGGTTTCTCTGGTGCTGGTGACCGGACTTGAACCGGTACGGTGTTGCCACCGAGGGATTTTCGTACCACTCTATGTCGCCATAGCCACTATTGTGTTGTGGTCTGGAGTTCGTCTTCACCATATCGTTTGACTTAGGTGGTTGGTGTAAACTCTCTACACTCGACTTGCGTCTAGCACGGCGTTCTCTAAGCGCCTTCGCCGTTTTAGCCAACTTCTACTCTAAAGGTTTCCCTTTAGGCACTCTCTGGATTTTATCCAGTCTGCATAAGCAGAGCTTAGATTAAAGTCCCTTGCGTCTGCCGATTTCGCCACACCAGCGTGTCTTATCGACCTTCACATTTTATCATAGCAGGGGATTGTTTTCAAGAAAAAATTACGGTCATTTTTGATTGGGTCTAATTTTTATTTTAATTGGTTACAATATTGTAATCTTTTCATTACTGTGTTAAAATAAATTAATTATATTGTTAATTATAGTGGATAATTATGTTTAAAAGAAAAAGTTACAATTTTTTGAGGTAGATTCAATGGGCATTTTTAAGAACTTTATCAACAGCGGATATGCAGGGGCGACAGAGGTTGAGCCAAACTTCGTTGAGTATGACGAAGTGTTTGGCAAGAGACCTGCGCTTATAAGCTGTGATGTAAATTACATGGACATGCTTCCAAACCATGCGCAAGCATGTTGCTTGAAACTTCAGATGGATGTCTATATTCAAGAGGAGTTGCCAACACTCATTTCTGAGTCTGAAGCATCATATGTTGCAATGGTACGTTCAACAATATCAGAACACATTGGTGGACGTTTTGTTGGACAGGGAATAATCGGTTCATCAAGAACAGTATTTTTGATGTTCTACATTCCAGAGAGAATGGCTGCAAGTTCTAAGAAGATGCTTTCAGAAGTTTTCATGGGCTCATTTAGGCACGTTGAAATGGATGTGGTTTATGACCCGGATGGACTTCAGTACAAAAAGTACCTCTATCCTAACGAACTTCAGAGGAAGAAGAGCAGCAATGCCAAGATTCTTCGTTCACTTAGAACCTATGGTGATGAAGGAGATATTCCAAGACCTGTTAAGTTCTATTTATCTTTCCCATCAAAGAATGCTGCAATGAACTTCTATCAGGAAAGTACAGCAAAGGGATTTGTTTACAAGGATATTGAAACTGAGGATCCACCAGAGGGAATGGTACTTCCACGTTACAAGTTGACACTTGAGAAAACAATTCCATTTAATTTGAAACTTCTTGAGATGGTTGACAACTACCTCATCAACCTATCAGCAAAATACGAGGGCGAGTACAGGTCGCTCGAAACTACAATCGTTGAATAATTTAAGTTTAAATAAAGGAGTCACAATTATGATTAACCAGTTAGCATTACCAGTAGAGGGTGATCTTACCGCTACTATCAATACAACAATGGGAGCAATTAAAGTAAAGTTTTTCCCAAAGGCTGCACCAAAGGCAGTAGAGAACTTTGTTACACATGCTAAGAACGGCTACTATGATGGAATCATCTTCCACCGTGTAATTAAGGACTTTATGATCCAGGGCGGTGACCCAACAGGCACAGGCCGTGGTGGCAAGTCAATTTGGGGCGACACATTTGAAGATGAGTTCACTCCTGAACTCCACAACTTCTGTGGCGCGCTTTCAATGGCAAACGCAGGCCCACGCACAAATGGGTCACAGTTCTTTATCGTACAGCTCGCATCAGTTGATGGCGGTCTCCTCTCACAGATGAAGGAGATGCCAGAGGAGTTCCCACCAGAGTGCGTTGAGAATTACGAGAAGCTCGGTGGTACACCATGGCTTGATTATCATCACACAGTGTTTGGCCAGGTTTACGATGGAATGGATGTAGTTAATTCAATTGCAAACGTTCGCGTTGGCTTTGGGGACAAGCCTGTTGAGGATGTAAAGATTATTTCTATTGATGTTGAAGGTTCATATAATTTTGACTAATTTTTGTGAGGCGACAAAATGAGAATCGGACATGGATACGACGTGCATAGATTAGTGGAGAACAGACCACTAATCATTGGCGGTGTCAGTATCGATTATGACAAGGGACTAGACGGACATTCTGATGCGGATGTCCTCCTCCATGCGATAATGGACGCGCTACTTGGCGCAGCGGCGCTCGGCGATATCGGAAAGCTATTTCCGGATACGGACGAGCAGTTCCGTGGCGCAGATAGTCGCGTGTTGCTAAGAGAGGTGATAGCGCGCATTGGTGATGCGGGCTATGTAGTCTCTAATATAGACGCGACAATACTTGCGCAGGCGCCAAAGATGCGACCTCATATTGATAATATGAGGGCCAACATTGCGGCTGACTGCGGTGTGTCGCTTTCAGATGTAAATGTCAAGGCAACAACAGAGGAAGGCCTTGGATTTACTGGAAGCGGAGAAGGAATATCAGCACACGCTGTGTGCTTACTTTGTGAAAGGAGTTGTGAGTAGTGACCAACATTGGCGGACTTTTTGAAAAGATTGTAAGTGTCTTCTCAACATATTCAATTGTGTCTGACACACTTGATTTATTGCTACTTACATTCCTTTTCTATTCAATCCTCAAAATGATTAGGGACTCAAGAGCCCTTACATTTGCAAAGGGCATTTTTGTATTCCTAGTTGTTTATGGCGTAGTATTGCTCCTTAATATGCAGGCATCTGCTTATCTTTTCCAAACAGTGTTTGATAACATCTTGCTTATTCTTGTTGTTATCTTTGCACCAGAGATTAGAAAGCTTCTTGAAAATATGGGTGCCACATCTAAGGCTATTTCATCAATCCGCGGTTTCCTTAACAGGACATCATCAAATCAGAAGGCAATTATCTATAACGAGCGCGTTGATGTTGCAGTAAATGAACTCTTCCGTGCTGTATCAGATATGAGTGATAAAAAGATTGGTGCCCTTATGGTATTTGAAAAGGAAACACCACTTGGCGAGATTGTTGAGACCGGCACAGTTGTAAATGCTGAAATCACATCTGAGATGATTGGCAATGTATTCTATCCAAAGGCACCTCTCCATGATGGTGCAGCAATAGTTCGTGACTGCAAACTCTATGCAGCCGGATGCATTTTGCCACTCACATCAAAGAACAATATTTCATCCGACCTTGGTACACGTCATCGTGCTGCAATAGGCATGAGTGAACAGAGTGATGCTTTGGTTTTGGTTGTATCAGAGGAGACAGGAGCTATCTCAATAGCTCAGGGTGGCAATCTCCAGCACGACATCACCGATGGCGCAGCTCGTGAACAATTGCTTAACTTCCTTAAAATGCCAGTAGTTGGAGGTGACAAGCATGGAAAATAATGTAACACAGAACAAGTTCTCACTTTCAGCCATCTTGTCAAATAACAAGGCACTTCTTGTAATTTCATTCCTACTTGCATTTATCGCTTGGCTTGCAATTGCAATTAACCAAGCACCAGAGGTTGAGCGTGTAGTTGAGAACGTTAAGGTTGAGATTGATAACAGTGTTCCTTCTCAACTTGGATATGAGGTATTCGGTGTTGATGACGTATACGTCGACATTACTGTTAAGGGCAAGAGATATCTTGTAGGAGACAATGTGCTTTCAGCTGATGACTTTACTGTAACAGCTCTTACAACGCATGTTGATGCTCCGGGCACTTACTCATTGACACTTAAGGCAACACCAAAGAATCCTAATGTAGAGTACTCAATAGTTTCCAAGTCAATGGACAATATCGAAGTGTACTTCGATACACCAAAGACTGCGGAATTCCTTGTTGAAACAAATGTTGAGTGTGCTGCAGAGAATCTTCTCGCATCTGATGAATACATTACATCAGACCCAATTCCATCTGTTGAAAAGATCAAGATTACTGGTCCTACAACAGAGGTAGAGAAGATCCAAAAGGTTGTTGCATCAATCAAGACAAAGGGCAACTTAAAGGCAACAGACACACAGCAAGCAACACTCATGGTTGCTGATGCTTACGGCGCAGAAATTAAGTATTTAACTGTTTCGCCAGCTGCTGATAGCATTACTGTTACAATCCCTGTTTACACTGTAACTGATCTTCCAATTACAGTTGATCTTGAGAATGTACCAACTAAGTATCTTGAGAATCCACCAACTATCACTTCAATACCTGCTACCATTGAGATAGCTGTGGATGCCAAGAAACATGACTCACTCGATGCAATCAGCATCGGTAAGGTTGATTTTAATAAGCTTGAACCAGGTATCAATACTATTGAGATGGATTTGAGCGGTGTGACTGACGGTATTCCTACTGATAGGGAACAGGTAGTCAAAATATTAATTGAACTCGAAGAAGAATAATTTTCAAGAAAAGGAGGCACTGCCATATGAAAGGTAAACGATGGTACATATTGTACGGCATCGCATTGGCGTTGCTTCCTGCTCTTTTGATAATAATGTCACAACTTGATTCGCCGTCTGATTTGCTTGCACCACCAAGTCTTTCTGGTGCAAGTCAGGAAATTCAGGCAGCATTCCGTAAGTCAATTACTGACAAGTCTGGCATTATCCTTCAGTACCCAACGTCTGGTGACTATCGCTCTTCATTTGTAATGAAGGACATAGACGGCGATGGTGAAGACGAGGCTCTCGTCTTCTACATTTTAAAGTCCGATGAGTCAACAGTGCGCATAAGCGTACTAGACAACATCAACGGACAATGGAAGTCGCTTTATGATGAGCCGGGTTACGGTGCAAAAGTTATTTCGGTATCATTTGATGATTTGAACCGTGACGGCAAGATGGAGATACTCACTTGTTGGAGCCTCTTTGAATCAACTTCATCAAAGGTGCTTACCATTCACGAGGTTGACAAGAACGGCGAAAAACCACTTGAACTAGAAACACTCGTAAACCAGTCATATACATTCTCAAGTGTGGCTGATATGGACAGAGATGGCTTTGATGAGGTCTTGGTTGCATGGCTTGATAACACTGACCAAAACCATCCAAAGTCGTATGCGAGCCTTTTGAAGCAATCTAAGGATGGCACTATAAGTCAAATTGGCCAAAACGTACTCCTTGATGCATCTGTGTCAGCATACTCATCATTGACGCTCGAGTCAGTAGAGGGTAAGTCGATTGCTTTCCTTGATGCGTACAAGGGTGAGGACACTATGATTACGGAAGTAATCTGGTGGGATGAAGAACAGCATGCGCTTGTTGCACCGCTTCTTGATAGTGAGTCCCTCACAAATCTCAAGACGGTGAGGACACCAGCTGTTCCATCAGTTGATATCGACAATGATGACAGGATAGAGATACCTATCAAAGTGAATACATATGGCGCAGAGTATGAAAAGGAAACAGCAAGTGCTTTGTATGCTTGGGCTACTCCAAACGGAGATTATTTAGTACCAAAGTCATATGGATTTATTCATATGTCAGCTGGATGTTTCTTTGAATTGCCACAGGGCTTTGAGAACAACATTTTAGGATATAAATTGTCTGATGAATCCGTTACAACTCTCTATTGGACTGATGACGGAGTAACAAGGTCAGACCCGCTATTTACACTTGTTGTAAAGAAAGAGTCAGACTTTAAGGACCCAGGTGCATACACCTTTAAAACTGAGCATGGTGGATATGTAATTTATGGTAGCCTTACAAGTCTTGGCGAAACACTTGGATTTACAAACGAATTGATTGAAAACAGTTTTATTTACTTTGACGAAATTAGATAAAGGAGAGAGCGTATGAAGAAAATACTAGTAGCAGAAGATGAGACTGCGATTCGCGAATTTATAGTAATTAACTTAAAGAGAAGTGGATATACAGTAACAGAGGCTGGTAACGGTCTTGAGGCTATTCAAGCATATGAATCAGCAAACGGCGATTTCGACGTTGTTCTCCTTGATATCATGATGCCTGAGATGGATGGCATTGAGGTTTGTAAACGTCTTCGTGAGAAGTCAACTAGCCTTGGCATTATCATGCTCACAGCAAAGACAGAAGAAATGGACAAGGTTACTGGACTCCTTGTTGGCGCTGATGACTATGTTACAAAGCCATTCTCTCCAGCAGAACTTATGGCACGTGTAGATTCCGTTCACAGACGCGTTGTAATGAACGCTGGCGGTGTAAACCTTGCACCATCAGTTATCGAGCTCGGCGAGTTTGTACTCGATATTAGAGCTCGCACACTTACTAAGGATGGACAGCTCGTTGATTTGACACAGGTTGAGTTCCAAATTATGGAATACTTCTTTAAGAACCCATCTGCAGCGCTTTCACGTACAGATATCTTAAAGGAAGTATGGGGCGCGTCATACTATGGCGAAGAAAAGATAGTAGACGTAAACATCAGACGTCTTAGAATCAAGATAGAGGAGACTCCATCAAATCCAAGACACTTAACAACAGTTTGGGGCCTTGGTTATAAGTGGGTCGTATAATTTAGCACATTAAGTTTTGAAGAAAGGAGGGGCATGATGGCTGATGCTGCGGTTTCAACTGAAGTAGTTGAAGATAAAAAAGAGAAGAAAGCGCGTGATAGGAAAGTGGTCCGCACTTCTGGTATCGCTAGACGTTGGATTCTTAATACTGCGCTTGTAGTTGTAGTAATTCTCATCGTCTTTGTTGTTATGTTCCTCGTAATTGTTCAAAACTATTACCAAACAACAGTAGAAACTAAACTTACATCTCAGTATTCAAATTCAGTTGCGAATTTCTTCTCGCAGTATACGGGTACAACGAGTGAACGTTTTGAGGCAGGAGCTCGTGAGTATGTCGTTAATTTCTCTCAAAAGGACATAATGGAAGTCTGGGTAATCGATGCGGATGGTAATGTGGTAATTTCATCATCTGGATTTGATGTGGAGAGACAGGGCATACCTGATTTTGAAAAAGCTTTAAAGAGTGAGTCACGTACAGCATCTTACTCTGGCAAGAATTTAAATGGCGAGTCGATTCGCTCGCAGACATATCTCTTGCCAACATCAAATGGTGAGGAAACTGGTGCTGTAAGGTACATAATTTCAATGGAGAATATCAATAGCCAACAGGTTAAACTCCTCATTTTGATATTCTTTGTATTTATAATTTTTGTTCTTCTCATTTTCGTTTCAGGACTCTTCTTTATCGATTCAATTATCAAGCCTGTTAATGAGATTAATGAGATAGCAACTAAAATTGCAGAAGGCGACCTTAGCGCTCGTGCGCCTCCACAGCGCTATAACGATGAGATTTCAGAACTCTGTGGTAGTATCAACTATATGGCAGAGGAGATAAGTTCATCTGACAAGATGAAGAATGACTTTATTTCAACAGTTTCTCATGAGATGAAAACTCCACTTACAGCAATCAAGGGCTGGGGCGAAACCCTCCTTGATATGGGAGATTCCGACCCAGAGCTTACAAGGCGTGGAATAGAGGTAATTATTAATGAGTCAGGACGCCTTACAGGCGTTGTTAACGACCTCCTTGATTTGTCCCGCATAGTAAACGGTCGTATGATTCTCAGAACAGACAAAATAGACGTTTTAGCAGAACTTGATGAAACTATATTTGTTTTCAAAGATAGGTCCATGCGTGAGGGCATAGAGCTTATTTACAATGCCCCTCATAATCCAGCACCAATGGTTGGTGACGCAGACAGGATAAAGCAAGTATTTGTTAACGTCCTTGATAACGCATTCAAGTACACCGAACAGGGCGGCCGAGTATCTGTATCGGTTGTAATTAATCCAATAGAGCCAGAGGCACCGCTTTTGGAGGAAGAAAAGCCGATGGCAAATCTTGTTGTCCTTGTTGAGGACACAGGCTGTGGTATTTCCGAGGAGGATTTGCCACGTGTTAAGCAAAAGTTCTATAAATCAAACATTTCGGTAAAGGGTAGTGGTATCGGTCTTGCTGTTTGCGATGAAATCGTAGGCATGCATGGTGGTACACTTGAAATTGCATCAGAGCTTGGCGTAGGTACAAGCGTTACAATTACATTCCCAATTGAGTATGTTAAACTCGTAGACGATCTTGAAATACCAGAGGAAACGGTATCAGAAACAAATGAAATAATTGCAGAGGAAGGTGAAGCAGATGTCAGCTCAGACGCGTAAAACTATGATTGGTGGCCAGGCCCTAATCGAGGGTATTGTTATGCGCGGAAAGCACGTAGCTGCGATGGGTATCCGCCTTCCGAATGGTGATATCGATTTAGAAGAAAAACAACTCAAACCACTTCGTGACAAGTACAAAATTGCTGGCGTGCCTGTTATCCGTGGTGTAGTAAATTTCATTGAATCTATTGTCTTTGGATATAACTGCCTTATGGAGTCTGCTGAGAAGTCAGAACTTGAGGATATTGAGCCTGAAACCAAGTTCGAGAAATGGCTTGACGAGCGTGTTGGCGACAAGCTTATGACAATAATTGGTGTCATTTCGGCTGTACTCGGAGTTGCTCTCTCTCTTGCACTCTTTATGTATTTGCCAGCACTTATCACTGACTTTTTTGATAACCATGTTTTTGGTGGTGGTATTGGCGCTCATAACCTCAAACCGCTCTCGGAGGGCATTATCAAGATAATTGTGTTTATCATTTACATGTGGGCGGTAGCCCAAATGAAGGATATAAAGCGTGTGTTCATGTATCACGGTGCAGAGCACAAGACTATTTTCTGCTATGAAAATGGTCTTGAACTCACTGTGGAGAATGTAAGGAAGCAGATTAGATTCCATCCTCGCTGTGGCACAAGTTTTATGTTTGTGATGATGATACTTAGTATTTTCATCTCAACAATTTTGGTTCTTATCTTCCCAGGACTTCGTGCAAACCGTATTATTTGGGTTATTGCAAAACTCCTCGTTTTGCCACTTGTTATGGGCATTGGATATGAATTTATTAAGTATGCTGGACGCCATGATAACCTCTTTACTAGAATCTGTTCGGCTCCTGGACTTTGGATGCAACGCATTTCAACAGTTGAGCCTGATGACGATATGATTGAGGTTGGTATAGCTGCGTTTAAATACGTGCTTGAGCACGATGAGGATCTTGATATCAAATGACAGAAACAGCCGTAATTGAATTACTCAAACAGCATATTGATGAACTTGACGCTCCCGTGGATGCACGGGAGCTTATTCGCTTTTCAAATGGAGATGAAGAAAAGCTAAAAGAGTGCATAGCAAGGCGCATTTCAGGCGAGCCGCTACAATATATTATTGGCGAGTGGGACTTTTATAATTGCAACTTTAGAGTGGGCGAGGGGGTTTTGATTCCGCGCCCAGAAACCGAGCTTTTGGTTGACACGGCGCTCGACTTTCTTGCGGAGAATTTTTCGCAGGATGGCGATGATGCAACGAGCATGATTTACAAGGTCGTGTACGGTACGCGCGTTCGCGGAGAGTACGTTTTGCCAAACGAAGGGTACGGCGTCGCGCGCGTTTTGGACCTCTGTTCAGGCTCTGGTTGCATCGCCATTTCTATTGCGAAAAATTTCGCAAATTCGAAAGTCTTCGCCATCGAAAAAAGCTCGCAGGCATTTGAATTTTTAAAACAGAATGTGGCCTTAAATCGTGTTAAAAATGTGGTGCCATTTAATGATGATATTGTCACTGGATGTCAGAATTTACTTGGTGATTCCAAAGGACAATTTGACCTCATTGTATCGAATCCACCGTATGTAAAATCAGCTGAATGTGATGAGCTCCAGCGAGAGGTTTTAAAGGAGCCAAGAATGGCCCTGGATGGAGGAGAGGATGGCCTTGATTTCTATCGCGTGATTGCAAAGCGCTGGCTCCCACTGCTTAGGAGTGGAGGAATGCTGATTATGGAGTGTGGCGAGGACCAAGCTGTAGCGATAGAAGAAATCCTAAGCGCCACATCTTGTGGTCAAACCTTTATTCTTGACGATTTTGCTGGAATATCTAGGGTAGTGGGGATAAAAATGTATTAAATTTGTAGAATTTACGTTAATTTCCTTGACGTCTCTATTAAATTCTAGTATTCTTTTATGTGTGTAATTTTGATTATTAGTATTATTATAAGTAATTGAGGTGTAGAAGATGCTATTGTCTGCTTTGTTTAGCGGCAACGTTCTTACAATTGCAGTAACAGTAGTAGCTGCTATATTCCTAGTATTTGTTTCAATACCAATCCATGAGCTCGCTCATGCGTGGGTTGCATACAAGCTAGGTGATCATTCGGTTAAGGATCGCTTGACTTTGAACCCACTGGTTCACATCGATCCAGTTGGTGCTGTGATGATTGCACTTATTGGTTTCGGATGGGGTAGGCCTTGCCAGGTTGATCCATATGCCTTCAAGAATGAGAAGAAGGATATGGCCCTTGTTGCAGCAGCAGGTCCTGTTGCTAATCTACTTCTTGGCTGGCTCTTCATTTTCATTGAGACAATGATTACGGCCTTGGCTCCACACTTCACAGGTCTTGTGATTGGACAGGCAATAATCATCTTTTTCTCAACATGTGCTCAAATTAGCATCTGGCTTGGCGTACTTAACCTTTTGCCAATTCCAATGTTTGATGGATTTACGGTTCTTCGTGCTTTCATCAGTTCTGAGACAGAGTACAAGATAATGGCAAATTACCAGACAATTTCAATCGTCATTATCATCCTGCTCTTTAGCGGTATCATCACAAAACCAATCAGTCTTCTTGCTGATTTGATTATCGCTTTATTCTCTTTCCTTTCAGCGTTGCCATTCTCATTGTTTTTGAGGTGACGTGATGGAAAAGATTAATTATAAACTTGAGGTCTTTGAGGGACCAATGGATTTGCTCCTCAGCCTCATTGCCAAGCACAAGCTTGATATCATGGATATCCCAATTGTCACTCTTGTTGATCAGTACACAGAATACGTACGAATGATGCAGGAATCTGACATGGAGGTTGCATCCGAGTTCTTGGAGATGGCTGCACGTCTTGTGTACATCAAGACAGTATCGCTCCTTCCAAAGCACGAGGAGGCAGACGAGCTCAAGGCTGAGCTCACCGGTGAACTTCTTGAGTATCGCGATTGCCAGATAATGGCAGGCAAACTCAAGGATGAGGCAAACGGCTTTGATTTCTTGAGTCGTAAGCCGGACGTAATTGACAGGGACAACACATACAAGCTTTTCCACGAGCCAGATGAATTATTCTCGGCATATATCGCGGCACTTGGCAAGGGCAAGCGCAAGCTTCCACCACCAGTGACATCATTTACCGAGATTGTTTCAAAAAAGATTGTTTCTGTTTCATCCAAGATTATTTTTATTCTTCGCCGCGCACTTCGCGGAGGCGATATGAATTTCAAATCACTTATTGAGGCATCAGAGTCACGCTCCGATATGGTAGCAACTTTCCTTGCAGTGCTTGAGCTTGTGAAAGCAAAGCGAATGACTGCAGAGGGCAGTGGTGACGAGATGAAACTCGTACTTAAGAATCAAAAGGATTAGGAGTTGAGAACTTGAACGCCAAGACATTACAAGCTAGTGTAGAGGCAATACTCTTTGCGGCTGGGGATCCAGTACCAGTAACTAGGCTTGCAAACGCGCTCGAGATAGAGCCTGAACTTGCAGAGCAGGTTCTCCTAAACCTCAAAGCTGAGTACGATGAGCGCCAAGGTGGCATCTGCATTCTCCACTTAGGTGACAAGTTCCAGATGTGCACTCGTACCGAGTTTTCAAATGAGGTACGTACTGTACTTGAGATGCGACGCAACGTTCCACTTTCACAGGCAGCCTTCGAAGTACTTGCGGTTGTTGCATACAACCAACCAGTTACCAAATCATTCGTTGAGCAAGTTCGTGGCGTTGACTGTTCAGGTGTTATTACGTCGCTTGATGAAAAGGGCCTTATCGAGGAGAAGGGTCGACTTGACCTTCCTGGTAAGCCAATTGTTTATGGTACAACAGAAGCGTTCTTACGCTGCTTTTGTATAGAATCGCTTGATGAGCTTCCTGCACTTCCGGGTACTGAAGAAGAACCGGAAACAAGGGAAGACGAACCAGAGGTTTCGGACAACCCGGAATTAGAGGAAGAAAATTAAGCGAAGATAGTTATTCAAAATTAAATATTTAGGGGGAGGTGTTGATTATTGGCATTTCTTAAGATTCTCTTTTTGATTATCGCTATCGTAATTGCCCTTGTGGTTTTGGTAGTTGGATTTATCCTCTTTGCCCTTTGGGTTAAAATCCAGGTCGGCTTTGAGTATGCGCCAAACACCAAAAAGTTGTGGTTTAAGTACGGTATAATCAAATTGAAAATTTACCCTGAGATGTTCTCTGAGAAGAAGAAGGCAAAACGTGCCAAGTTAATGGGCAGACTGAGAAGTATCTTTGGTCCTACAGCCAAGAAGGTTACAAACAAAGCAAAAGAGGTTGCAACTGAAAAGGTTGAGGAAACTAAGGAAAAGAAATCTGCTCAAAAGGATTTTGACACCGAGGTCTTTATTCGAGAGGAAGAAGCCCGTATTGCAACAGAGGAAGCAAGGCTCTCTGTAGAACTTCCAAAGGCAGAGGCTCAATATGAAGCCGCTGTCAAAGCAGAAGAGGAAGGTAAACCTTGGCCAGAAGTTGTAAATAAGAAGGAAGCATCCAAGATTGATGACATCAAGACATCAATAAAGGCGTACGACCTTCCAGGTACCTACGATAAGGTTAAGAGTTTCTTATCTGGATTCTCATTTGACTCAATTGTTGCACTTGTTGCATCACTTGGTAGTACAACTGGACACACTCTTGGTAAAGTAGCGAGAAAGATCAATATCAAACGCTTGAACATAGGACTTGTAATCGGCGGCGACGATGCAGCTGAGACAGCTCTTAAGTTCGGACGCATCGGTGCAGTACTTTATCCTGCACTCGGTAGGATAACCAATAGCCTCACAGTCGGCGACATCAGTCTCGACATGACACCAGATTATCTTGCCAACAAAAACAGTGGAGAAATTCACACCGTAATAGCTCTAAGACCTTTGACACTTGTAACACCATTTATTGGTATGGTGCCAAAACTTGGTAAATCGGGCTTTGTTTTCTATCGTGATTACAAGAAAACAAAAAAAGCAAAAAAGGAAATGAACTAAATCATTAAATAGAGGTGCTTAAAATGAAAGAAACAGCAGCAGCAGGAATGCTCCAAACAACAATCGAAAAAGTTAAAGACATGATCGACGTTAGCACAATCATCGGTGATCCAGTATATACAGAGTCAGGTCTTACAATCATCCCTGTATCAAAGGTTACTTATGGTTTCGCAAGTGGCGGCACAGACTTCCCAACAAAGGGTTCTAAGGAGCTCTTCGGTGGCGCAGGCGGAGCTGGCGTTACAATCACACCAGTTGCTTTCCTTCTTATCCAGAACGGACAGGTAACACTTAAACACATCACAGCATATGACAATGCTGCAGAGAGAATGGTTAACCTTGTACCAGAGATGTTCGACAAGGTAACAGGTCTTATCAAAAAGGACTAATTACGGGCTAATATATAGCGGGGCTGAGTATTCAGCCCCGCATTAGTCGTATTTTAAGGGTACTTGACAGAAGGGATTTTTGGCATGTCAGACGAAAAAATCAGATTGCAAAAGTATATGGCGGATTGCGGAATTGCTAGCCGCCGCAAGTCAGAAGAGTTAATTGCCGCAGGCAAAGTCAAGGTCAACGGCAAGGTCGCACAGATAGGCGACAAGGTTGACCCAAGCAGTGATAAAGTAACTGTTTCGGGCGAGAAGATTTCTGCCGAAACAGATATGAAGTACATTATGCTTCACAAACCACGTGGATTTGTTACCACGATGAGCGATGAACAGGGACGCCGCTGTGTTGCGGACTTGGTCGATGATGTCGGAGTAAGAGTATACCCAGTAGGTCGACTTGATAAGGACTCAGAGGGCCTTTTATTCTTAACAAACGACGGTGAATTTGCGAATAATATGACACATCCTTCAAAGCATGTGCCAAAGACATATAGGGTTACAGTAAGGCCTGCTATAAATGAGGAAATCTTAAACAGGCTCACTACTGGAATAATGATTGACGGCAAGAAGACATTGCCTGCTGATATTCACGTAATATCAGAGGAAAAGAATCGTGTCGTTATGGAAATAGTTTTAATCGAAGGTCGTAACCGCCAGATTCGCAAGATGTGCGAAGAGTGCGGTCTCACTGTTGCACGACTTAAGCGTGTACAGATAGGACCAGTAAAGCTCGGTATGTTGCCACAGGGCAAATGGCGCGAGCTCACGCCACAGGAACTCAAATCCTTAAAGCGTGCAATGAAATAGGTAATTCGAGCCAGAGGTAGCTATGGCGCCCAGAGCTCTAATATAAGGAGAATTTAATATGGCAAGAAGCATGACAGGCTTTGGTCGTGCTCAAAGTGAGACGGATACACTCTTTGTATCAGTTGAACTCAAGAGCGTGAACCACAGGTACTTTGAGCTCTACTCAAGAGTACCAAGGACTTATGGCTTCCTTGACGAGAAAATCAAGACATACCTTCAAGGTCGTGTTGCACGAGGCAAGATTGAGTGCAACGTTACCATTGAAGCTATGAACTCTGATGATGTAGTAGTCAAGGTAAACCATTCGCTTGCAAAAGCGTATGTTGATGCACTCACAGACCTCTCTGAGACATACGGTCTCAAGAGCGACATTTCAGCATCAACACTCACTCGTTTCCCAGATGTCCTTTCTGTTCACAAGGAAGAGGCTGATGAGGATGCTATCTGGGAGGCCGTAAAAGGCGTCTTGGAAACAGCAACTGATAACTTTATTGCAATGCGCGAGCGCGAGGGCGTAAAGCTTCGCGATGATATCTGCGGTCGCGCTGATGCGATACTTGAAAAGGTTGCTTTCGTTGAGTCACGTTCACCAGAAACGGTGCGTGAGTACAACGAAAAGCTCAAGGCTCGTATCGCAGAACTTCTCGGCGACACAACGGTCGACGAGGCAAGACTTCTTCAAGAAGCAGCAATCTTTGCTGACAAAGTGGCAGTAGATGAGGAGACTGTAAGACTCCGCAGCCACATTGAACAGCTCAAGGATATGTTCAGTGCTGATGAAGCAATTGGTCGCAAGATGGATTTCCTTGTACAGGAAATCAACCGTGAGGCAAATACAATTGGTTCAAAGGCATCTGACTTTGAAATCAACAAGGTAGTTGTTGATATCAAAGCAGAAGTTGAGAAGATTAGAGAACAGGTTCAAAACATAGAATAGGCGGATAGTATGAAGCTTTTAAACATTGGTTTTGGTAACTCTGTAAATGCGGACCGCATCATTGCTATGGTCAGTCCGGATTCTGCACCGATAAAGAGAATAGTAGGAGATTGCAAGGAAAAGGGTACGCTTATCGATGCGTCCCAAGGTCGCAAGACTAGAACCGTAATCATAATGGACAACGATCAAGTTGTTCTGTCATACCTCCAACCAGAAACTTTGACGGAGCGTATCAATGGAGAAGAGGAGGAAGAGGAAATATGACAGAAGGTTCAGGCTTCCTTTTAATCTTTTCTGGCCCGTCGGGCTCTGGAAAAGATACTGTTATTCACGACATACTAGCACGTGATGACAAAACGGTTGTATCAATCTCGATGACAACTCGTGCTCCACGAGTAGGAGAGGTTGACGGTGTCGACTACTATTTTGTTTCAAAGGACGAATTCGAGAGTCATATTAAGAATGATGAAATGCTCGAATGGGCTCAATACGGGGACAATTACTACGGTACGCCAAAGGCACCAGTTGCCAAGTGGATAGAAGAGGGTAAGACAGTTATCCTTGAAATAGAGGTACAGGGTGCGGACAAAATTAGAGAGAAGTACCCAGACGTTAGGACTATGTTCCTAATGCCACCGTCTCTTCACATATTAGAGTCACGTCTTCGTGACAGAGGCACCAATTCCGAAGATGATATCAAGACACGTCTTGATGTTGCAAAAAGCGAAATTGGCCGCGCAAATGATTATGACTACATAATCGTAAACAACCGCCTTGAAGATGCGGTTGAAGATGCACTTGAAATCATCTTCCGTCACAGACGTCACCTTCGTGAGTCTGGTACACATGATGAGTTTTACTATGGTCATCAGTACAAGGAACTTACGATTGATGATTATATAAACAAGGAAGCACAAGTATTACCACCAAATGAAGATTTTTCAGAAAGAGGTTTAAAATAATGGCAGACAACAAAATGTTTAATCCAGATCTTCGTGATCTCTTAGTTGATGAAAATGGTAACCAGATTAGCCGTTACTCTCTTGTAACAGCAACTGCAAAGCTCGCTAGAGAGATTTCTGACGAGGCATGCAAAAATCGTGAGATTATCACAGAAAAGCCAGTTTCAACTGCTCTTGATAAATTGCTTGCTGGCGAGTATGAAATTGAGGAGCCAGCTGAGATCAGAGAACTTTAATTAAAACTTTAGGAGGGGCAAGATGGCAGAGCGAACGGTAGTGCGCGTTGCAGTGCAAAATGTGGCTTATCACTTTGATGAAGCCTATAGCTATGCCGTGCCAGAGGGCAAATGCCCAAAAGTTGGCTGCCGTGTAATGGTCCCTTTTGGAAATGGTAGTTCTGTACGTCAGGCTGTCATCTTAGAAGTGATAAGCCAAAATGACGTATCTGACCTTAAGGAGATAGGTGTCATATTAGATGAGACACCTCTCTTTAATGACAAGATGATACGTCTTGCGCTCTTTATGAAAGAGCGTACATTTTGCACCGTATACGATGCACTTCGCACAATGCTTCCTGGACTTTCACACAAGCCACAGGATGCAACTGTTAAAATGGTGCGTCTTGGTGACATAAATACGTTGCCACGTGTAACAGAAAAACAACAGAGCGTAATAGACTGCCTAAGCAATTTAGAGGGTGAGTGTTCCGTCAAGGAACTTTGCTATTTTACTGGTGTATCAACGGCGGTTGTTGACAACATGAAACGCCGTGGAGCACTGGAGTATTACGAAAAGGAAATCTTTCGCCGACCATACAATGAAAAGGTAACAGACACTCACGAAATTGTATTGACTGAGAGTCAGCAGAATGCTTTTGATAACCTCAAAAAGCAACTTGCAACTGGTGGAGGAACAAGCCTTCTTTTCGGCGTCACAGGCTCTGGCAAAACTCAGGTCTATTTACGCCTTATCGATGAGGTGGAGCGACAGGGAAAAGGCATCATTGTAATGGTGCCGGAAATATCGCTCACACCACAGACACTGCGCATATTCCACAGCCGTTATGGCGACAAGGTCGCTGTGTTCCATAGCGCTCTCTCAGATGGCGAGCGCCTTGATGAGTGGAAGAGGGTAAAGCAAGGCCGTGCAACGATAGTTGTTGGTACACGCTCGGCTGTCTTTGCTCCTTTTGATAACCTAGGACTCATTATTATTGATGAGGAACAGGAACACACATATAAATCGGAGCAAAGTCCACGTTATCATGCGCGTGACATCGCAAGGTATCGTGTTGCAGAGGACAAGGCACTGCTTGTGCTCGCATCAGCAACACCAAGTTTTGAGTCGTATATGGCAGCCAAATCTGGCAAGTATACGCTCAGCGTTTTAAAGGAACGTTTTGCTGGCGCAACACTTCCGACAGTTGAGACTGTTGATATGTGTAAGGAACGCTTTGATGGAAACAAAACTGATGTATCAAAGCCACTCTTGTCAGCACTTATGCAGAACCTTGACGATGGACATCAATCCATCGTTTTGATAAACAGAAGAGGATACAACACATATGCCGCTTGTAACAGTTGCGGTGAGGCTGTTATGTGTCCAAACTGTAGTATTGGACTTACATATCACCGCCACAACAACAGGCTTATGTGCCACTACTGTGGCTACAGTATTCCGTTTACAACCGTTTGTCCAGAATGTGGCGAAAATGACGTTCGCTACACCGGCGCTGGTACTCAGCGCTTTGAGGAGGAGCTTGAGCGCCTCTTGCCAAAGGCGCGTGTACTCAGGATGGATGCGGATACAACAATGCAGAAATACTCCTATGAGGAAAAACTAACTGCTTTTCGTAATGGAGAGTACGATATAATGATTGGCACCCAGATGGTTGCCAAAGGCTTGGATTTTGAAAATGTAACGCTTGTTGGCGTGCTTTCAGCCGACCAACAACTTTTTAGCGATGACTACAAGAGCATGGAAACGACCTTTGACCTCTTGACTCAAGTAATTGGTCGAGCAGGTCGTGGCAAGTACAAAGGTCGCGCTATCATCCAGACAATCCAGCCAACAAACGACATCATAAAACTCGCAGCAGAACAAAACTACGAAGAGTTTTATGAGACAGAAATAGGTATGCGTAAAGCGTGCGTATTTCCACCATATTGCAACCTTTGCACAATTAGCTTCCAAGGCGCGCGTGAGGAGCGTGTGCTCAAAGCAAGTCTCAACTTCCTAAATGATTTAAGGTCAATGGCAGAGGGCGAGTACAGTGACTTGAAACTTATAGTTTTAGGTCCTATGCCAGAGCGTGTTGTCAAGGTTAGCAATAAGTATAGACACAGGTTGATTATCAAATGTGTCAACAACAAGCGTTTTAGACAAATGCTAAGTGAACTTCTAATTTCTTTTTCGAAAAATAAAGAGAATAGCGGCGTAAACGCTATTCCTGATATAACGTGAGGTAATTATAAAATGGCACTCAGAAAAGTAGTGACAAAAGAGGATCCAATCCTTAGAAAGAAGAGCCGCAAGGTAGAGAAGTTTGATGATAAGCTCGCTACACTTCTTGACGACATGGCAGAGACTATGTATGCAGCAGACGGCGTTGGACTCGCCGGCGTACAGGTAGGAATGCTTAGAAGAGTCGTAGTAATGGATGTAGGCGACGGACTCATCGAACTTGTAAACCCAGAAATCACAGAGGAGGAAGGCGAGCAGTTCGCGGAGGAAGGCTGCCTTTCAATCCCAGGTGAATACTACGAGACAATTCGCCCTGCAACAGTCAAGGTTAAGGCACAGGACAGGAATGGTCAGTGGTGTGTTTACAAGGGTGAAGGACTCAAGGCTCGTTGCTTCTGCCACGAGATCGATCACCTTGACGGTGTACTCTTTACTGACAAGAAGAATCCAAATCCAAAACCAAAAGAGGAAAATGAATGAGAATAGTATTCATGGGCACGCCAGACTTCGCTGTTCCGACGCTTGAGCGTCTTATTGAAAAGCATGAAGTAATTGGTGTATTTACGCAACCTGACAAGCCAAAGGGCCGTCATATGACTTTGACACCATCTGATGTCAAAGTATGTGCAACAAATCACAATATTCCAGTTTTTCAACCAGAGTCTTTAAAGCATGGAGAGGCTATGCCTATCCTTGAGGATTTAAAGCCTGAGGTGATTGTTGTTGCAGCGTATGGCCAGATATTAAAGAGCGACGTGCTCGAGTTCCCAAAGTATGGTTGCATCAATGCTCATGGTTCAATTCTTCCAAAATACAGGGGCGCCGCACCAATTCAGCGTGCCGTAATTGACGGCGAGATGTACGCAGGCGTCACATCAATGCAGATGGGCGAGGGCCTTGACACAGGCGATATGCTCATCACAAAAAAGGTCGAGATAGGTGAGAACGAGACGGCAGGCGAACTCTTTGATCGCCTTGCAGCCCTCGCCGCAGATGTTATCGAGGAGACTCTCGATAACATAGACAGCATCGTACCAATCAAGCAGGATGATAACTTTTCAACTTATGCCAAGATGCTCTCAAAAGATGAGTGCCCAATTGATTGGAGCAGGGATGCTAAAACTATCCACAACCAAATTCGTGGCCTCAATCCTTGGCCTACAGCAACAACTCAGTTAAATTCAGTTATTTTTAAGATTCATATGTCACACTTGACACAGGCAAAGAGTGACAAGGCACCTGGTACAATTACTGTAGACAAGGACAAGCTCTTTGTTACAACTGGTGATAAACAACTACTTGAGATAATTGAACTTCAGCCACAGGGTGGCAAACGCATGCCAGTGGCCGATTACCTTCGCGGACATGAAATGGAAGGAGTGTTTGAATAATGGAATTGTTTTTGTACATTCTCTTAATTGTTCTATTCTTTGCAGCGCTTGCTGCGCAAGGTAAGGTTAAGAGCACATATGCAAAGTATTCCAAGGTAGCAGCAAGCAAGGGTATAACCTCTCAACAGGCTGTACGTATGGTGCTTGATTACTATGATATTCACGATGTAGAAATTCAGCAGATTGCGGGCAATCTTACTGATAACTACAATCCAAAGACCAAGATTATCAGTCTTTCTGAGGCTGTTTATAACAACTCAAGCATCGCCGCAATTGGCGTTGCATGCCATGAGGCAGGCCATGCTGCACAGCATGCTACTGGTTACCTTCCAATCAAGCTTCGTAATTCTGTAGTGCCAATTTGCAACATAGGCTCAACACTTGGCCTTCCAATAGCTATTGTCGGACTTATTCTCCAGTCTATGAACTTAGTCTATGTTGGTATTTTGCTCTACTCATTTGTGGCTTTGTTCCAACTTATAACATTGCCAGTAGAACTCAACGCTAGTTGGCGTGCGCTTGACGTTATTGATGATGCTGGTATTTTGACCGACGATGAGCGTCATGGTGCCAAAAAGGTTTTAAAGGCTGCGGCTATGACTTATGTCGTAGCACTCGCTACAGCACTCGTTAACCTTCTTAGATTTATTGTAATCTTTACAGGTGGTCGCCGCCGCGACTAAGGAGAAACTATGAAGAGTGCGAGAGAACTCAGTTTTGAAACTTTACTCAAAATTGAAAAGGATAATTCGTATTCGAATTTAAGTATTGCCGGTGTGCTCAAGGATAATAACCTAGAGGACGCCGACAAGGCATTTTTTACAGCACTTGTCTATGGTGTTGTCGAGCGTAAAATCACACTTGATTACAACATCGGTCTCTATTTAAAACAGCCAATCAAAAAGCTTAAAACAGAGGCTTTGATAATCCTAAGGCTTGGTGCATATCAGCTCCTCTTTATGGACAAGATACCATCCCATGCAGCAATCAATGAGTCCGTAAATCTTGCAAAGAAAAAAGTGAATTTTGCAAGTGGCCTCATCAATGCGGTGCTAAGGAAGATTGATCAAAATGGGCTCAAGCTTCCAGAGGATGATTTAGAAGTTAAATACTCTTGTCCACAGGAACTTATCGACCTTTTCATCAATGCGTATGGCATGGAAAAAGCCATCGGCATACTAGAACATGCCAATGGCCCACAAAAGATGTACGCACGCGATAAGGAAAAGGGACTAGTTGAATTAACTGAATTAAAAATAAATAACAATCAACACATTCAAGACAAGGCGTCTCAACTCTGCTGTGAGGCGATAGGCGCACAGCCTGGTGAGACGATCTTTGACATGTGTGCCGCACCTGGCGGCAAGAGTTTCACTATCGCTGAGATAATGCAAAACAAAGGCCGTATCGTCGCCTTTGATTTGTACCCACAGCGTGTGGAACTCATCGAGCAAGGTGCTGGACGCCTTGGCATCGATATCATCGATGCAAGGGTGGGAGATGCTTCCATCTTTGATGAGAATTTAGGCCTTGCAGACAGGGTGCTTTGTGATGTGCCGTGCGCAGGTCTTGGCGACATCGGACGCAAGCCTGAAATCAGATATAAAAGCATCAAAGATATTGAAAAGTTACCACCTTTACAGTATAATATATTAGTTAATAGCGCGCGCTATTTAAAGGTATACGGAACACTGGTTTATTCAACCTGTTCCCTTAATCCAAAAGAGAATGAGGAAGTAGTAAAACGCTTCCTTGATGCGCACGATGATTTTGAACTTGTAGAACAGCGTACCATCTTCCCACAAGAGGAGGACTGTGACGGATTCTTCTACTCGGTGATGAAAAAGAATGAAGCAAGACATTAAGTCTTTAACTTTACAAGAGCTGACAACTCAAATAGTTGATTTGGGACTGCCTAAGTTCCGTGCTGGTCAGATTTATTCTTGGTTGCACAAACAATGTGCCGAGTCGTTTGATGAGATGACCAATCTCTCAAAGGATTTAAGACAGAAACTTGATGAAGTATACGAGATTAAAAACTGCCAGATAGAACGCAAGCTTGAATCACAGGTTGATGACACTAAGAAGTACTTGTTTAGATTAAACGATGGCGAGTTTATCGAGTCAGTACTTATGAAGTACAAGTATGGTTACACGGTCTGTGTATCATCACAGGTCGGATGTAATATGAAGTGCTCGTTTTGTGCAAGCACGATTGATGGATGCGTTAGGAACTTGACCCCAAGTGAGATATTGTCTCAGGTCTATGCAATAACCCGCGACAATATCAAAACAGACAAGGACTTTAGAGTATCGCACATTGTCCTAATGGGAATGGGCGAACCACTCGACAATTACGACAACGTAATTAGGTTCCTTGAATTGATATCAAACGGTGATGGTCTTAACATCAGTGCTCGCCACATTAGTATTTCAACATGTGGCATCGTACCACGGATATACGACCTCATTGAGAAGCATCCGCAGTTTACACTCTCAGTCAGCCTTCATGCTCCAAATGATGAGATTAGGAGCAGGATAATGCCAGTGAATAAAAAATGGGGAGTGGATGAGCTCCTTGCGGCATGTGCAAAGTACACTGACGAGACTAAGAGGCGCATATCATTCGAGTATGCGATGATGGATGGCATAAATGACACTGATGAGTGTGCCCACCAATTACGTAATAGGCTAAAAGGCACATTGTGTCATGTAAATTTAATTCCTGCGAACGAGGTTCGCGAGAATGACTACAAACGCAGTTCAATGGAAAGGCTCGAAACCTTTTCTAGAATATTAGAATCAGGTGGCATCACCACCACAATAAGGCGAAGCCTTGGTGGAGACATAGATGCATCCTGTGGCCAACTTAGGCGAAACCACAAGGAAGGAGGAGAAGCATGAGAATATCTGCAAGGACGGATGTTGGAATAGTTCGTTCAAACAACCAGGACTCGTACGCGGCCGGTGAATTTCAAAATGGCGTAGCGTGGGCAGTCGTCTGCGATGGCATGGGCGGTAACGCCGGCGGTAATATCGCAAGCTCGACGGCAGTCAAGAGTATCTCGGAACGAATTACTTCTGCATATCGTGAAACAATGACTTCTTCTTCAATCAAGAATCTACTTGTCACGGCAATCACAAATGCCAATTTTGAAATTTATGATATGGCCGCCGACAATTTAGACCTCCTTGGAATGGGTACGACGGTAGTCGCCGCGATAATGACGAAAAACGTTCTCTATATCGCACACGCAGGCGACAGCCGAGCATATCTCGTGACCGGGGAAGAGATAAGGCAACTGACTAGGGATCACTCGGTGGTTCAGGACTTGGTCGACAGTGGCGAAATAACGCCGGAACAGGCGAGGACACATCCAAGAAAGAACTTGATTACAAGAGCTCTTGGTGTGGATGAATCGCTCAAGGTTGACTTTACAGTTGAGGACCTTAAGGGTGATGAGACTCTCCTTATTTGTACAGACGGACTTTCCAACATGGTTGAGCCGCTTGACATTTACAGGACGGTTGTGGACAATCCACACGAAGAAATAGCAGAGATATTGATAAATGCGGCTAATGAAAATGGCGGCGAGGACAATATCACAGTTGTGGCTATAACGAAGTAGAGGAGCAAGACTATGGACAGTTATGTAGGAAAACGACTTGACGGTCGATATGAAATAAGAGAAATAATCGGCGTAGGCGGTATGGCTGTTGTATACAAGGCATATGACAACATTGATGACCGTATCGTTGCCATTAAAATACTTAAGGAGGAGTTCCTTGCAAACGAGGAGTTCCGCAGAAGATTTAAGAACGAATCAAAGGCTATTGCCGTACTTTCACATCCTAACATCGTAAAGGTATACGACGTGTCTTTTGGTGACAGACTTCAGTACATCGTAATGGAGTACATTGAGGGTATCACACTCAAGGAATATATCGAACAGCAGAAGGTAATTAACTGGAAAGAGGCTGTTCACTTCACAACACAGATTCTTCGTGCTCTCCAGCACGCGCATGACAAGGGCATTGTTCACCGTGACGTTAAGCCACAGAACATCATGCTTCTCCAAAACGGCAACATCAAAGTAACAGACTTTGGTATCGCACGTTTCTCACGTGGTGAGACAAGAACAATGACAGAGAGCGCAATAGGCTCTGTTCATTACATCAGCCCAGAGCAGGCTCGTGGCGAAATCACAGATGACAAAGCTGATATCTATTCAGTAGGCGTAGTCCTCTATGAGATGATCACAGGCAAGCTTCCATTCGAGTCTGATAGCGCAGTATCAGTTGCAATCATGCAGCTCCAGAATGAGGCTATTCACCCACGTGATATCAACCCACAGATTCCAGTAGGCCTTGAGCAGATTACTCTTCGTGCAATGCAGAAGAATACCAAGGACCGCTATCAGTCAGCAGCAGAGATGCTCCTTGACCTTGACGAGTTCAAGCGCAACCCTGCAATCAAGTTTGACTATTCATATTTCGTAGACAAGGACCCAACAAGGTTCATAAGCCAGCAGGAGGTAGCACAGGTTGCTGCCGCACCAATCAGTACCAAGTCTCGTATGCAACCAGTTCAGATTGATGATGAGGATGAATACGACGATGACGATACAGTACAAAACAAGACTCTTCCAATTCTTGTTGGTGTAGCATCTGCACTCCTTGCTGTAATAATTTTAATCATCATCTTCCTTGCTCTCTTTACTGACATCTTTAAAAATGACAAGATTGAGGTTCCAGACCTCCTCGGTAAGAACTATGCAGAGGAAGTAGACAGCCAGAAGAAGTACTCTGACTGGAAGTTCGAAGTTAAGTATGTAACTTCTACTGATTCCAAGTATCAAGCTGGCCAGATTTGCAAGCAGAGCCCATACGGTGGTTCCAAGGCAAAGAAGGGCAGCACAATCAAACTTGAGGTCGTTTCAAACGGCTCACAAGTTGAGGTTCCGGACACAATTGGCGATGAGCTTGGCGCTGCCAAGACACTCCTCACGTCGAGTGGATTTACCAACACCAAGGTTGTACTTGAGTACACCGATGATGTTGATCCAGGTTATGTAATTGCAACAGAACCAGCACCAGGCACCAAGGTTGATACCAACACCACAATCATCATCACAGTTGCAGCAGCATCTAAGGATGACCCTAACCTTGTAGAAGTTCCTTTCTCAGTAATGGGACTTAACTACAACAATAACAAAGAAGACGTAATCGAGTTCTTTACAAGCTCAGGCCTCAAGGCTCCACGTGTTACTGAAAAGGATTCCAAGGAACCAGCTGGTCAGGTAATTGAAATCCCTGGCTATGAAAAGGGTGACAAGGTACCAAAGGAAACAGCTATTGAAATCATCGTATCCTCTGGTAAGGCACCATCTGGCACTGGTGAAATTTCGTTCAAACTTCCAGTTTCACCTTCAACGATGCAACTTGAGATATTTGTAGCAAATAATCTTGATTTTTCTAGAGCTGTAAATTGCGATGGATCTGTATATAAGTATAAAATTACTGGTTCTGAGGGTCCAAAGTCAGTTGTATGTAAACTAGATGGCACAACAATTTACACATGTAACATTGACTTCACAACTGACCCTGCAACTATCACAGATGCTAAGGCATATGAAATTAAGGTTGTAAGTGAAGTTAAGATTCCAAGCTCTATTATTGGAACGACAGTTGCTCAAGCAAAAACAGAACTTGTCAATTTAGGCTTTGCGGCTGAAAATATTACTACTTCGCTTAGTGATTCAGATAGAGTAAGTGGATTAACAGTAGATGGCACTACATATCTTTCGGTAATGAGATATAAGACGACATCTGCAATTGTACTCAAATAAGAGGTATTTATGGCAGGTATTCCAAATACTCAAAATGGAATAATTATTAAAGGCATAGGCGGTTTCTATTACGTAGAAACCGCCGTTGGCATATATGAATGTAAAGCGCGCGGAGTGTTCCGCAAGGAAAAAATAACGCCAATGGTAGGAGACTATGTTGTCATTAGTATCAATGACAACGCAGAAAACACCATTGACGATATTTTGCCACGACGTAGCGCGCTACAAAGGCCACCAGTGGCCAACATTGACCAGTTGGTCATTGTTGTCTCTGGTACCGAGCCACGTCCTAATACGCTCCTTGTTGACCGTTTAACGGCTATTGCTGTTAAAAACAACATAGAGCCAGTAATAGTGCTCAACAAGAGTGACCTTATTGACGTTGGCGAACTTATTGATATTTATAATAAAACTAAATTTAAGGTGATTAAAGCTTGTGGTAAAACAGGTGAGGGTATTGATGAGATAAGAGAGGTACTTCAAAACAAAGTATCAGCATTTACCGGCAACTCAGGTGTTGGCAAATCTACTATTCTCAATCAAATCAATCCCGACCTCTGCCTTGCCACAAACGAGATAAGCCAAAAACTTGGCCGTGGCAAGCACACGACTCGTGAATGCACTTTGATTAAACTTGACGACAACACCTACGTTGCCGACACGCCAGGCTTTGCATCCCTCGAAATTCTCAAACAGGAAGTCATCCTCAAGGAGGACCTTGCGGACTGCTTCCCAGAGTTTGAGGAGTTCCTCGAGGACTGCAAGTTCTACCCTGGCTGCGCCCATGTCAAGGACAAGGGCTGCGCCGTAATCCAGGCGGTAGAGGATGGTTTAATATCCAAATCAAGACATGATTCGTATAAAGCATTGTACGAAGAGGTAAAAGATGTAAAGGAGTGGCAAGTTAAATGAGCGAAGAGTTATTGACTGAAACTGCTGAAATCGAAGAACCTAATAAAGAAAAGAAAGTAAAAAAGAAAAAAACTAAAAAGCAAATAATATTAATAGTAGTAGCAATATTTATAATAATTTTACTACTTACATATATGGTTTTCTTTGCAGTAGTTCACGCTACTGCAAGCGAGTATTATGATACTGCTGAAAAAGAGTTTGTTATCCCAGGCCTTGGTGATGGCTTTGTACCAAGGGGACTTGTTTTTGATGAAAAGTCAGAGCTCTATTTAATCTGTGGATATATGAATAATGGTGATGCATCTAGGATATACATTGTTGATCCAGAAACCAATGAGTTTTCATATGTGTCATTAAATGATGTAAATGGAAAAACTGATGCAACTCATGCGTCAGGTGTTGCAATATATGGCAGATTTGTATTTGTTACTAATGAAAAGTTTGTAAATGTATTCCGTCTCTCGGATGTTACAAATCCTGACTATGATTTGGCAACTCCAATTGATAAGTTCAATTCTGGTAACAGTGCATCTTTTTGCTATGTTAATAATGACAATCTCTATATAGGTGAATTCTATAAAAAGAATAAAATACATACTCCGGACAGTCATCATATGCAGACTGGGGCAGGAGAGTATCAAATGTCAATTATGATGGTCTATGATGCAAGCGAGCTTACATCAGCTCTCTCGCAAAAGGGTGCAATTGACAAAGTGCTTCCAACTGCGGCTTATTCAATCCGCGACAAGGCACAGGGTATGGTTATCCTAAAGGGAGGCCAAATCTGTCTTTCTAGTTCTTGGATGGCTACCACATCCCATATCGGAATCTACGATGATCCTATGAAATCGAACCTTACATCCGATGATGAGTTCATCATGGACGACGGTTCTGAGATTCCACTTTACTATCTCGATTCCGAGCACCTCCTCAAGGACTACGCGCTTCCGCCTTTGGCGAAATCGCTCTGCCTTTCGGGCAACAGCGTCCTAGTTATGAACGATTCTGCCTCAAATAAGTACTTCTTTGGTAAGCTAATAGGCGGTAAATATTGCTATTCATTCATCCCAGAGTACTAAATATAGGATTTTTGGTTATTTTTAATAAAATAAACGAACAAAAAAATGAAATTTTGTTGACAATGGTCAAAATTGATGTTATAGTGACATTGTGCTTAATAATTAATAGGGCACAAGTGTGCCTTGGAGGTAATTATGGACGAAACTCAAAGAAAGGAAAAGCCGGCATCTAATATCGGTCATAAGCTGTTTACGGTGCTAGGAATATTGCTCTGCATTATCTTTATTCCTATCCTCGTACTCAACACGATCTTGATTATTAAGGGTGCTATGGATGATAGTAAGCCACCATCAGTACTTGGCTACACACCACTCGTAGTTCTCTCTGGTTCTATGGACGATGGATCAGCAAACGCCATTGAAGTCGGCGATTTGATTTTCGTTCGTAACGTAGACCCAACGAGACTTCAAGTGAATGATGTAATAGCATTCATGGAAGGCGACTATGCTGTAACCCACAGAATCATTGCAGTAAATGAGGATGGCAGTTACACCACACAGGGTGATGCGAACAACGTACAGGACGCAACACCAGTTAAACCAGATCATGTTATAGGTCAATACTACAATAAGGCATCCGGCCTTGGAAACTTCGTATTATTCATACAGAGTACAACCGGAATGCTTGTATGCGTAGGAATACCTCTTGCGATATTCGTAATCTATGACATTATAAGAAGGCAGCTTCTCCTAAGACAGGAGAAAATTAAACAGGATCAGCTCAAACAAGAAATTGAAGAGCTTAAACAAAATCCTAACCAAGTTGATTTGCCTCGGGAGGTCCTTAAAAAACCACAGGAAGAGGCCCCGGTTGATCCAATATTCTACGATGATTTCGATATTGATGCATATCAGCCTGAGCCTGCGCCTGAAAGGATGGCCGAAACAGAAATTCTCAACAAACAACTAAACGAGAGTTTAAACAATGCCGAGGTAAATAGGAGTAACGAACCTGTTGCCACAGCTAAAGTCAAAGTAGAGGCACCTGCAAAATCAGTTGTTAAGGTTAAGAAACCAACAACGGTTAAGGTAAAAGCCCCTAAAAAATAAGTAAAACACAAAATAGTAAATCAACTTATTCCTAGCACAATTCAGTCCTAGCATAATAAGATGATATATAACCAACGACCATAGGAGGGTTTATATTATGAAAAAGAACACAATTATGAGAATCGCAGCAGTTGTACTTATGTGCACACTCGTAACAGCTTGCTTCGCTTCATCAACATTCGCAAAGTACACAAGCGCAGCTGACGGTAGGGATGTAGCTCGTGTAGCTAAATGGGAAATCGTTCAGGGTGAAGGTGCTAATGCTGTAAAAATTACAGGCGCTAATCCTGTAATAACTGTTGATCTTTTCTCTTACACAGATGCTACTGGTAATGTTGATGAAAATGGCGTGAACGACGATGCAAAAGTTATTGCTCCTGGTACAACAGGTTCATTTGGTATCGATGCGATTTTCAACAATTCAGAAGTTACTGCAAACATTGAAGTTAAGATTAAGTCAGTTACAAATTCAGCTGGTATCCCAGTAGTTATAAAGAAGGGTGATACAGTTCTTTATAATGGCTCAACTATTACCAATGCACAGATTGTTAAGCAGGACGTTGCTATTGGTGGTAATTTAGCTGCTCAGGACATTACTTGGGAATGGGTATTTGAAAAGGGCGCTGATGATGTTGCTAAAGCTGCAAACGATGATGCAGATACAACTCTTGGTACTATGGCAACACTTCCTACAATTACTGTAGAACTTGAAATCGTTGCTACTCAGGTTGACTAATTTAGTCTAAACATAATTTAAAATTCCAGCGCGAATTTAAATACAATGCTTAAAAGCTAAAGTCACATAATTAATGTAAATTAATTAACGGGAAGGCCCCGTCGCCCAAAAGGGGTGACGGGGCTATCTTGATTAAAATCAAATTTTGTTCACAAGGATCACTTTATGGAATACGCTATAGACACCAGAAAAGTGAATAGAAGCCTCTTTGCATACAGAGTGGTAGACGTACATAACGACGAGTTCGGCTTTGCGCAGGACGGCGTTATTTACACATATGCTGTTGACTCTGATTCAAAGACCAAAGGTGTAACTTGGTTGCGTATGCAAAAAACAGGAGAGAAAGGATCAGATCGCCGTAAATATTTCCTGTTCTTTGGAGACGAAACCGAGTATTCTGCCATTGTTGATAAGCACAATGACATATACGACCTTGAGGGCAATTATATTGCGTCCCTCATTAGGAGTAGATTTATCCTTTTCTTGTTCCTAATTATAGGTATTATTATACTTCTAACTGGTATTGCAGTCCATCTCGGTGGTTCTATGATTATGAATACATCCTCACCTTTCTCAGAGGATAAGACAATCCATTTAGAGGGTTCAGACAGCACAGATGGCAAGGGCTCACAGGAAACCGATATGAACATTTTCCAAGAGGATCCTGAAAAGCCAGAACCAACAAAGCCTGTTAAGCCTAGCCCAATTAATGAGCAAAAAAAGGAAGTAGAAAAACAAAAGGAACCTCTTCCAGATAACTCACTTTATGAGGCTAAGAAAGCTGCAATAGATGAGCTTAAAAATGCAGCTGAAATTGCCAAGAAAGCTATTGATGATTCGGATGATTTAACACCTGATCAAAAGGCTAAACTTAAGGCAGAAGTTGATAAGGAATACTTAGATGCTCTTGATGATGTTAATAACGCTGATTCAGTCAAGGATGTCGAAGAAGCACGTAACAAGGGCATTGATGATGTTAACGATGTGCTTGATGAAGCAATAGCTTGGGAATTTGTTAATGAGTATTGCTCTGACACGCCAGGCGATCCATATGATAAAGATAAGGACCCTGTAAATCGTAAAAATGCTCAGCAGATTATCGATGGTAAGCGTCCATATGATGCTTTGACAGACAAGCAACGTGAGTATGTCAATGAGATAATCATCACACCAACCTCTGATGAGAAGAATTATGATAAAGGCGAAGAAACCTATCGTAATTACCCAGAGATGCTTGAACAAGCAAAAAAAGAAAAAGAAAAGACACCAAGTGGAAGACTTGATAAAGACGATAAAGGCAACAGAATCATCTGGCCAGGATACAAAGATGAATTCGTATTCTATGTTCAAAATGATGGCGATGTTGGATTGAATTATCAAATCTCATTTGCTGAGGATAACAAGGACAAGATTCCACTTAGGTTTAAGCTATTAGCTGATGACCAATATCTTCTTGGCAGTGAAACTGAGTGGGTAAGCAGTGCAAACTACGCTGGCCCAAATATCCTTATCATGCCTGGTGAAACGGTTGAATACAAGATCGTTTGGGAATGGGAAGATAAGAACACAGAAGAGTCTAACAAGTATGATACACAACTTGGCGCAGAAGGAATCGCAGAGTATATAGTTCACTCTACTGTTTACTTCGAAGAAGTGCTGTAATTTAGTTAAAGAATATTAAAGGAAGGAGGAACTAATATGCCAAAAGTAATTCCAAAAAATATTGCGGATGAGATGACAAGGCCTTATATTGATGATGCCGTAGATAGGCAACTTAAGGCTGCTGATGTTCCTCCTCGCAATAAACTTGATATCAGTTTTAAAGATACTGGTAGAACAGACGACAACAAGGATTATGAGTCCAACCAGGATGCTTATGAGGAAAACCATGGCAAGCTCTATGATATGACTCATAAGAACACAGTTCCTTGGAAGAACTATATTGTATATTTTGTTCTTCTTTCACTACTCACTACAGTGTTTACATTTTCAAAATACATGAGCGGAGCTAATCTTTCTGGTGATGCAGTTGTTGCTAAGTTTGGTTTCACGATTTCTGGAAAAGAACTTGGGAAGAATGATGTAAAGATTTTTGAAGGTAACGAAGACAACTGGAACGCAGACGATTATGAACTTAAGGATGGGCACCATGTCTTTGAAATTGAAGATAAAAAGGTGTTTAAGTTTACAGTAAATAATTATAGTGATGTTACAATTGATGTTATACCATCATGTGCTTCGGAAAAAGAAGATTCGAAATATAGTTTTTCATTTTTCCAGGATGATAAAACCACGACATCTTTATTAGAATATGAGCAGGGATCACAAGCAGGAAAGCCTTACATGAGAATAGCTCCTGTTACGGATAGTGAAAATAATTATAAGGACATATATCTTTTGGTTGATTCAACTGCGGTAGATACTGATACTGCAGAGAATTTGGTCCTTGATTTTTATGTTGAACAGGTAGATTAGCCCTAGGGGAGTATTACTATGAAATCACAGAAGTTTAAAAGAATTATAGTATTACTTTTGGTTACAGCGATGGCTGTGGCTATTCCTAGCTCGTTTGCTAAGTATGCTGGCGGTGTACAAGTTACGAAAATGGCAGTAAAGAAAAAAATGTTCTCTATTTTTAATACTTATCCTGGAATTTCAAAGGATAAATGTATAGTTCAATTGCCACAGGTTGGATACTATGCCATTATTGCCAAAGGCGGAGATGGAGCTAACGGTGACGCGTATGCATCAAAAGGTTTGGGACAAGCTGGATCTAGCAAAGGGTATAAAATTGAGGGTGGCATTGGTGGCACAGTTGTTGGTGTCTATCAAACAACGGAATCCAATCAATATATTTATGTGGCTCCTGGTGCAGCCGGAGTGAGACCAAATAAGGATAAAAATCCTGGAGACGGTACGGTGGGAGAAGGTGGCCAAAATGTTTTCGAAAATAAGTTTTATGGCGGCAAAGGATCAACTGTAACTGGTCTTGTGGCTATTACATCTCAGGCACCTGCAAGTGGTGGCGGCGGAGCTGCGACACTTGTGTACAAGTGCAATGAAAAAGGAGTATATAACACTAGTAATGATAGCGATGTTTTATTTGTGGCTGCTGGTGGTGGCGCTGGTGGGTCATGGAATGAGGATTATAGACCAAACAGTGGTTTGCCAGGTACTAATTTATTAGGAACTACTGACGCCCCTGGATTTGGCGGTGATGGTGGGTCAAACTATTTTGATGGCAATGTTTCAGCACCGATAGTTTATTCGAATTCTAGTTATGCATTTTCTTTTTCAAATAAATATGATGGATTTAATGGAACGGGATTAGTTACTTCTATTGATACTAGAGGAAAAGCTGGAACAAGTAGTGGCTATGGAGCGGGAGGAACATCAAAAACAACGGGATATAATATTATTACAGGACAAACTGCTGGTTCTGGTGCTGCTTTTGCCAAAGGAGGATATGGCGGAAATGGTGCACAGTATGGCGGAGGCGGAGGTGCTGGATATAATGGTGGAGGCGGAGGCTCCTCTACGGGTGTTAGACAGTCATCGAATCTTCAGCCAGCTGGTGGAGGCGGAGGCGGAGCATCGTATGTTGCTTCTTCAATAATACAAACTAAGAATGTGGATTATGCTTCTATTATAGATTCTGTTAGTAGCGGAGATAAGTGCATCCCTACACAGTATCCTGTGGGTGACACTTTTGCTGATGGCGATGGATATGTTATTGTAAAATATTTAGGTCCTTCATTACCGAACGAAAGTATTACTGTTATGGCGAGCGCTATGAGCAGAAATATAGTGCAAAAATATACAAATAGTACTACAAGTACTGCGGTTACAAATAATGACACGAATGATGATTTCTATAAGGCTCTTATGAAAGATGCTGCAATTGCTGATTTTTTAAGAACACGTTTATGGACTATTAATTATGAAACGTGTGAGCGAGTAGACTTTTCGATTAATGCTGTTCCAGTATTGTATTTCTCTGATGGAAAAAATATTACCCCTAACAATGGCGCTACAATAACGGTATGGCGTTATAAAGAGGGAGAATTGAGTAAGGCTACTAATGTTAAAGCGTCAAAGACTAATGTAGCACCGTGGTATAGCAGCCCGTCATATGAATACAGCCTAAACGATCCAAGTACTGGTACTTACACAAAAGCTGATTTTGCTTTGAACTAGTTGAATATTGAATATGGTGGTTGACTCTTTTGAGTTGACCACCTTTCTCTTTTTGTGTCAATTGATTTTGATGGGGCGCTGTGATAGAATTTTAATAGTTTAATTGCGGGACAATTAACCGAATGGTTGGCCAGGAAAGCAGTCTTACGAGTTACAAAGAAGCAGGCATGCGATTAGACCTCTTATTTTATTGATGGGAGGTGAGAGTATGCCTACTTTGTCAGAATTTTATGGAATAAAGATTACTATGAACTGGGATGATTTTGGGGTGCATAAAAAGCCTCATATTCATGCTAAGTATAATGATTCTGAAGCTTCTTTCGGGTTTGACGGTGAGGTCCTAAGCGGTATTTTGCCACCTAAACAGGTTAAATTAGTTGTTGCTTGGATAGAAATTCATTTAGAAGAATTAGAAGCAAATTGGGAGCGAGCAACTAATAAAGGCGAGCTTGAAAGAATTAATCCATTACAATGATTGGGGGGAGAGTCTTGAATTGGAGAAATTATTTTGATAGCGAAATGGTTTATGGCGCTGATAATTATTGGAGCGTAATAGACGTCGAAGTACTTGATGACTTTAAGTTGATGCTTACTTTTAAACATGGGATAAAGAGGCTCTTCGATGCTTCTTGTTTGTTTGAACAGAGGCCTTTTAAGCGCTTGAAGGAAAAGGAAGTATTTGCAATGGCGCATGTTAATTGCGGCACTATTGAATGGTTGCCAGATGTTGATATTGCTCCAGAGTATTTATGGGATAAAAGTATTGCATTAAGTAAGGAGGAAGGAATAATGCAAGAAGTATATGCGTTCATTAAGGAATGTGACACTTACTATTTGGCAACAATGGATGGTGATCAGCCAAGAGTAAGACCATTTGGTACTATTGATTTGTTTGAAGATAAGCTTTACATTCAGACTGGTAAGGTAAAGGATGTATCTAAGCAGTTGCATGCTAATGGTAAGTGCGAACTTTGCTGTTTTGATGGTTCAACATGGCTTAGAGTTTGTGGTACATTGGTAGAGGATGATAACGTAGAAGCTAGAAAGCATATGCTTGATGCTTATCCTAACCTTCGTGCTATGTATGATGAGAATGATGGCAATTCAGAAGTGTTCTATTTCGATCATGCTGTTGCTACATTTAGCTCATTTACAGAGGCTCCAAAGGTTGTTGAGTGGTAATTGACAAAGTGGTTGACTCGCTTGAGTTGACCACTTTTCTTTTTTTGCTTTTATTCGGATAAAGTAATTGAAAAAGTATATCCGATATGTTAAAATAGTTTTGGTATTGAGGAAGGAGTGGATATGCCACTATCTGAAAACGAATTAGAGTTAGCGGATAACTTTTTAAAGCGCTGTAATGCACTTTACAAGACCAATGACTTTGTAATCGAACATAGGGATAAAAACATTCAGTTTGACAAGGAGTATTTTTTGACTGTCGGTGAAAAGAAAGAAATATTAACCTCTTTGTTGAAAACTGATTGTTACAAAATGGAAAAGAACGACAATCCTAATTATCCAGATGCAATGGTATTTTTCTTTAAAAAGAATTGTGAGCTTGATGTTCTTGGTGAAACCAAAAATGTAGAGTTGTATATCAAAAAGTATATTGATGAAAAGGAACATTATTGTACGGTAGACATAATTTCGTTCCATGAATCTGGAATGATAGGAAGGGTGAATATATGAGATTTTGCACTAATTGTAGAGAAAAAGTTGATTATAGAGTTGAATGTAATGAGGATACTATTACTGTACGTGGATTTACATTTACTTATGTTGAGAAAAATGCTGTTTGTTGTAAATGTGGTGAATACATTTATGTGCCAGAAATAGATGATGAAAATGCAATGGCGCGTAGAAGGGCTTTTGCTAAGGTGGCAGGAATTATTTCTGTTGATGAAATAAATGAAATGCTACACAACTATGATATTGGCGTTTCACCTTTTTCTAAGGTTGCAGAACTTGGCGAAGTAACAGTTAGTAGATACATGGGTGGCAGAGTCCCTGCTAGGGATTCATCAGATTACCTCTATTCTTTGAAAAGAAATTTTAGAAAGTTTGCGTCTCTTTTAGAAAAACATCGTATGGATATCGCACCTATCGCATATGAAAAAAGTAGAGCCGCTGTTGATAAGATAGAAAAGTTTTATAGCAATAGCGATGTAAATAAGGTTGCTTTGTACCTCGCTCATAATGATGAGGATATTACGAAACTTGCTTTGCAAAAATTATTGTTTTTAGCTAATGGCTTGTATGACGCTATTTATGGTGAAAGCTTGTTTTTAACTAAATGTGAAGCTTGGGTATATGGTCCTGTGTATAGGGATGTGTATAATCAGTTTTCTAAAACGTCTGATAATAGGGTGACGGAGATTGATGAGGATTTCTATGCAAGCATGGAACCGCTGCCGGCAGAGCAGCAGGAGTTCCTTGATTGCATAATAGCGGTATTTGGCAAATACTCAGGAGGAATGCTGAGTGATATGACTCATTTGCCAAATACGCCATGGGCAATCACGCGAGGCAACATGCCAGATGATCAGCCGAGCGAGACTGCAATTGATGATGAAATCATCAAAGCATATTTTAGAAATGTAGCATCGGAACATAAAATAGATAAAAATAATTTACGTTTAGGCATGGAAAAATACTGTGAGGCTATGGTTAATAGCGTTATGGAAATGAAGGATTAAAGGTTATTGAGTGGTAATTGACAAATTACCACGTCTAGAATAAAATATAGGGGAGTTAAGTGAGGTCGGAAAAGGCAGCCGACGCACCCATGTGGTAAAGAGATGATGGATGATCGCCGCCCATCCGCTTAACTTCAATAAAGCTAGAAGAGGTCGGAAAAGGTTGCCGACGCACCTTTAAGGTTTTAAGAGATGATGGATGATTTGCCGCCCATCCTTCTAGCGAAAAAGGAACTCCAAGTGTGACTTGGAGTTCCTTTTCTATTTACTGGAAATTATTTCTTTTAGTTTTTGGATTGCTACTTCTAACGGTTGCACCTTTCCTTCTTTTTCATCTTTGATACCTTGATTTAATAATTCATATAATTCCATTTGATCCTTTTCAAGATTATTCATTTTTATTCTCCTTTATTGTTTGTTTAATTACATTATATACCACTGGTAAGTACGATAATCGTCACTTGTGATTTTACAAGTGACCGCTCGTATTTGGCATTGTGATTGAATGCTCACGACGAGCGGTAAATAACGTAGGTACGAAGTTTCTCTTAAAAATATGTATTAAAAATCATTGACAAATAGGCGAGAGAAATATATAATGAGTTTAGAAAGTTAAGTGAGGTCGGAAAGGGTTCCCGACGCACCTTCTTTTGAAGGTACCTGAGATGATGGATACGCCGCCCATCCGCTTAACTTTTTA
>JAZRVV010000045.1:0-7119 GCA_045599345.1 Acutalibacteraceae bacterium
TTCATCAAGTCTTTGCCTTTATATCGGCCTCGGACTTGCGTTCTCGGCATACCGAACGATATACAACCAAAAGCCAAAGGACTTTAGGGTTTCCGGCATATCATCACCATTTAGAGTATAAAAAATCCCCTTCAACGAAAAGTTGAAGGGGTTATTTTTATACCTTTTCGAGTTTTGCATAGTTTGCCATAAGCTTTTTAGTTCCAGCTTTACTAAATGCAACTTCAATTAGGTTGTCATTGCCCATTGGAGTAACAGATACTACAACGCCAGTGCCAAATGCCTTATGAGAAACTGTGTCTCCTATTGCAAAGTCAATATCGACCTTTTCTGCTTTAGGCTTGCTTACACCAGAGATTTTGCGAGATGTGTTATAAGAGCTCATCTTGGAAGCATCACCATAAGGTCCATCATATTCCTCGCCACCAAAGTCGCCAGAATACGAAGAAGAATAACCTCCAAAACTGCTAAAGCTTGGCTTTTTGTAATTTGCTGAATATCCCTTGTAGCCATAGCCAGCCGTTGAGCGTCCAGGCGCTTTTTTGAAGTACTCTGATGGTACTTCCTCAATAAAGCGCGACTGTGGATTGCGTGTCGTCTGACCAAACATCATACGCATAGATGCGTTTGTCATAAAGAGGCGTTCCTTGGCACGCGTAATGCCAACATAAGCAAGTCTGCGCTCCTCCTCAAGCTCCGCATTATCATACATTGATTGACGGCCTGGGAAGAGCCCCTCTTCCATGCCAGTTATAAATACAACTGGGAACTCAAGGCCCTTGGCCGAGTGAAGTGTCATCATTACAACAACATCTGATTGTTCGTTGAAAGCATCGATATCGGACATCAATGATACTTCCTCAAGGAAGCCTTCCAAATCTCCATCTTCATTTTCCTCAAGATACCTAATCATATTTGTCTTGAGTTCCTGGAGGTTTTCTATCCTATCCTCTGCCGTTTCACGATCCAGTTTTAAATACTCAACATAACCTGTGGCATCAAGGAGGTCATCAAACAGCTCAGGCAGCGGCTCATCAAGTGCCTTTTCACGCAAATCATTAATCATATTTGCAAAAGCCACAAGCTTGCTCGCGGAGCGTGAGAGACGTTCATACTCTGACGCCTCCATCATTACTTCAAACATTGATACGCCAAGTCCTGCTGCAATATCAGCCAGTGTATCAACAGTACCAGCACCAATACCACGCTTTGGTTCGTTGATTACACGACGAAGTTTTATTGCATCAGCTGGATTGACAAGTAATGTCAAATAAGCTATTGCATCACGAATTTCTTTACGTTCATAGAAACGTTTACCGCCAACAACCTTGTAAGGTATGCTCATACGCACAAACGCACGCTCTATTGCGTTTGATTGAGCATTGGTACGATAAAGGATAGCGTGATCCGAAAAACGTTTACCATTTGCAACGGATGTTGCTATCTCATCAGCGATATATGTGCCCTCTTCAAGTTCAGAATCAGCAGTGTAGAGTTCTATCAAGTCACCATCCGGCGCCTCTGTCCAGAGGTTCTTGCCCTTTCTCTCCTTGTTGTTCTGAATAACAGCATTTGCAGCATTTAAGATATTACCCGTTGAACGATAGTTTTGCTCAAGCCTTATAAGCTTTGCTTTTTTAAATCTCTTCTCAAATTGAAGGATGTTCTCAATAGTTGCACCACGGAACTTATAAATACTCTGGTCATCATCACCAACAACACAGATGTTGTTGTATCCACCAGCGAAAAGTTCAGTCAATTTATACTGAGCGTGGTTAGTATCCTGATACTCATCCACATGAACATACTTAAACTTAGCCTGGTAGTACTCACGAACATCCTTGTCAGTGGACAACAGTTTTACTGTATAAACAATGATGTCATCAAAATCCATAGCATCTGCAGAACGCAGAAGCTGCTGATAGAGTTTATAGCATTCAGCATACTTCTTTTTTCTTGGATCCTGGCCACAACTTGCTGAATACTCTTCTGGCGATATAAGTGAATCCTTTGCCCTACTAATTTCAGAAAGAATGCTCTTGTGTGGCAAGAATTTATCATCAATATCAAGTAGTCGTTGGCACTCCTTCATAATGCGCTTCGAGTCGTCAGTATCATAGATAGTGAAGTGGGACGAGAAGCCAAGCGCCGAGCCATGCTGGCGCAAAATTCGCGCACATATTGAGTGGAATGTGCCAGCCCAAATATCCTTGGCATCCTCACCAACGTAAAGCGCCAAACGCTCCTTGAGCTCGTTTGCGGCTTTGTTGGTGAAAGTGATGGCAAGGATTTGCCAAGGCTTGGCAAGTCCCGTATCCACTATGTGCGCTATGCGGTTGACCAAAACTGTCGTTTTGCCCGATCCCGCACCCGCGAGTATAAGGAGAGGCCCTTCGGTTGTCTCGATGGCCTCTCGCTGTTTGTCATTCATTTTTGTGAGCGTGTCCATATTAATCTCCGTTCTTGCGGGCGGTTCTTAAGTAATCTTCAAGTATTATTGTTGCAGCGACTTGGTCTACTGCATCTTTTCGCTTTTTGCCAAAAGTCTCCGCTTGATCAAGGAGGTTATATGCCTCAACAGTTGTGAGCCTCTCATCATAGAGTTCAACTGTTAAACCATATTCTGACTTTAATATGTCAGCAAGTGCCTCGGAGGCCTGTGCGTGCTCTCCACGAGTACCGTCCATGTTAAGTGGAAGTCCAACAACAACGAGTTCTGCACCTCGCTGTGCTGCAATAGATGCTATTTCTTTTGCCACTTTTGGCATATATGTCTCTTTTATAACGCCTATTGGAGACGCAAGAACTTCCAAGGCATCGCAAATTGCGAGCCCTGTCCTTACATATCCATAGTCGACTGAGAGAATAACCATATATAAAACCTTTCAAAAAATGCGGCGACAATCAAAGTCGCCGCAATTTAATACTATTAACCTTCTGTTCCTTCTGCAGGAGCCTTGTGACCAGAACCGTCACAAGTTGCAGGAAGTTTAGAAGATACATACCAGCCATAGCCAGTCTTTTCACAATTTGGTCCTGCAAGGAGGCCTGTTTCAGCACAGAATGCACGCTGAACAACATCAGCACCGAAATCAAATTCCTTCTTTTCAAGTCCCTTATGAACCTCGTTCATAACAAGTGACCAAATCTTTGCAGCTGGGTTATCACCGCCGATGCCGGTGATTTCCTCCTGCTTGTCGTAGCCGAACCATACTGCTGCACAGTAGTATGGTGTGCCACCACATGCCCATTTATCCTTGGTATCTGATGTCGTACCAGTCTTCATATATGTAGTCTGGTTTTCAACACCCTTACCACGACCTGTACCAGATGTAACAACGGTCTGGAGGACCTTGTTCATTACAACTGCTGTATCTTCACCAATTACCTGTTCAGGTGTTGCTGAATTTTCAAGATATACACTCTTGCCAGAGAAATCAGTTACCTTGTAGTAACCATATGGCTTGTAATATTTACCACCATCACCGAATGTGCAATATGCTGCACACATCTCAAGTGTTGTAACACCTTTTGACATACCGCCAACGGCGAGTGATGAGAAGTTTTTATCTGTATCAGGTCCATCTGCAATAAGAGTTGTAAGATGGAAGTGGTTAGTTGCATATTCAAATGACTTCTCAAGTCCAACCTTTTTAAGCATCTGAGCTGAAGTTGTATTAAGTGACTGAGCTACAGCGTTCCAAAGTGGAACATAAGAGCCCTCTGAACCATATGAACCAGAGAAGTTCTGTGGCCAACGCTCACCATTTACAATAATAGCGAAATCAGGAATTGATGTACCGTAGTTTGCGATACCCAAATCAATTGCTGGTCCATAAACTGACAAAGGCTTGATTGATGAACCTGGTGAACGGATAGCATCGGTAGCACGGTTAAGACCACGGTTAATTGTCTTTTTACCAGCGCCACCTACCATTGCAACTACGCGACCATTGTAGTCCATAATTGTAACAGCAGACTGTACCTTTTTCTTGGTACCGTTTGAACCATCCTCTGTACGGTCCTTCTCCTCTGGGAAGCCTGTACGGTTTTCATAAATCTTTTCAGCTGCTTCCTGAACTTTTTCATCAATAGCAGTATAGATTTTAAGTCCACCGTAATATACCATACGGTATGCCTCAGACTGAGTATATCCGTATTGGTCCTTAAGGTCGTCGATAACTGAATCTATTACAAAGTCAACATAGTAGCTGTTGATTTTGGTATCCTGTTTAACTGTCTTTGCAACCTTCTCAGATGGTACATATTTATCAGAGTTTGTAAGGATAATCTCGTAAGCGAGTGCATCATTGTACTCATCCTTTGAGAGCTTGTGCTGATCGCGCATCATATCAAGGCAGAGTTCCTTACGCAACTTGCTGTTATCTGGGTTAAGCAAAGGATTGTACTTGGTAGGCGCCTTTGTGATGGATGCAATTGTTGCAGCTTCTGCTGCATTAAGCATTGTAACATCCTTGCCAAAGTATTTCTGCGCGGCGGTCTGAACACCGTAGCAGCCTGAACCAAGTGGGATTGTGTTGAGGTAAGCCTCAAGAATTTCTGACTTGTCGAAATTCTTTTCCAAATTTAAAGCGTATAAAATCTCGTTGAACTTACGTGCAACTGTTGCCTGATTTTCCTCAGTCAAGTTCTTGATGAGCTGCTGCGTGAGTGTTGAACCACCGCCGCTCTTACCGAGTGTCAAAACAGCCTTAAATGTACGTATCCAGTCAACGCCTGGGTGATTGTAAAAACGCTTGTCCTCAAGACAGATAAATGCGTTTTGAACCTCTTCTGGGATTTCCTCAAGGTCAACCCAAATACGGTTCTCTTCACCATGGAGTCTAGCGATTTCATAAGCTGACTCAAAATCACCTGGCTTTTTTAAAGCATAAACAATGGAGGTCTGATCCTGGCTATTCTTGTAAGAATCGAGATCAATAGCAACGTCGCCGTTTACAAAAGAAATGGTATAAACCAAAATGCAAACGTCAACGATAATTATTGTAAGAACAATAACAATAAGAAGTGATAAGAGGGCAGTTGATGTCTGTCCATTTTTCACTTTACTTATCTTTCTAGCCATAAACTTAAATCCTCCAAAAATATCTATGAGCCGCACACGTGAAATACGTGCGCGGCCAATAAATCAAATTAGTCTGCAGTCTGGCAGATCTTGAGCATCTCTTCTACTGTTGTGATCTTTTCCTCAACGAGTTTCAAAGCAGATGCCTTCAATGTGCTCATACCCTGCTCATTAACAGCATAGTTAATCATTTCGTCGATATCAGCATTGTCAGCTATCATTCGACGAAGCGTTTTGTCTATGACAACGATTTCGTGGATGGCAATACGTCCCTTGTATCCTGTGTTGTTACACTGGTGGCAACCCTTGCCACGTACAACAGTTGCAGGATGTGCACCCATTGCCTCACATTCTACGTTGTCAGGCTCGTACTCTTCAATACAGTTAGGGCATACTTTACGCATAAGACGCTGCGCAACGATACCTACAACTGAGTTTGCAACGAGGTAAGGCTCAACGCCCATATCCTCAAGACGTACGATAGATGAAATAGCGTCGTTCGTATGGAGTGTAGAACAAACCAAGTGTCCTGTGATAGCAGCACGAACGGAGATTTCAGCGGTCTCACCGTCACGGGTCTCACCTACCATGATTACGTCAGGGTCCTGACGCAAAAGAGAACGGAGGCCAGCAGCGAATGTCATGCCTGCAAGTACATTAACCTGTGTTTGGTTGATACGAGGAAGTGTACGCTCAACAGGGTCCTCAACTGTTGATACATTAATTGGCTTCTGAGCCAATGTATCGAGGATCATGTAGAGAGTAGTTGTTTTACCAGAACCTGTAGGGCCAGTGATGTAGATAATACCGTTAGGGTTTCTAAGGATTTGCTGCATCTTGGCAAAGTTCTCTTCGTTCATACCGTATGATTCAGTTCTATCAAGCTTGTTGTTCGTTGCGAGGTAACGAAGAACGGCTTTCTCACCATATACGGTAGGAAGTGTAGATACACGGACGTTCATGTCATAGCCTTCGATAATCTGTCTAAAGTGACCGTCCTGAGGTACACGACGCTCAGCGATGTCAAGGCCTGACATAATCTTGATACGTGCGATAAGCTGTTTGTTAACTGATGCTGCCAAAGTTACGTATTGAACAAGCATACCATCTGTACGAAGACGAACTACTGTCTCCTTCTCGAATGGCTCGATATGAATATCTGATGCGTGAGTTGTGTAACCATGAACAAGGAGTGAGTTTAAGAACTTAACGATAGGAACATCGTCACCAACGTCTGCGTCCTCAAGTTCCTGAACTGCCTGTGTTGTTGGAATATCAACAGAGATGTTAGCCTGTTGAGCAGCACTCTTTGTTGAAATCTCGGCATAGTATCTATCGATAGCAGCAACGATATTATTTGATTCGCAGAGGTAAACTTCCAAAGTCATACCTGTTGTCTGACGAACATCCTCTACTGCGTAGAAGTTAAGTGGGTCAGACATAGCAACTGTAAGTTTGCTCTCATCCTCTGCGATAGCAATCATGTTGTACTTTGTAGCAAGTTGCTTTGGAATACGTGCAACTGCGTTTGTATCAACTCTGAAGTTATCGAGTTTGATAATTTGAAGTCCCATTCTCTTACCAAGAGCATCAAGAACTTCCTTTTCTGTGATATAGCCCTGCTCAACAAGAATCTGACCAAGCTTTTTAGACCTATCCTGCTTCTGGACAGCTAAAGCTTCACGAATCTGTTCATCCGTTACATAGCCATACTCTTTGAGCATTTCGCCAATTGGCATATTTCTCATACTAAATTCCTCGCAAAATTATTATAAGTTTTATCGATAAACATACTTATACAAATACAGTATTAGTATAAACTTAAACCACTTAAAAATCAATAATAATATATATAAATAATTATATATCCTGCACAACCGAAACAAACAAAAAATAACTCCAAGTAAAACTTGGAGTTACTTTCTAAAAAGTTAAGCGGATGGGCGGCGTATCCATCATCTCAGGTACCTTCAAAAGAAGGTGCGTCGGGAACCCTTTCCGACCTCACTTAACTTTCTAAACTCATTATATAT
>JAZRVV010000046.1:0-4523 GCA_045599345.1 Acutalibacteraceae bacterium
GAGACTGTAAAGAATTTTGTGTAAACTAAATAAGTAGTGCTAACCTCCTGGATTGATGTTAAAATATACATTAAGCCAGGAGGTTATTATTATGGCACGTCAAAGAAAACTTACACCTGAAAGGAAGACGTTCATTAACAGCTTACTAGAACATTACAAGCCCAATGATGTACAGGACGTTCAAGATATGCTAAAGGATCTACTAGGAGATACTTTACAAGGTATGTTAGAAGCTGAAATGGACCAGAAACTTGGTTATTCCAAGTATGACTACCAAAACAAAGAAACAGATGACAGCAGGAACGGCTACAGTAAGAAAACCGTTACTTCATCTATGGGAACAATTGACTTGGATATTCCTAGAGACCGTAAAGGTGAATTTGAGCCTCAGATAGTAAAGAAGAATCAGACCGACATATCTAACATCGAGGATCAAGTGCTTTCAATGTATGCTAAAGGAATGACTACCAGAGACATATCTACCCATCTTTGGGATGTGTATGGTGTTGACGCTTCTGCAGAAATGATTTCCCATATGACCGACCGTATTCTCCCAATAGCAAGGGAATGGCAAAACCGTCCTCTTGAGCGTAAATATGCAGTAGTATTTATGGATGCTGTACACTTTAACGTTCGTGAAGATAACAGAACAGTAAAAAAGGCGGTATACGTTGCTATAGGAATAAAGCTTGCCGGACAGCGTGAAGTACTTGGCATGTGGGTTGGTGGAAATGAAAGTGCTAAGTATTGGTTGGGAGTCCTCAATGAAATAAAGAACAGAGGCGTTGAAGATATTATGATTGTCTCTGTAGACGGACTAACAGGTTTTGGTGATGCAATTCATGCTGTGTTTCCTAAAGCAGAGGTACAACGCTGTATAGTACACCAGATTAGATACTCTACCAAGTTTATCTCCTATAAAGATATTAAACCATTTATGAAGGACTTAAAACTCGTCTACAAGGCTGATACAGAGAAACTAGCATTAGCTGCACTTGATGAACTTGAAGAACAATGGGGTCATAAATATCCCACCTCAATTGCTTCATGGAGAAATAACTGGGCTCAGTTATCTACTTACTTCAAATATCCTACGGAAATAAGGAAGATTATTTATACAACAAATTCAATTGAGAATTTTAATCGTCAATTAAGAAAAGTTACCAAGGCTAGAGCAATTTTCCCTTCAGATGATGCTCTGTTCAAAATGATATATCTGGCAATGATTGATGCCACTAAAAAATGGACAGGCAAAGCTTGGGATTGGGGTCAGACTTTAGACCAGCTCTGCATCTATTTTGGAGATAGAATTAGCCCTGAAGATATTTAATCGCACCAATCCGTGTGCATATAAAGGGTAAAATATACGCCCGTTTTCAACGGGCGCCCTTGACATGCGCTTATATTGGTGCAACACAAAAACAAAGGCTGCATAGCAAAAAAATGCTATACAGCCATTTCAAAAATTTAAACTTCTAAAGATTTTTTCGTCAAATCTAGGAGGTTTACACAGAATTATTTACACTACCTTTCGAGTATTCTGTTCTTGGATTCAATGTAACTGTTGTTTATTCTGCGACCATTGAATCTAGTAAAAGAGTTAATAATCTCTTCTTTCCAATTTCTTAAAAGCCCATAGAATTCGTTATATTCTTTTATACCTGAATCTGCAAAGCGTCCTATCATTTCTTCTATCTGTTCTGGAGCAGTCTCTAAGGTGGCATTTTGGTTAAATGAAATATATAATTCCTTTAGATTGTAGGCAGCTTCTAGTTCTGGGAAATTTTCGAACATCATGTCCCTAATAGTTCTGTAATTTACATACCTTCCTACCGTCTTGTTGTATTTTGGTTCATTATCAAGATATTGCCCATGGTCAAATACGAATCTGAACTTCACTAGAAGGTATTCTGAGACTCTGTTATCTGTCTTTCTTAAACACTTAAGTCTTACCCTGTTGAAATCTTCAGTGAGATGTTTTAGCACATGAAAACTATCTGCACATATTACAGCTCTTGGAAAACAAATATGCGCTATGTCTCTGTAATTGTCATATAAGTCTATGGATATATATTTAACATTATCAAGCTCACTACGGCTTGTAGAAGAATCTCTGGTATCAGCTCTAATGGATGTAAAGTAGCGCAAAAGATAGTTCTTTTTTCTGTCTGGCAGCACATCTATTATTTCTCCGGTATTGAAATCCATCATGAGAAAGCAATATAGAGATATAAAATCCGATTCAGGAAAATAGTGTTCATCCAAGGATAAAACCTCTGGAAATGGTTTTCTTGGAATATCTACATGCTTGTCAAATAACCTTAACACGGTTGCCTTGGAAACATTATATCTATTGGCTACATTAGTATAGGTCGATTCAGGATGCTTAAGATCATTGAGAATGTTAACCTTAGTCTCGTAGGTTAAGCAGTCGGTAGTATTACCAAAAGGATTATGTTCATTAAAGGACAGGTCACAATTGGAACAATAAAATCTTCTTTGCTTGTAAATAATAGTACATTTTCTGTTGGCTAAGGTTGAATGAATTAATTTTCTTGGATAATAGCCATGGACCTTAACATTTCTTGAACAGTACGGACAGATTTTAGAAACAATCTTTAATTTCAAGTGAACTACAATAGATCCATCTGACTGTTTGATGCTTTGGACATCTTCAATTTGCTCTTCTTGAATATTAAGCATATCTGTGATAAACTGACGCATAGATAAATAACTCCTCCTTCGTTTTTTGGTAGCGTAAGCAACTACTATTTTAACGAAGGAGGAGTTATTTTTATATATGCTGACCACAAAATTGTTACTAGGGAACACCAAGATTTGGACTAGGCCGACCCACAACATGTTCTAGCCCTAGCCACAATATGGACTAGGGTAAAATGACCCACAGATTTGGACTAGGGTGGACCCAACCCCAAGAAATGGACTAACCTCGGATTTTATTGTGTGAAAATAGACGAATAGGGTTGACAATGAACGTTTGAAATTTTACTATATAAGTACAAAATATAAATGAGAGAGTAGGTGCTGAAATGAATATTATGGATGTTATTGGTCCAGTTATGATTGGACCTTCAAGCTCTCATACAGCAGGTGCAGTAAGATTGGGGCTTATGGCCAGAAGCATTTTAGGTACAGATGTTAAGAAAGCAGATATTTCTTTGCATGGTTCTTTTGCCGAGACCTACAGAGGGCATGGTACCGATATGGCACTTATAGCGGGCCTAATGGGATGGGCTACTGATGACGAACGTATACCTAGGGCGATGGAATATGCAGATGATATGGGTTTGCAATATAAATTTAATAAAGTTGACTTAGGGTCTTTGACTCATCCAAATACAGTATTGTTCAAATTGACTGGTATTGACGGGAGTGGTATAGAGGTTACTGGTTCTTCTATTGGTGGTGGACAAATTCTTGTTACTAATATCGATGGTATGGATGTAGAAGTTTCTGGAAAGTTTCCCGCACTTATTACTACACACATTGATAAGCCTGGAGTTATTAATATGATTTCTGGAATACTCGCTTATTATCATATTAATATTGCTACAATGCGTTTATTCCGAGATGATGAAAGTGGAGTTGCGTCTCTATTAATTGAATGTGACCAGGAGGTTCCAGAGCATGTAGTAGCTATGGTAGAGCATTTAGACGGGATATGCAATGTTCGTTCTGTGCATAAGCTTTTGTGAGGTTATAAAAATGAAAAAAGAGCGTTTATCTTTACAAAAAATGATAAATGGTGCTGATAGCTGGAAGATTCCTTTTGATGATTATTTGATTGATTTAAATATACGTAAGCTATATTGTTCTCAAGAGGAATTGCTTAGTAAAATGCAGAGCATGTTAGATGTTATGGAAAAATCCATTGAGCATGGATTGGAGGGCAAGAAATCTCATAGTGGTTTAACTGGCGGCGCAGCCAAAAAGTATTATGAGACTAGCCATGAAAATTGTCTGCTGGGCGATTTAGGACATACTGCTGTTGCCTATGCTATGGCTGTAGGTGAATGTAATGCTGCTATGGGACGTATTGTAGCTGCTCCTACGGCAGGAGCAAGCGGGGTTTTACCAGGAGTTTTCTTTGCTTTAAAGAAACATAAAAATTTAACAAATGAAATGCTACAACGCGGGCTGGTTGTAGCAGGTAGCATAGGACTAGTAATTGCAGATCGGGCTTCTTTGGCTGGAGCAACAGGAGGCTGTCAGGCTGAATGTGGCAGCGCTGCAGCTATGGCAGCAGGAGCAGCTGTAAGCATGCTTGGTGGAACACCGAAGCAAGTTGGTGATGCTGTAGCTATTGTATTTAAAAATGTTTTGGGTTTAGTTTGTGATCCTGTAGCTGGACTTGTAGAGATACCTTGTATAAAACGCAATGGTGCTTGTGCGCTACAGGCTTTGCTTGCTACAGACTTAGCTCTATCAGGTGTGGGAAGTTTTATACCTCCTGATGAAGCTATTGATGCTATGAAGAGCGTAGGTGATTCCTTGCCATGTGC
>JAZRVV010000047.1:0-14142 GCA_045599345.1 Acutalibacteraceae bacterium
CAAAGAATGCTGCAAGACCTAGTAGAATTATGATTAATATTAATGACCCTCGACTGTCACCGTCCATGTAGGATCAAACGCTCCTTTCGTAGCTAAAATATTAGTAAGTAGTATATATTATTAAATAGTAGTTGTCAAATAATATGGTATGACTTACAATATTATGGAATTTTATTTTGGGAGGTGTAGTATGAAAAGTTTTGAAATTGACAGCAACGCTGCAGGCGTCAGACTTGATAAGTTCATTTCCAAGAACTTGCCTTTGTTGCCACAATCTTTGTTGTACAAATATATTCGTACCAAGAGAATCAAAGTAAACGGCAAGCGCGCTGAGATTTCAACAAGGCTTAATGTCGGCGATATCGTTGATATGTATATAAACGATGAGTTTTTTGAAAAGCCTGACCCACATTACGACTTTTTACACGCATCTCTTGATTTATCTATTCTCTATGAGGATTCAAATATTTTGATTCTTGATAAAAAGGTGGGACTGCTGTCACACCCAGATGATAATGAGTATGTTGATACATTGATTTCTCGTGTTAAGCATTACCTTTATGAGGCTGGTGAATATGATCCAGAATCGCCGACAGTGTTTACGCCGGCGCTTATCAATAGGATTGATAGGAACACCGGCGGTATCGTAATGGCGGCGAAAAATGCCGAGACGTTGCGCATAATGAATCAAAAGGTCAAGGATAGGGAAATGCACAAGTATTACCTATGCGCAGTCTATGGCACTTTGCCATCGCAATCCGGTTTACTCGTTGATTATTTGATTAAGGACGAGTCTAAAAACCAAGTTCGTGTCTATGAAAAACAGGTGCCTGGTTCTAAGGAAATTAGAACCGCATACACTGTTTTGAAAACTGGAAAAGCAAAGGGTGTTCCAGTTTCCCTTTGCGAGGTCGAGCTCCTTACCGGCCGTACACATCAGATTCGCGCGCATATGGCCTACATAGGCTGCCCGCTCATCGGTGACGGTAAATACGGCTCAAACGCTCGTAACAAGGAACTGGGCTACAAGAAGCAGTTCCTTTACAGTTACAAACTCACCTTTGACTTCACCACAGATGCTGGTATCCTCTCATACCTTGACGGCAAGACATTCGAGGCTCCAGACGTGTGGTTCGCGTCCGAGTTTCCTAACTTCTAAAATTTAAGCGGCTCACCGATTGGTGAGCCGCTTTGTTTGTTTATCTGTTTGATTTTACATCAAAAGAAGCATTGCATATGAGCCAAGAACTGAACGAGCAAGTTGGCTTGCAAAGAGCTTATCAATAAGTTTTGGGAATGGTCCAAACTTTAAGATAGGGCAGATAGTGTAAAGTATGTTGCGAACGAAGTCAAAGAGTACTTCGCTGAACTTCTTATCATTATTGCTATATACATATTCTTTATTTTCCATTTTTATACCTCCAATTAATACTGACCGTAAACGTGTACGAATTCGTTTACTGCTGCGAGGTTTCTGATATCAACGTCGCCAGGAGCGAGGAGTACCTTGTCTGTAGCGAAGAGGTAACCACCGTCAACACCAAGTTCGTCAACGAGCTTTTTCGCATAGTCAACGCACTCTGATTTTGATGAGTCACGAAGCATTGCGAGTGGCATACCACCCATGAGCGAATGCTTGGTGCCGAAAAGCTTCTTGCATTCAAAGATATCATCGTTTTCAACAACGAATGTTACTGAGTGAGCTGGAACACGCTCATTGAGGAGTTCGAGCTTTCTCTTGCCCCACTGACCTTCAAGAACTGTAAACATGTGGCCACCGTGATTCTGGATGTATGTTGCCATGTTAACAAAGTCGTCGAGGTAGATTTCCTCAAACTGCTGATCGTTGAGGAATGGAGGCATATGACACGGATTAAGAATCCATGGGAATGGCTTAAGCTTTGGCTCTCCACCTCTTACTACTGCGTTTACGCCATAGTCAACGAGCCATGGAATGTCCTTGATGTGTGGTGGCATTGTCATCATGAGGTGAGTCATTTTTATAAGGTCATAGCAGTACTCTGCTGCTGCATCCTTAGCCTTGATGAATTCGTCCTTGTGACGACGAAGGTCCATAGTTGTGCCTTTGAATCCGCGAAGGAAGTCAAAGAAGAGGTCTGTTGGCATCTCTGCTGAACCACCAACTACTACAGGCATGCCAAGGAACTTCTCGAAATAGAAGTAACCAAGTACAAGTGAACCTGCAAACTCAAGGAATGGTGGGAGAGAACTATAGAATGATTTGAGCTGCTGCTCGTTTGTTACGTCAAAGTGAGGGAACTTACGAGGAAGGAACTCATCGAGAATCCACATAATTGGGTCCTCTGCAATTTTAGCATAGTCCTCTGGAGTCATTGGGCAGTCTTCTTTGTGCTGGAGGGTGTAACCGTCATCAGAAGCAAAGAAAACTTCTGCGCCAAGTGTACGACCAAGCTTGATTGAGTGTGTAAGGCTTGGTACATAAGCACAGTCAAAGTAGATGTCCTTATAGATTGCGCCGTAACCTTTGACATGCTTTAACATGTGGCCTTCTGTGTCGCTGATTGGAACGCCTGCATAGGAGAGAGCATAGCTCTCGATAAACGAACATACAGGGATTCTGTCAGGGATTTTGTTGTCGGCCGCATCGAGCATACGCTGAACTTTAACAGCGTATTCTTGCTTGTTCTTCTTGAAATCAACCATAACAAATTCTCCTTATATTTTAACGAATAATATAACCAATGTTCATTTTAAAAAATAATACGAATTCAGTCAATTAGATTTTAATAAATACCATATGAATGAACAAATTCGTTTACTGCCATAAGGTTTTCGATTTTAGCATCTGATGGAGCAATAAGTACCTTGTCTGTTGAGAATACAAAGCGTCCATCTGGAGCAAGTTCATCAATCATTCTCTTGGCATGGTCGATACATTCGCGCTTGGTTGAGTCACGGAGCATTGCCTGTGGCATACCACCCATAACAGAGTTGTTTTTAGCGACCTTTTTAATCTCTGCAATACGCTCTGTTGGACAGATAAATGTAACAGAGTTGTCAGGGAGTTCCTCAAGTCTTGCGATATTAGGACCCCAGTCACCTTCACAGAAGGTGAGCATGTGACCACCATTGTTGTGGAGGTACTCAACCATTGCTTTGTATGTTGGCCAATAGAACTTGTCAAACTGCTGAGGGTTGAGGAAAGGAGGCATATGGCATGGATTGAACATCCATGGGAATGACTCGAACTTGTATTCCTTACCTCTGATAACACCATTGATAAGGTTCTTGATCATCCAAGGCATACCAGCTGTTGTTGAGCCAAACATCATATGTGTCATTCTCATCAAATCGATGCAGTAATCAAGCAGGGAGTTGATAGCTTTTTCAATCTCATCTGGATGACGGCGAACGTCAGTGATTGTTGGCTTGAATCCACGCAGGTAGTCAAAGAGCATGTCTGCTGGCATTTCAGCTGAACCACCAACAACGAATGGGTAATCAATTACCTTGGTGCAATAAGTGCTAGCAAGCATCATTGTGAGGGCAAACTTCAAAAATGGTTTGAGTGAGCCGATGAATGCTTTCTGCTGCTTGTCATTGGACTGATTGTATGCTGGATACTTACGAGGCAAGAACTCATCGATAATCCACATTAAAGGATCCTTTGAGAAATCTTCGTAATCAGCATCAGTCATAGGGCAGTATTCTTTGTGCTGTACAGTTACTTCGTCGTCCGATACGAAGAAAACGTCAGAACCAAGTCCCCAAGACAGTTCTAGTGCGTGTGACATCTGTGGTGTGAACACGCAGTCAAAATAAGCATCTTTATAGATCTTTGCGTAGGAAGTTATGTGCGTTTTGATGCTTTTGTTTGCTTCCTTTACAGTTGTGCCAGCATATGCGAAAGCATAAGTTTCCATAAGTCCACAGATAGGCACTCTGTCAGGAATGATACCGGATGCGACGTCAGTCATTCTTTTGAGTCGCTCGGCATAGAGCTTTTTGTCCATTTTAAACCTCCTTATTATATGAATATATCCATTACTTATTCTAATTTTTAATACGTGTATAGTCAATATTTAATTTGTACGCGTACAGGTATTCTTAATTCGACTATTGAAATGCAATTATTTTGTGCTATAATGTCATTTGTAAATTGAACACAACATTATGTTGAGCGCAAGGCTGTCCACTTAGGACAGGCGCGAAAATTAGGTAATCCGGTTGGAGTCCGGAGCAGTTCCCGCTACTGTAAGTGCAGGAGCGTATATGACGCGGCGTGAGTCGGCCATTGGAGTAATCTGAGAAGGTAGTCATATATGCGTTTTATGGCACGAGCCAGGATGTCGATAATGTTATGATAAGGCTTTGTTGCGGGAGTGCGACGAGCAGGATTAAGTCACGTAAAAACGGTCGTGGTAGGTTTGATTATCTACCACGACTTTCTTTTTGTTTTAAAGTATTAGAAAGGGGGTATGGATATGGGAGAAAACTGCAGGTTTGCATCTCTTAATCCGATAATCAATTTTGTGTTCTTTATTGGCGCTATTGTGTTCGGAATGCTTTTCCAACATCCATATTTCCTTATAGCGTCAGTTGTATTTTCAATTTTGCTACTTGTTTCAATCAAAGGACGCGATTGCGTACGATTACTGCTTTTGATGATTCCAGTATTTGTGCTAATAGTACTTATCAATGCGCTGATAAACAACTATGGTTCTACAATCCTGTTCTATTACTTTAGTAGGGAGTTTACTTTCGAAGGATTGTTTTACGGTATTATCTTTGCTGCAATGATGGTAGCAATGCTTTTGTGGTTCTCTTCTTATAATAAACTAATTACATCCGATAAATTCGTTTATATATTTGGACCGATAATTCCTTCGATATCATTAATCTTTAATTTAATCCTTCGATTTGTACCAAACTATCAGAGAAAAGCAAAGCAAATATCAACAGCGCGAGCTTGTATAGGCCGTGACAGCAAGGTTGATGTGCTGTCGTCGCTCACAACGTGGGCGTTCGAGAGCGGCATCACAACCGCTGACAGTATGAGAGCTCGCGGATACGGCGGAAAACGTCGTACGAACTACTCGATTTATCGATTTAAGTTCATCGATGTATTAATTCTCTTGTATTTTGTATTGCTTATAGTCGTACTTTCTATTTGCTATGCAAAAGGTGGCATGAGTAGTGAAGTTGTACCAAGTATTTCCATGTCAGACATTAGCAATCCATACACACTCATAGGACTTATTGCTTATGTTCTGTTCCTATCATTCCCACTTATTCTCAATGTAAAGGAGGCGCTAAAATGGCAGATTTTGAGATCAAGAATCTAAGCTTTTCTTATGCAACAAATCCAGATAGAAAAGTACTTGATAACATTAACTTAAACATCGAGCACGGTGAGTATATTACTGTCTGTGGCAAGAGCGGCAGTGGTAAATCAACATTGCTTCGTCACCTCAAAACAGTCCTAGCGCCAGCTGGCGAGAGAACGGGTTCGATTCTCTTTAATGGCAAAGCACTTGAGGATGTTTCAACTAGCGAACAAGCTGGATTTATAGGCTTTGTAATGCAGAATCCAGATGACCAGATTGTAACTGACAAGGTTTGGCATGAACTTGCATTTGGACTTGAAAACCTTGGCTGTGACAAGAGTACAATTAGGCTTCGTGTTGCAGAGATGGCATCATACTTCGGTATTCAAAACTGGTTTGACAAGGATACGTCCGACCTGTCGGGCGGACAAAAACAGCTCCTTAATCTTGCGGCCATTATGGCAATGCAGCCATCAGTTTTGATTCTCGATGAGCCTACGTCTCAACTTGATCCAATTGCTGCAGCTGACTTCCTTAACACAGTCCGCAAGATTAATCTTGAGCTTGGCACGACTATCATCATCACTGAGCACAGGCTTGAGGACATCCTCTATGCATCAGACAGAGTAGTATTAATGCAAGAGGGCAAGATACTTGCCTGTGATGAGCCACGCAAGATAGGCGAGTATTTAAAGAGCACAGACAACGAGATGTTTGCTGCAATGCCAACACCAGTTCAGGTGTACCACGGCATCGGTTCATATGCTACGGAAAAGCATGCATGTCCTTTGACCGTTCGTGAGGGTGCAGAGTTTTTAACGTCAATAATTGGTTATACAGATAAATTGATTCCATCTCTTGACAAGGTGGAGGATATCTATGATGAAAAGGCAGCAAAGAAAGATGCCGTAATCAGCCTTTCAGACGTTTGGTTTAGGTATGAAAGGCAGGGCAAGGATATCTTAAAGGGCGTTGATTTAAACGTACCAAAGGGTAAGCTCTTTGCCATCGTTGGTGGCAATGGAACAGGCAAATCAACTACACTTAAAGCTATTTGTAATGTGGTAAAACCATACCGTGGTAAGGTTCGTGTAAATGGGCACTGTTCAATGCTTCCACAGGACCCATCAAGCCTTTTTGTAAAAGAGACAGTAGAAGATGAACTCTTTGAAATGACACACGACAAGGAGCGCATAGACAGCGTTGCCAAGATGTGTGATATTGTTCATCTCTTTGACAGGCATCCATTTGATATTTCAGGCGGTGAGCAGCAGCGAGTAGCACTTGCAAAAGTTCTCCTCTGCAACCCTGATATCATACTTCTTGATGAGCCTACAAAGGGCCTTGATAATTTCTTTAAACTTCAGTTTGCCAATATTTTGAAAGAACTGACTTCCCTTGGTGTAACCATTGTTATGGTGTCACATGACGTAGAGTTCTGTGCAAGGTATGCTGATATTTGTTCAATGTTCTTTGATGGTAACGTTGTAACAACAAATGCACCGTGCAAGTTTTTCTCTGAAAACAGTTTTTATACAACTGCTGCAAACAGGATGTCACGACACTTATTCTTGAACGCTATTAATGTAGAGGATGTAATCGAGCTATGCGCAAAAAATCTCTCATAATTGACATAATATGCATAGTGATAGTGCTAGGGCTTATGGTGGTCTCTTTGAAATTCAAAGTGCATTACCTGCTCACAGGCTCCTTGATGGTACTGACGGCAATGCTGCCTCTTTTTGTCGGCTTTGAAAACAAGCGGCCAGGAGCGCGCGAGCTTGTCGTTATTGCGATAATGTCAGCACTTACCATTGCGTCACGCCTGATATTTATGGCGACGCCAATGATAAAACCAGTTATCGCATTCATCATGATCGCAGGTTTTGCTTTTGGTTCTTCTACTGGATTTATGGTTGGCGCGCTGTCGGCACTTGTTTCCAACTTCTTTTTCTCACAAGGCCCGTGGACCTTGTGGCAGATGCTGGGATGGGGTGTAGCCGGTATTATTGCTGGCCTTGTGTCAAAGGCCCATTTAATCGACGGCACCAAGCGCATCCCAGCAACTATACTAGGCTTTGTTGTGACACTAGTAATTGTCGGACCGATACTTGATACAAGTTCGGTCTTTTGGATGCTAAGTAATCCAACACTCAAAAAGGTGATTCCTTTGTATCTTGCAGGAGTAGTGCCAAACCTATCAATGGCAATATCTACTGCAGTAACTATGTTCATCCTTTCTGGACCGATACTCAAAAAACTGTCCAGGGTGAAAATAAAATACGGTATTAATTTTTAGGAGGAATAAAAATTATGAAAAAATTTATCGCAATCGTACTCTCACTCGTAATGGTATTTGCTTTTGCAGCATGTGCTACTCAGGCACCAGAGCAAAAGGCAGCTGACACAACTAAGGCTGCAGCTCCTGCAGGTGACCTCAAGTTTGACTTTACAGTTAAAGACATTGAAGGTAACGAGCAGACAACAGCAATAGCTTTCAATGAAGGCGACACAGTTGCTGATGCACTTGTTGCTGCTGGTATCGTTGAGTACAGCGAAGACGGCCTTTACAACACAGTTTCAGGTATCACTTATGACTGGAACGAGACACAGACATACTGGGCTCTTTACATTGGTGAAGACATGGCCTCAGAAGGTATCAATACTATTAAGGCAGAAGCTGGCGCTTCATATTCATTCATTGCAACAAAATAGTTAAGTGTCCAAAAGAACCCTTGTGAGTTGTTCACAAGGGTTCTTTGTGTTATTATATGGAATGTTAATTTATTTAAAGGGAGGTGTGCTCTTTGGACAAGTTCGTACTTCATTCGAAATTCAAACCAACTGGTGATCAGCCTGAGGCAATAGACAAGCTTGTTGATGGTATCAACAAGGGTTACAAGGAGCAGACACTCCTTGGTGTAACAGGTTCTGGTAAGACATTTACAATGGCCAATATCATTGAGCGCGTTAACAAGCCTACGCTTGTTCTCGCTCACAACAAGACATTGGCGGCTCAGCTTTGCTCAGAGTTTCGTGAGATGTTCCCAGACAATGCTGTTGAGTATTTTGTCTCATACTATGATTATTATCAGCCAGAGGCATATGTGCCAACAACAGACACATATATCGAAAAGGATTCATCAATCAATGATGAGATAGATCGTTTACGTCACTCAGCAACATTCTCGCTGTCTGAGAGGCGAGACGTAATTATCGTTGCATCTGTTTCTTGTATCTATTCTATTGGTGACCCTGATACATACAAGAATATGATGATTTCTCTGCGCCCAGGCATGGAGAAGTCACGAGATGATTTGATGCGTAAGCTCGTAGAACTTCAGTACGAGCGTAACGACATCAATTTTATCCGTGACAAGTTCCGCGTGCGCGGAGACACGGTTGAGATATTCCCGTCAGGATATAGTGAACTTGCAATCCGTGTCGAGTTCTTTGGCGATGAGATTGATCAGATATCAGAAATCAATCCATTGACTGGGGATGTTAAAACAAGATTACAACACGTAGCAATATATCCAGCATCACACTATGTAGTTGATGCAGATACGCGCGAAGATGCCATCCATGATATTATGCAGGAGTGCTTTGAGCGCGTAGCATATTTTGAAAATGAGGGCAAACTCATTGAGGCACAGCGCATCAAGCAGCGCACAGAATATGATATGGAGATGCTACGTGAGACAGGATTTTGCACAGGCATCGAGAATTACTCACGTGTTCTCTCACGCCGTGCGCCTGGCTCAACACCATATACACTACTTGATTTCTTCCCAGATGATTTCTTGCTCTTTGTTGATGAGGCGCATGTAACACTGCCACAGGTTCGTGGTATGTTTGGAGGAGATAGGGCAAGGAAGGAAAACTTGGTTGAGTTTGGTTTCAGACTTCCATCTGCTTTTGACAACAGACCACTCAATTTCAAGGAGTTCTATTCCCATATTAATCAGGTCGTATTTGTATCAGCGACTCCAGGTGATTTTGAGCGTGAGAAATCCACTCAAATAGTAGAGCAGCTTATAAGGCCAACTGGCCTTTTGGACCCAATGGTTACCGTAAAGCCAGTTGAAGGTCAAATCGATGACCTTATATCTCAAATCAATATGCGCACAGAACGTGGTGAGAGAGTCCTTGTTACAACTCTTACAAAAAAGATGGCAGAGGACCTCACATCATACTTTGAAAACTATGGAATTCGTGTGCGCTATATGCACCACGATATTGATACCATCGAACGCATGCAAATCATACGTGATTTGCGACTTGGTGAGTTCGATGTACTCGTTGGCATTAATCTTTTGCGCGAAGGCCTCGACATACCAGAGGTTTCACTTGTCGCCATCCTTGATGCTGACAAGGAAGGCTTCCTTCGTTCAGAAACCTCCTTGGTACAGACGATAGGCCGCGCTGCGCGTAATGCCAACGGCGAGGTCATCATGTATGCTGACAGCGTCACGCCGTCTATGGAACGCGCTCTGACCGAGACGTTCCGCCGCCGTGACATTCAGCAACGCTACAATGAGGAACACGGCATTGTGCCTAAAACAATTATTAAGGATGTAAGAGATGTCATAGAAATAACATCCAAGGTAGAGAAGGAGAAATCCAAGTCTGGCATGCGCATGACCAAGGCAGAAAAGGCTGCCGCAATCAACGAGCTTACCCGCGCAATGCACGCAGCTGCGCGTGTTCTGGACTTTGAACTTGCGGCACATTACAGGGATGAAATCAAAGCGCTCGAGGAAAACAATTGAGTTGTTATAACAAGGTTGTTATAACCATTTAGAATATTTACACAAAATACCTTATATAACATTTGGCAAAATTTGTTATATAAGGTATTACTTTTTTGTGGGCCATTGTTGTATAATGTTCACGTATTCTTAATAAAAGGAGTCCTTACAAATGGATCAATATGAGAGAAGAGTAGGAACAGTATCACGCGGCATCCGTTGTCCAATCATTCGTGAGGGTGACAACCTTGCTGAAATCGTAGCTACTTCTGTAGTAGAGGCAGCTCAGTTTGAGGGCTTTGAGCTCAATGACCGTGATGTAATTTCAATAACAGAATCAATCGTTGCTCGTTCACAGGGTAACTATGCATCAGTAGACGATATCGCTGCTGATGTTAAGGCAAAGCTTGGTGGAGAAACAGTAGGTGTTATCTTCCCAATCCTTTCACGTAACCGTTTTGCTATCTGCCTTCGTGGTATAGCTCGTGGTTGCAAGAAAATAGTATTAATGCTTTCTTATCCATCAGACGAAGTTGGTAACAGCCTTGTATCTCTTGACAAGATTGACGAAGCTGGCATCAACCCATATTCAGATGTACTTTCTCTTGAAAAGTACAGAGAACTCTTTGGCGAAAACAAGCACGAGTTCACTGGTGTTGACTATGTTGCATATTACTCAGACCTCTGCCGTGAAGAAGGCGCAGAAGTTGAGGTAGTTTTCGCAAACCAGGCAAAGACAATCCTTGATTATACAGATTGCATCATCAACTGTGACATCCACACAAGAGCTCGTACCAAGAGAATTCTTCGTGATGCTGGTGCCAAGGTTGTATGTGGTCTTGACGATATCATGAACGCTCCAGTAAATGGTAGCGGTTGCAATGAGAAGTATGGTCTTCTTGGTTCTAACAAGTCTACTGAGGACAAGATTAAGCTCTTCCCAAGAGAGTGCAAGGACCTTGTACTTGATGTACAGGATCGCATCCTCAAGGCAACAGGCAAGCACGTTGAAGTAATGGTTTACGGCGACGGTGCTTTCAAGGATCCTCAGGGCAAGATTTGGGAACTTGCTGACCCAGTTGTTTCCCCAGCATTCACAGATGGCCTCATCGGTACACCAAACGAGCTCAAACTCAAGTACCTTGCAGATAACGACTATAAGGACCTCTCTGGTGAGGAACTTAAAAAGGCTATTTCTGAGAGCATTAAATCAAAGGGTGACAACCTTGTTGGTAATATGGCTTCTCAGGGAACAACACCACGTCAGCTCACAGACCTTATTGGTTCACTTTGTGACCTTACATCTGGTTCAGGTGATAAGGGTACACCAGTAGTTCTTGTTCAGGGCTATTTCGACAACTACACAAACTAATTGTAGGAGAACTTTTATTATGATGGATATGACTTCTAACGTTCGTCCAGCTGACCTTGACCGCATTACTACCACTGAACAGGCTAATGCGTTCATCGATGAGCAGGTTGAACTTATTCGCAATCAAGTAGGTGACGGCAAAGTGCTCCTTGCACTTTCAGGTGGCGTTGACTCATCTGTAGTTGCTGCACTTCTCATAAAAGCAATCGGCAAGCAGCTCGTTTGCGTACATGTAAACCATGGCCTTCTTAGAAAGGGCGAGCCAGAGCAGGTTGTAGAAGTATTCAAAAACCAGATGGATGCAAACCTCATCTATGTAGATGCAGTTGACAGATTCCTTGATAAGCTTGCTGGTGTTGATGATCCAGAAACCAAGCGCAAGATTATCGGTAAGGAATTTATCGATGTATTTGCTGAGGAGGCCTCAAAGCTTGAGGGCGTTAAATTCCTTGGCCAGGGTACAATCTATCCTGACATCTTGGAATCAAACGGTGTCAAGGCTCACCACAACGTTGGTGGACTTCCACCAGAGCTTGACTTTGAGCTTGTAGAGCCAGTTAAGTTCCTTTACAAGGACGAAGTACGTATCGTTGGTAAGGTTCTTGGCCTTCCTGATGGTATGGTATATCGTCAGCCATTCCCAGGTCCTGGTCTTGGTGTTCGTTGCGTAGGCGCAATCACACGTGACAGACTTGAGGCACTTCGTGAGGCTGATGCAATTGTTCGTGAGGAGATTGAAAAGCTCCCAGAGACACCATGGCAGTATTTCTGCGCTATCCCAGACATCCAGTCAACAGGTATCAAGTATGTTGATGGTGTTGGTCAGCGTTACATGGGTTGGGCAGTTGTTATCCGTGCCGTTAACACAACAGATGCTGTTGTTGTTACAGTTCCAGAGATTCCATTTGAGACACTTTGCGCTATGCGTGATCGCATTGTTAAGATTCCAGGCGTTAACCGTGTACTTTGGGACATCTCTGAAAAACCAGTCGCTACAATCGAGTGGGAATAAAGATAAATTTTAAGCCCTTGCTGATTTTTCAGCAGGGGCTTTCGTTTATTTTTTTACACCATGCAAATCATTGTATTGAATCAACCTATATAGTAAAATTTAGATAGTTATACTTAAACAGAAAAGGTTGTGTGCAAATGTCTATCAAAAATGGTAATTTTGTTAAAATTATTGCTGCATTAATCTCATTATCTATTATTTTGGGATTACTGCCATTAAGCAGCATTCATGCTACAGCGGACAATTTATATGTTAAGGATTTCTCATATACTATTGATAAAACTTATGCTGATCCTTCTAATTTTCATATGGCTTCATCAAGTACTGATACTATGCATATTCCTCACTGGATTGGAGACCCTGGTTTTACAGATTCCTACTCTACTAACTCTGAAAAAATTAATGCATTGGATGGCGTAGTTCTATTTTCGGATACTGCGAAAGCATATAACTTTGGCATCGATACTGATAATGACTATTGGGCAGGTTCAATTGCGACAAACATAAATTATATTGAAGCTAGTTTTGTTCTTTCAGACGGAAGTATAAAACCGGTTAAAATTGATTTTAAAAATACCGATAGTAAATGGAAGATGTATTTGGAAATTCAAGATAAGAATGACAAATTTGCGACATTTAAAGTTGACGAAGTAAAAATTCCATCGACACCTAATGCTGAAGCAAGGAATAAATTGACACTTATAGGTGGAAGTGTCACAAATGAAATGATAATCGGTATTCTTGATTCTAGTAGGTCCTATGAACCAACTTTGAGGGATGATAGAACAATAGGTGGAAAAACCTATGTGGCTGGTTCTAAAGGTGTTTCCGCTGGCAAAGGTACTGAATGGGATGATTCGTATCTTGATAACTTGAATAATTACACAACTTATTTTGTAACAGATATAAATGTTGAAGGTGTTGGCACACAGACAGTAATATTGAAACTTGATGTTGTAATTGATATTAACTGTGCTGGATGTCTTACATACAATGTTTCTGATTGTATTTTGGCAAATACTTATAGGATAGATATCGATGAGACATCTAAGTATTATGATCCAACAATGGCAAATACAGTAACGTGTAATCTAACTGGTGATTTTACGGATAGTAAGGTTATTAATCTTGATTCAAATGGAGCAGGTACTGCTTCAACAATGTTGAATCTAGACCCAACAAATAATAGTTATTCTATGACTCTCAAAGAAACACCAATAGAAAATGTTGTAACAACTCCAAGTGCTGGTTATACTATCAACCTTCAATCTAAGGACATTATTCAAGGTGTAAGTGATTACAAGTTGTGGACTGCTACAGTAAATGGTGTAGCATATGACAATCATATGACTGCCGAATTCTTGAATACGTTTCCTATTATTGATATTAGCGATGCAACAATATCATCATCAAATAGACCGGTATATTCGGGAGAACCAATTGATTTGGATGAATTTAGTTTTTCTACAGATTTAGATGGTATTGAACTTCCTTCAAACGTTGTTAAGTATCATTTCTACTCTGATATAGAGTGTAATAATGAAGTATTAGATAGTAGTAATAATCCAAGTGTACCAACTGATGCAGGCGTTTATTATGTCAAGGCTGAAGGTGTTGAGGCTGAAGGATACACTTGTGTTACTTCAGCTTTAGTTGTGAGAGTAAATAAAGCATCTGTATTAAAGCCAGAGGTAAATA
>JAZRVV010000048.1:0-2325 GCA_045599345.1 Acutalibacteraceae bacterium
TTAATTCGGGGAAAAAGATCTTCAGGACATCTGTATCATTTATTTCATCTGCTGTTTCTATCATTTCAGCAACGGCAGATTCACCACGCTGTTTCAACCAGCGTAGTAATCTGCCATCATTTATCATAGGAATAATTGCTGAAACATCAAAGTGACTTTTTAATGAATCAAGCGTCAAATGTTCCATCCCACCAGATGAGATACGTATGCGCACTGGACGTGCTTTGGGGATAAGCTTCATGTTTTCTATGCGTTAAGCCAAGACATTATCTTCTTACCTGCAGCTTTTACTGTATCTACAGCCTTGTTCAATATAGGCTTTGCTACTTTTGCTACAGCAGCGATACCGGCACGTACAGCTGCTTTTGCAACAGGGGCGATATACTTCTCTGAAGCTTTTACAAATGGAACAAGAGCCATAGTGTAAGGATGCTTGCTCATTGCCTTACAGAGTTTATCCACGACAAGAGGTGTTCCCTTTTCTATTACCCGGTCTGCTATACCAACAATTCTAATCGCAAGCCTATCAACCAATGTGTCTATAGCCTGGTAGGCATCAATCTTACCTGTTGCTACCTGGTATGCCGTTTTCATTCTGGTGAGACCATCGTCAACAAGTGTAGCAATCTGTTCTGAAGAGTTAACCTCAAAAGGTAGGACTCCTTTGTCCTTAGCAATAGTAACAGCTGTAGCAAATGCTTTCTTAAGTGCAACCTCCTTCTTGTCTCCCATCGGAAGCTCAAGGAAATCCTTAACCACCTTAAATTCCTTTATCAGAGGGACTTCTTCATTTGATAGCTCTTTACCACTGAGCAATGTCTGCAGAGCAGTCATCTTATTCATTGCAGGATTAGCTCTCTTTACGAAATCCCCGTAATTCTCGTTTGCAAACTTTATGATGTCCATGGCTTATTCGTTTTCAAGGTTAGCATTTTCAACTTCACTCTCCACATGCTGCTCCATAGATTCTATAATGGCAGTAGCAACAGCATCTTTCTCGTCCTGAGTGCGACCTTCGGTCATGCGTTCCACCTGTTGCACAAGCCACTGCTCACGAGTTAAGCCATCTTTGCGTGCATCAGCAAGAGATTGACCTAATTCTGCAAACTTATCAAGACAAGCAAATGTATCATCAATAGTTACCTTTACTTCTTCTGACATTCCATACTTTTCTGCTTGCACGTCCACCAATTTATTGATGTCCATGTCTGGGTTCTGTTCCAATACTTCCAATGTAGAAGTCAGGATATCTTCAAATGTTTCGTTCATATATATAGGATTAAAATTGTATTTACAATGCAGGCGCATGTGCCCCTTTATTACTTCCATTTGGATGATATGCACAGGTAGCTCCTACCATTTGCATGATGGAAACAAAAGTGTGACCGCAATACCTGCAGGTGTATTTGGATTTCTCTGTGCCTTCATAGAGTTTGTGGAGGCCTCGGTTGCTTCCGTCAGGATGGCGAGAGCAGGTGGCGCTGACGAGTTGTCGTACGTCTGCGAAGCGGTGTCCGCAATATTCGCAATAGTAGTTTGCCATAGGCTCAAGGTTTTTAGTGATACGAAAAAAGGCGCGGCATCCATATCGTCCGTCCCCATCACTCAGGCATCGCCAAACGCCTCAAACAAAAAGAACAAGAAGATACTTCTTCCACGCCTGTCTGAGTATGAGGATGCCCCAATTGGTGCGAGGCACACATATACACTGACAGGGAAGAGCATCAGTTGTCTTGATCTTTGTTCTCGTTGTTTTGGCGATTTTGAGTGACGAATCAATTGACAATATGCCATTCCAATAATGTAGGGAACCGAAATTCCAGCATAAATATAGCAAATTATCTTGACAACTGATGCCTTTACGGAGGCTTTTAACACATATTTAACGCGTGTATAGCACTTATCTCGCGTTTCTTTTCCATTTTTCGGGCAAAGATATAAATAATGTACGAGACGGGCAATGCTTTAAGCTGCAATGTCGCACTATTCCGTCGCAGTTTTCAATCTTTCCTGACAGGTTTTTCTAATATCCAAAACCTTTGCCATTTTTCTTCTTCTCTGGTGCAGCCAAACCAAGTTTCTTCGTGCCATCCCAATTCGTGAGTTGGTCGGCACAACCGTTGGAGCCACAAAGGGAAACGGTATTGTCTGTACCGCCTGACATTTCATCAACTGCAGTAAGGAAGGTATCGATGTATGATTGGTCAAAGATAGCATCTCTGGTGGCAAAGAGATTTGTCCAGGATCTATGGGTGCCAATGCGTGATTCTGACATTCCTGACCAATCACAGCTATCAAGGAATCGCTTGACAACGTTCTCTATGC
>JAZRVV010000049.1:0-3986 GCA_045599345.1 Acutalibacteraceae bacterium
CACAAGGTCCCAAGGCTTGGATTCAGCCTTTTCGATACCTGTAATTTTAGTGTATGCCTTCATGTACTTGTTAAAGATAAATACGCGAATTGTTCCATAGAGCAAGAGTTCAAGCTTTGAACAGCCTGGGAAGAGCTCTGCATCATGGAAGAGCCAATTCATCATAGCAACCTCACAACGTGGGTCGCCCTTACATGCTGTCATCCAGTCGATTGTCTGGATTGCGCCTGTCTCCTTATTAACCATAATATTGTCAGTATGGAAATCAAGGTGAATCATATTGTCAGCTGCAGGAAGTGAATTGATATAATCGATAGCCTTTGTCCTCTCATCATCTGAAAGGAATGAGAAAGCCTCAACTTCCTTATTGATAGTGTTTACAGCAACCTCCCTAACGTCACGGAGATTAGGTGTAATCTGGCTATGAACCATTGCATGCTGCTCAGCAATTATTGGACCGCCCTTGAAAAGATATGCTGGGCTAATTTTTGTAGGAGCATCGGTAAGTGAAATACCATAGAGCTTTTTGAAAACAAGTCCATTACGTCCGTTTACCTTGAACATACCAAAGCATTCCATAGGTGTGCAGCCCTTTTCAAAAGCTGTGCAAGTATTGTCATACTCAATCTTTAAACTCTCATCATCTACGTCCTCGTGATAGAGTTTTAAAACCTTTTCATCCCCAATGTCAAAGACATCTGAAGAGCGCGCTCTGAAGAGGGTTTCTTTACCTTCGATGAGTTTTTCAAGTTCCTGGTTTGTCATAATCTTCCGTCTCCTTCCAAGAATTATAAACTAAATATTATTATTACATAATTAGTTGTAAAATTCAACAAGTGAAGGCCCTCATTTTTGGCTACCGTTTTGTTGACCATATATGCTTTTTTTGGTATAATTACTCTGTATTACTATACAATATATTGTGTCTAAAGGAGGTGCGCGATTGGTAAAAAACAAGCAGTCAAATAGGCTCGTAAACTTTATCGGAATCATACTGATTATTTTGGCCCTTGCTCTTGCTTACACAAGCAAACTCCTTGACTTTAAATCCATATCTGAACCATTCGAGCACCTAGTAGAAGGCACTGCAATCGGCAACTATATTGACGATGCTAAGCAAAGGGAGCTTGAGCGTCAACTTGATCAAACTGAAACTCCAGCGCAAAAGCTTGCTGAGAACATCAAAAATTTCTCGGGGCTCACAAAAGCGCAAAAGATATACATCAAATTCCAGAGTTTCATTGAACGCTTTGAAAACTCAATTGCCGAGATACCTAACAAGTTTGTTATTGTCATCTCAATCCTATTACTGTTTTCAATAAAATCGATAATCGCCCTGATCCCCGCGTCGTTTACTTGCCTTGTCACAGCCCTTATCTTCCCATTCCCACTGGCTGTTACAATCAACCTCTTGGGTTACTGCCTGATGTTTACAATCAAGTATTTCTGGGGCGGTCACATTGGTGAAGGTAACATTTCCAAACTCGTAAAGCATTCAAAACTTTTGTGGAAGTACATCCAAGATGAGGAAAACGGATATGGCACTGGCAATCCTCTCCTCCTCTTTATACTTCGCTTGGTACCTACTGTACCGCTCAACCCAATAAGCCAGATGTATGGCAAAATGGGTTATGATTTTTGGAAATACATGGTGCTTTCAGCACTTGGAATTTCACTCAGAGTCGTTTCAGTTACTTCCCTTGGTAGCAACGTTGGCGACCCATTCTCATCCGCGTTCATGGTGCCTCTTGTTGTAATCCTCTTTGTTTCAGGATTCAGTATGATTGCACTTTCAGTAATTCTTAAACGACGCGAAAAAAGTGAAGAAAAAAATTAGGAACTTGTCGAATGAACGACAAGTTCCTTTTTTATTTATCAAATTATCTGAGACCGAATGTCTCGATTACATAATCCATATCCTTGTCACCGCGACCAGAGAGGTTTACAAGGATTGAACCGTGACGCTGCTCACGAGCAAGTTTCATAGCGTATGCTACTGCATGTGAACTCTCTACTGCTGGGATGATACCCTCGCGCTTTGAAAGTTCAAAGAATGCATCAATTGCAGCCTCGTCATCGATTACATCATAAATTACTCTGTCTATTGACTTCCAGAATGCGTGCTCAGGACCAGATGATGGATAGTCAAGACCAGAAGCGCATGAGTATACTGGAGCTGGCTCGCCATTTTCATCCTTGAGCATGATGCTGTTAAAGCCATGCATAATGCCTTCCTCGCCGTACTTGAGACTTGCAGCGTGATCGCCAAGCTTTTCGCCACGGCCAAGTGGTTCTACACCGTAAATCTTAACTGGATCTGAGAGGAATCCAGAGAAGAAACCAGCAGCATTAGAACCGCCACCTACACATGCTACAACAGAATCAGGAAGTTCTCCTGTCATCTCAAGGAATTGATCGTGTGCTTCAAATCCAACTACTGACTGGAAGTCACGAACCATCATTGGGAAAGGATGAGGGCCCAAAACTGAACCTATGCAATAGATACAATCATTGTACTCTTTTGCATATGCAGCAAATGCTGCGTCAACGGCCTCTTTGAGTGTCTGAAGGCCATCTGTTACCTCAATTACGTTTGCACCCATGATTTTCATACGTGCAACATTTGGTGCCTGTTTCTTGATATCAACAGCACCCATATAAATATCACACTCAAGGCCGAAATGAGCAGCTGCTGTTGCAAGTGCAACACCGTGCTGTCCAGCACCCGTCTCGGCGATTACCTTTTTCTTGCCCATGTACTTTGCAAGAAGGGCCTCGCCCATGCAGTGATTAAGTTTATGCGCACCAGAGTGATTTAAATCCTCACGCTTTACGTAAATCTGAACATCACCAATAGACCTTGATAAATTCTCACAGTATGTGATAGGTGTTGGTCTACCCTGGAAGTTCTTTCTGATTTCGCGAAGTTCAGCGATGAACTTTGAAGACTTACAAATTGTGAAATAAGCCTCATTTATTTCATCCATTGCTGCCTTAAGCTCTGGCGCAATGAATGCTCCACCATAAGGACCGAAGAAACCATTTTCATCTGGATACTCTTTGAAATAGTTTGTAAAATCGAATTTTTCTGCCATTTTGTTTGACTCCTTTCATTCTGTTGGGAGTATAAAAAAACTGTCCCAACAATAAATGCTGGGACAGGTAAATTACCTGCGGTGCCACCCGGCTTGCCACTTGCGTGACCACTTTTCGTACTAACATACGCAAGTTCCTATAACGTGAAACTACTCCGTCTTCCCTACTATAAGTTCAGGTCGCCCTCGTAAGCCCATTCAGAATTACCTAAGTTGTCACGCTTCCACCGTCCGCGACTCTCTATTAGCATCAGTAAAACCTACTACTCTTACTCATCGGTTTATGGTGATATTTTAATTATCTAATAATAATTTGTCAACCTTTTGTTGCAAAGAAAATACCAAGGAACATCATTCCCTGTGCAAATCCGTTTACAAACTGTGCAATCCAGTTCTTTTTAGCGTCCTTGTTGAACTCCTCACGCTTGTTAGTTGACTTGACATAGCCCATGACGCCCATACCAGCAAAACCAAGGATAAAGAAAATAAGTGCTGGGATTGAAACAATAGCGCGAACTACTCCGCCCCACTTGATAACATGGGTAAATGTGCCAACAATTGCGCCAACTATAGCAATCATAAATCCGCTTGCCATAAATGGAACAAAGATCTTATTTAAAATTTTGATGTCGCCTATTTTAAGGCCAAGGAAGAGCTTCCAAAGCACCTTGCAAAGTCCTGAAAGCGCAATAAGTATTGCTCCTACTAAAACAATCCAAAATGTAATGCCAGAGCCAGCAAGTGCTGTGGCAAGTATAACCATGCTAAGTGAAAAGAAAATTACTGGGATAGCATCAACCAGTGCAAGTCCGACTGTAAAGCCCTCATGTTCTTCCATAATCTTATCCTCCAAATATAATGAACAAATTCATAAAACATTTTACAATACCC
>JAZRVV010000050.1:0-18085 GCA_045599345.1 Acutalibacteraceae bacterium
TCAAGACAACCAAAGGCAAGTACTGATTATGCTAGACATATCTGTCAATCTTAGTCGCAGTCACTTTTACAAAGAATGGCTACAAACAATCTCAAGAATCCCTGATCCACTTGAAAAACAAGCAATGTTTAAGCAATGGCTGGCGAGTACAAGTGAAGCTAAAATTCCTCAATTTAGAAGATGTACTGAAACCTACTATAGATGGCTACCAGAGATACTCAACTCTATGGAGACACCAATCACCAATGGATTCACAGAAGGTTGCAACAACAAGATTAAAGTCCTTAAAAGAAATGCATATGGTTACAGAAACTTTAGAAGATTCAGAAACCGTATTTTACATATATTCTCACACCAACGAGCAGCCTAACGGCTACTCAAAATGATTAATTGCGACCAGCAAAGTTTTCCTTTGCTGGTGATATCCAGCCCATGACACGAGAAAAGCGGAGTGTCAAAGCCTTTAGAGCGAAGCGTGCCTTGACACTTCGGTTTGAGCGTGCCACTAAAGCAGCGGACAACCATTTCATCATATGTCCGCATACGTTTGACCGGCAGAAACCGAGAAAAGAGAAAGAGCCATTGACTCTTTCGAGTCAATAGCTCTACATTAGCTCAAATCATCATTCATTGGAGTTTCCACCCCAACTATTGCAAAAGAACCTACATTAGCTCAAATCATCATTCATTGGAGTTTCCACCCCAACTATTGCAAAAGAACCTATTTACCTTGTCTACTTAAGGGGAATCATATCATTTGAAAAGCCTCGCTTCTTTTTTTGTAGAACTATTTAATTAGTCAAAAGTTACTTCAACTTGATTTCCTACAGGAAGTGCAGTCCAAAATGCATCTGATGTCGTGTCTAAAAGTCCAAAGAGACCTGTATCTGACAATTTACGTGTATTGATATCTTGCTGCATTTGAGTAGAAGATCTCCAAATACCATCTCTCAAGCTACAATCAAGTGGCTCTGGTGAATCCTTCTGTGAAGTAAATGAAAGACCAGAAGTAAATGAACTCATTCTACTTGATTCAGCTGGTAAATAGTACCATGTACCACGTCTAGCATTGTAAACAACCCAACCTAAATTATAGGATGCAATATTAGCATTAAGATTGTTTACAGTTGTCTGTCCATGGAAACCAAGAGACTCCGTTGCATTGGCACCACTAATTGTATTGATATCTTGCTTTGTTGTACCAGTAAACAACCAAGTAATCAAGTTACTAAAGCCTGTCATAAACTGATTAATCAAGCCTGTTGGTGTAGCCTTGAACCAAGAATTCCAGTCAACACCATAAAGAAGATAATCCTCATACTTGTGTGCTGCCAAAGTATAATAAGAAGTTCTATATGCATACTTCTCTCCGGATTCGCTCAAAGAGAACTGAGCCTGTTTATAAGCCAGACCGGTCATCTTATAGTTTTGAGAAGTAAAGTTAATAAATCCCATCTCACTATTATTGGTGAAACGTACATTCTTTCCCTGGCCTTTAACTGCAACTCTACCACTATTCAAAGTTGTAATCTGACCTTCTGTGTCATCAGTAACGGTTGCATCATCATATGCCTTTAAGAAGAAGAAGTAATAGTGTGTAGATGTAGTTCCCCAAGCGCCATTTTCTGATTCAGTAAAATAATACCAACCTTCAGTTAAATCATACCATGGCTTTAATCTATAGGTAGTTGTATTTGTAAAATAACTACCCCAAGTATTAGAGTCATTAGAAATTGTACAGTTACCTTCTTTGGCACCCCAACCAAACCAACCGTTGGTTGAGTCTACCAATTGAGTAGCGCCTAAAACAGAAATAATATTATTAGCGACCGTTTGACCAGATTGTCTATTTGGATCACGAATTATTGTGTAATCATAATACTGTGAATTATGTTCTGTGTATGAACCGATATTTTGTTCGTTAGCATTTGGTGAAACAGTTGTGGTATAGTAACTAGCGCCATCAATCGAATAGATTGTTGGATTTCCATTGATGGTTGAAATCACTTCGTTATCTGTTTCATTGCCACCTGACGAATAAAGAGTTGAACGCAAGTTCTTATCACTCATTACCCAGTGAATACGATTCGAATCATATGAGGCGCTGCGTGAACCATCATAAACATAAACAGTTTTATTCGCTTTAGAAGTTGTAAAGAGGCTACCATAGTTCTCATTTACACGAGAATAGAAATAAGCCATGATAACCATTTGGTTAGGATCATTTTTGCTACCAGTTTGTGAAAGGTACTTTTCAATCGAAGTATCAGCAAAGAAAGTTTCTGGATCTTCAAACTGAGGATATTCATCCTTGGTTATAGTACCCTTTGGATCCTTCTTATCATAATATGTAAGAAGGAAGCCTGTGTAAAGTTCTTCTTTTGTTGCTAAAACTCCATAAAGCGGATGATCTTCAAAAGAATTAGCTGCATTGGAATTGTTGTACGAATTAACTTCTGCTTGAGTTTGCAATACTGTTGTATTGATAGTTTTTACCTTATTCTCAACGCCTGCTGATGGAGTAAACTTTAACAAGTCATTAATTTTTTCTTGATAATGCTTCCTTAAATTGAAATAAGTAGTTGGGTCGTCGCCTTCCCATCTTGGAGCAACATCAGTTCCATCTCCAAAAACAGCATCATGTCTCAATTTTATAGCAGCAGTATAAACACTCTTTAAAATTCTTTCGCCATCAGCATCTCTTGTATCACCCATCTGCTGCTTAAAGTAATCATAAACATTATTTACTTTATTAGTATATTCAGCAAGAATGCGGTTATATTTGCCAATATATTCATTTACTTTATACTCAAGTGAGAAAGCATTTTTACCACCGGCAATAAGCATCTCATCAACGGAGAAAGCGATGCACTGATTGATACCGCCTTTAGTAGAGTAATCCTTAATCATATTAGCATCAGAACCAGTAGTAATTAAAGCAAGGTTGATGCACTTGATTATTTTATCAATTGAATAAACAAGCTTATTATCACGGAAAACCTTTACTGTCAATTTAACATGCTGATGTTTTTTGCCAGCTTCTTCAATTGTGTACTGAACAGTTCTGTTACCATAGAAACCATTGTCATAAAGGTAGAATGGCTCTGCGTCTTCTTTACCCTTATATAAAATTTTACCTGAATTGGTATTTGTATCTGTTATCTCTAAAGATACAGATTGAGTTTTCTTTTCCTTTGGAACGGCATTGGCATCATAAATACTCATATGTGTAGAGTATTTAATCATAGATTCCAAATTAGCAAAAATATAGTTTCCTACTTGTCTGTCTACTGCAGATTTTGAAGTAGCAACAAATATATTGCTAGATGAAATAATCAGGCCCATTGTTGATGACATCATAATTCCGAGTATTACAAGGGAAATGACCATTTCAACAAGAGTCATGCCGAGCTTACTATTCTTTAAATTATACATAGTCACTCTTCCTTTCTAATACTAGTTGTTGTTGTTGTCTGGGCTAATATCATCCGCAGCCACATCAAATTGTAAGATATTCGGATAAAACTCTTTGTAAGTTAAGCCTGTTCCCGTTTCCTTACTCAAGCCATAAATGCCCTCTGCTGACAATTCACCTTCCACGGTGCCATTCTTATATGAATATGTTATAGTGCTGGAGTCCGTATAACCAAATGTTGTTGTAACATTTACATCTTTTGAAGTTTGAACTTCTTCCAACTCCAAAGTGGATGATGTGTTAGTACTGGCATTTTTATATCTCATACCTTTGGTGGTTATATTTGCTGCAGTAGAAAAACCGCTTATTAGTGTAATGCCAACAATTGAAAAAATCAAAATTGCAATTACTACTTCAACGAGGGTCATGCCACCTTTACTTTTTAGAACATTCACTAGCAATTACCTCCTTAATCTGTATAGTTACAAACGGCCCAATAATCAGTAATTCTTTGCTTTGCTATCTGTGCACCATTTGTTGATGTATAAATCAATCGAGCATTGCCATTAATCTCAAGATCATCACAAATAATCTCGCCAAGAACTGTAACGCCGTCTTCTAAGATTACGTGTGTATTTGGACCACCATAGATACTATACAAGAATACCAAATCTTCTTTATCATTGCTTCTTCGTCCATCTCCATTGTAGCCAAGTATTACTGTACTATTTTCTTCGAGATAAAGGACCATATAAGAAGGTTTCTCGTTAATATCGAATAATCTATTTATGAAATTGTCAATGCTAGATGTAATCCACTCGTTAAACTGAGCAATGCCAGATCTCTTTCCAGGTTCATTACCATAACGAACACGTAATGTTAATCCTTTACCAGGACCACCACGTACAAATGCGTATGTGAGTGGTACTATACCTTTATCAGCTCGGTTGTTTTCATCGCTTGAAGTATAATCAATATATGATACATCAAGAGTATCATATGATATTCCATCAAGTGCTTGTAAGAATCCATCAACTTGGCTCCAAACGTAACCCATCAATGGACGCGCATTTCGTTTAGCTTCAGTAACTGCATTCCTTAATGACGTAGAAAGTGATAAAATTTCTATATACTGAATTGCAAGTCCGTCATTTTCGGAATTAGTTATTCTGAGATTGTTATCTGCTATATCATTCATGATATTAGTCAAACCTATAGCTTTAAGCAACTGGTACAAAGGATCTTTCTCAGTCATTCCAATCATACGGCCAAAAGTATCATTCGAATGATTATTATTGCAATAATAACTATGTGTTGATGTAAGGTTTTTCAATGAATTGATAATATTTGTGCTATACTCTGTCTCTTCATCATCAACTTTAATAGTTTTATTAGAAATGATATACTCGCTTGAATTCCAAATCTTCTTAGAATGAAGACCATCGTTCTTAAATTCTACAGATTTTGCAAATTTGTGACCTGCTACAATTGTTCCAGCAGGGATTGTTGCGTCACCTTTTGATACAAAGTTACCATTAATTGTTATTGTATAATTTCCAGAATTGTTTTTTGCTGGATCAAATTTCTCTGTATTATTCCAATAGAAATCAGTATTTTCGCCTAAAACAAAGTTGCCGTTGAGTGTTAAGTCTTTAACAGCAATACCACCGAAATATATTGGCTGACGAATAACAGTAGCTTTCATGTTGTAGTCTTGGTCAACATAGGTAGCCGTAACGTCAATTGTTACTTCATCATCTTCATTTCTAGAGATTTTTGCTTTGGCGTCACCCATCTTATTGCCAAAATCAAAATTTGTGATTTCAATTTCTTTGTTTTGCTCTGGCAATATAGCTATTGGAACATCTTCATATGTTTTAGTAGTATCATTATACTGTTGTCTTACAGAAGAGAATTCTTCAAGCAATACAGAAATAGCAGATCTAGCTGTGAAGTATGCTTGCTGACGCTTAACAGTATACATTGTATAATGGAAGTAAGCGTAGCTAGATGCCAATATTGCTCCCAACAGTATGGTGATAATAATAGAGGCTAATATTACCCAAAGTAATGCCGATCCTTTATTATTCATTGTTTTCAATCTCATTTGAAACAACCTCCTTTTGGAGTTTTTGGAAGGAGCCTGACCACCCCTTAAATAGTTGTTCGGTTTTGTGCCAACCAAAAATTGCTTTGTAAATTAATGCTTTCTCAATTGAGAAAGTAATACTTTCTTAACATTTGAGTGTGATACAAAACAATGATTTTGTATCCTAAATACGTTGTTTTTGGCGTTTGTTAATGGTTTATTAATATAAACCGAGTTGTTCGGTTTTTGATTTTTAAGTGTTGATTTTTTAGGGCGAATTTGGGAGAAAATTGACAAAACTTGTAGAGTGAATAAAATAGATTATATAAGTATAGTTTTAAGGAGGTGAGCAGGATGAAACTGAATTACACAGGTAGGCGTATCTGGGGAATCATAGATACAATTGTTGACTGGATACTGATTATTGTTCTGCTCGTAAGCCTCTATAATGTAGTGGCACGTAAAGTGCTTAAGAAACCGATGCCTATGATAGGTGGTTACGGATACGCCGTTGTGCTGTCCGGTAGTATGCTGCCGGAGATTGATATATCCGACGTTGTAGTCGTCAAGGAGAAATCTCATTATCAAGAGGGAGACATCATCACATTTATTGATCAGGACTCTCCATCAAAGGCACTTGTAACTCACAGGGTTGTTGAGGTTAAAAAGGAAGGATACAAGACCAAGGGCGATAACAATAATATGATTGACCCAGGTGTTGTTAAACCTGCTGATATTGTGGGACATGTTGTAAAAATAGTTCCATATTTTGGCGCAACGTTACTGTTTATTCAGAAGCCTGTCGGAACGCTCTGTATGATCCTCTTGGCGCTCTTGTTTATTGAGTTGCCATACCAACTTAGAACGAGGTACAAAAAGGCGACAGAGGAGCGCATAGAGGAAATCCGAAAGAAGATTGGTCCGGGTTCTGAAAAGAAAAAGTTTACGCCGGACCTCTTTATGGAGGAGAATGACGGTTCGTACCGCGCTCCGGAAAAGACAAAAAAACAAATCGACTTTGAAAAGGAAGTCGATTGGCGTAGAAGGCGCAAACAAAGGCGCAAAGTATTTGTCCCAGATGAAAAGCAATGGGATATTTCTGTTGATGAATAAAATAGTTGACATCAACAAGTTAAAGTGCTAGAATTTGTGCATATTAAATATATGTATATTATTTAAAGGCAATGACGAAGACGGTTTTGACGACCTTTTTCAGAGAGCATGCGGTTGGTGTGAGCATGCATTGGAACTCAAGTTTAACCTATCACTTCAGCAGCTGAAATCCTGAACGATTCCTAGTAGGGGTTTACGTGAATGCTACGTTAGTGCAAAAGGGTTGTTAGACCTTAAAGTGGTATAGTTTTTACTATGCAATTTGAGTGGTACCGCGGATTTTAATTCGTCTCAAAGTTTTCACTTTGAGACGATTTTTTTATTTTTTAATTTATTTTGTTAATTTTCTTCTTTGATATTAGGAGGATTTAAGATGACAGCAAACAAGGAACAACAACAGATTCTTGAAGTTGTACAGCGTATCAAGGAAATGCGTGATATCTGTGGTTTCTCTGTTGAACAGATGGCGGAGAAGACAGAGGTGTCAACTGAGCAGTACGAGCTCTATGAGACTGGTACTGTTGATTTGCCATTTACGTTTGTACACAAGTGCGCACTCGCATTTAATATTGGTCTTGCTGACTTGCTTGAGGGCCAGTCTGCTCGTTTGTCTACTTATACTGTTACACGCAGGAATGGTGGACTTACAACAGCACGTGAGGATGGCATTACTATCCAGAACTTGGCTCCACTTTTCAAGGACAAGCTTGCTGACCCATATTTCTGTGTATATGAGTATGACGAGGCGCTTCAGGACAAGCCAATTAAGCTTGTTGAACACGCTGGTCACGAGTTTAACTTTGTAATTAAGGGCTCACTCCGTGTACAGGTAGGCGACCACATTGAGACACTTCACTCAGGTGACTCTATTTATTTCAAATCATCAATTCCTCATGGTGAACTTGCTGTTGATGGTGCACCATGTAAATTCCTTTCTATCATCTTAAATTCCGACGTTACAGAAGAACTCTACAAGGAGCAGTCAATCGTTCGCGCAAAACAGTCTGAGAAACTTCAGGTTGAGAAGTTTATCACAACTGTTGATGCAGAGAATGGTGCTCCTGTATCCATCTCGTTCAGAGATGAGGATAAATTTAACTTTGCATTCGATGTTGTAGATGAAATCGCACGCAACAAGCCTGAAAAGGTTGCGATGATTCATCTTGACAGAGACAAGAATGAAGCACGATATACATTCCGTGATATGAAGGACTTGTCTTCACAGGCAGCAAATTACTTCACTTCACTTGGAATTAAAAAAGGCGATAGGGTAATGCTCGTTTTGAAGCGTCGCTTTGAATTCTGGGTAGCTATCCTTGGTCTTCACAAGATTGGTGCTATTGCAATACCTGCAACACACCAACTTAAGGACCATGACTTTGAATACCGTTTCAATGCGGCTGGAGTTAAAGCCATCGTTTGTACTTGCGACGACAATACTCCTGATGCAGTTGATGCGGTTGTGAATGCACCAACACTTGAGCACAAGATTATTGTCGGCGCAACAAGAGATGGCTGGAAGGATTTCTCTGAATACAAACTCTTCAGCCGCAGATATCTCCGCACAGCTGACAGCGCGTGCGGCGATGATCCAATGATCATGTTCTTTACATCAGGAACATCTGGATATCCAAAAATGGCACTTCACTCATGCAAGTATCCACTTGGACATTTTCATACAGCGAAGTATTGGCACTGCGTACGCAGCAACGGCGTACACCTTACAATTTCTGATACTGGTTGGGGCAAGGCCCTTTGGGGTAAGCTCTATGGTCAGTGGATGTACGAAGGCGCAATCTTTGTATATGACTTTGACCGATTTAATGCAGCGGATATCTTGCCACTCTTTGCACAGTATGGCATTACAACATTCTGCGCACCACCAACAATGTACCGCATGCTCATAAAAGAGGATCTCTCAAAGTACGACCTCTCATCAATTGAGCACGCAACAATCGCTGGTGAGGCACTTAATCCAGAGGTATTCTATCAGTTTAAAAAGGCAACAGGCCTTGAACTTATGGAAGGCTTTGGCCAGACAGAGACAACTCTTACAATTGCCAACCTTGTTGGTATGTCTCCAAAGCCAGGCTCAATGGGTAAACCAGTTCCAACTTATGACATTGCACTCCTTGATGCAAATGGCAAAGAGGTTGGTGTTGGTGAAAACGGTGAAATCTGTATCTGCACCAAGAATGGTGCTCCTTGTGGCTTGTTCCTTGGATATTACAAGGACAAGGAACTCACCAAGGAAGTATGGCATGACGGTTATTACCATACAGGTGATATAGCATGGAAGGATGAGGATGGTTACTTCTGGTATGTATCTCGTATCGATGATGTAATTAAGTCATCTGGTTACCGTATTGGACCATTTGAAATTGAGAACGTTATCATGGAACTCCCATACGTTCTTGAATGTGGCGTTTCTGCAGCACCAGATGAGGTTCGTGGTCAGGTAGTTAAGGCATCAATCGTACTTGTTCCTGGTACAGAACCATCAGATGAACTCAAAAAAGAGATTCAAAATTACGTTAAGCAGAAGACAGCTCCTTATAAATATCCAAGAATAGTTGAATTTAAAGACGAATTACCTAAAACTATTAGTGGAAAGATTATAAGAAAAGATTTATAATATAAGGTAATCATTTTGGAGGTGAGGACTTGAAACGAGTCACTTTGTTTGCAGGGCACTACGGTAGCGGCAAGACCAACGTCGCCGTAAACTATGCGTTGCATTTAAAGGACGGTGGTCTTCCGGTCGTCATCGCCGATTTAGATGTAGTTAATCCGTACTTTAGGACGAAGGACAGTGAAGCCGAGCTTTTAGCTCACGGCATTCCACTTATTTCGTCCGACTATGCGGGATCAAACGTGGACTTCCCGGCATTGCCTGGATCGCTCTATTCACTGTTTGATGACCGCTCCTCATATGCCGTGCTTGATATCGGCGGCGACGACCGTGGCGCATTTGCGCTTGGCCGCTACCGTGATATGATGCTCGCTGAGGATAACTACGATATGTTTTTTGTAATCAACTGCTTTAGACCACTTACCAAAACTCCTGAACTTTGTTTTGAGATTAAAGAGGAGATAGAGGAAGCGGCAGGAATCAAGTTTACAGGAATCGTAAACAATTCCAATTTGGGAGCAGAAACAACTGTGGCAGATGTTGAGGCATCATTTGATTATGCAAATGCTGTTTCATCAATGACGGGGTTACCAGTTGTCATGACTACTGTCATGGACGGCTTGGAAGTTCAAGGTGACAACATCTTCCACATCAAACTTCAGAAAAAGATCTTCGAGGAGGATTCTTAATATGGCAAAAGTAACTTTTTTGACAGACGTATGTAAGGGCTGCGGTCTTTGCGTTGGCGCCTGCCCAAAGGGCATCATTGCCCTCGACGAAGAAAAACTTAATGCAAAGGGTCATCATCCAGCAACTTGCACTAATATGGACGAGTGCGTTGGTTGTGCTTCTTGCGCAATTATGTGCCCTGATTGCGTTATCACAGTAGAGAGGTGAGTAACTAATGGGTGAGAAAGTATTGATGAAAGGTAATGAAGCAATAGCTGAAGCCGCTATTCGTGCTGGCTGCAGACATTACTTTGGTTACCCAATCACACCTCAAACAGAGGTAGCGGCATACATGTCAAAGCGTATGCCAAAAATCGGCGGTACATTTTTACAGGCTGAGTCTGAAATCGCCGCTATTAATATGGTAATTGGCGTAAGTGCTACTGGTAAGAGAGTTATGACTTCTTCTTCATCACCAGGAATTTCACTTAAGCAGGAGGGTATTTCATACCTCGCAGGATGCGACCTCCCAGCACTCGTTGTTAACGTAGAGCGTGGCGGCCCTGGCCTTGGTGGTATCCAGCCTTCACAGTCTGACTACTGGCAGGCAACAAAAGCCGGCGGCCACGGCGACTACCACAACTTGGTTCTCGCTCCTGCATCTGTTCAAGAGATGGCTGCTCTTACAATCAAGGGCTTTGAACTTGCTGATAAATATGGCATGGTAGCTATGATCTTGGCCGATGGTACAATGGGCCAGATGATGGAGCCTGTTGAGATTGATGATATTGAAATCAAGACAGTTGATAAGCCATGGGCACTTACAGGTACTGGAATGAAGAGAGAACACAACATTGTTAACTCTCTCTATTTAAAGCCAGACCTTCTTGAAATAAAGAATTTTGAAAGATATGAAAAGTACGCTGCAATCGAGCGTGACGAAGTTATGTACGAAGAGTACTTAATGGATGACGCTGAGTATTGTATCGTTGCATTTGGTATCTCTTCTCGTGTTGCAAGAAACGCTATCAATGCTGCACGTGCAGAGGGTATCAAGGTTGGTATGATTAGACCAATCACACTCTGGCCATTCCCTAAGGATGCACTTCTTGCTCGCGCAGACCAGTGCAAGGCATTCATCTCTGTTGAGATGAGCATGGGCCAAATGATTGAAGATGTTGAACTTGCAATCAAGTGCAAGAAACCAGTTTACCTTTGCAACCGTGTTGGTGGTATGATTCCATCCCCAGAAGAGGTTCTTGCAAAGATTAAAGAAGTAGGAGGTGCAAACTAATGGACGTAGTATTCAAGAAGCCACATGCTTTAACTGATGCACCACTTCACTATTGTCCTGGTTGCACTCATGGTATTATTCACAGACTCGTAGCAGAAGTAATCGACGAACTCGGTATTGAGGGCGATACAATTGGTGTTGCATCTGTTGGTTGCTCAGTTATGGCTTATGACTATTTCAACGTTGACTTTGTACAGGCAGCTCACGGTCGTGCACCTGCTGTTGCTACAGGCGTTAAACGTTCAGATCCTTCTAAGATAGTATTTACATATCAGGGCGATGGCGACCTCGCTGCTATCGGTACTGCTGAAACAGTACACAGCGCTGCTCGTCGCGAAAACATCACTGTCATTTTCGTTAACAACGCTATCTATGGTATGACAGGCGGCCAGATGGCTCCTACAACACTTCCTAACATGGTAACTCAGACTTCTCCTTACGGACGTAACGTAGAGGCTGTTGGTTACCCAATCAAGGTTTGCGAGCTCCTCTCTGAGGTTGATGGCGCAGCATACCTTGAGCGTGTTGCAGTTAACAACGTTGCCAACATTAGAAAGGCAAAGGCTGCAATCAAAAAGGCATTCCAAAACCAGCTCGATGGAAAGGGCTTCTCACTCGTTGAGGTTGTTTCAACTTGTCCTACAAACTGGGGTCTCACTCCAGCAAAGGCACTTGAATTCGTTGAGACAGATATGCTTCCTTACTATCCACTTGGTGTTTATAAGGACATCTATGCAGAGGGAGGAGAAAAGTAATGAGCACACTTAATATTCTTTACGCTGGCTTTGGTGGCCAGGGCATCCTTTTTTCTGGTAAATTCCTTGCATATGAGGGCCTCATCGCTGGTAAGCACGTATCATGGCTCCCATCATATGGTCCAGAGATGCGTGGTGGTACAGCAAACTGCTCAGTTATCATCTCAGATGAAGAAGTAGGTTCACCAATCGTTGACAAGCCTGACGTGCTTGTTGTAATGAACCTTCCATCTCTTGATAAATATGAAAATGAAGTAGTACCTGGCGGTAAAATCTTTGTTGACTCAACACTTATCGAGCGTAAGGTTGAGCGTACTGATGTAGATGTATTCTATGTACCAGCAACAGGTATGGCTGCTGAGAAAAAGATTCCAACACTTGCTAACATGATTATCACTGGCAAGATGCTCAAGGAGATAGGCATTGACCTTGATAATATTGATGTAGTACTTGGCAAGATCGTTTCAGCACGTCACCAGGATTTGCTTGAAGTAAACAAGGATGCAATCAAGACAGGTTATGACCTTTAATAGGAGGCAAATGTTATGTTAGATATTAAAATTGAAAAAACAACTGCTCCAAAGGCAAAGCCAACTGATGAATCAAAGCTTGGCTTTGGTCAGCTTTTCTCAGACCACATGTTCATCATGGATTACAGTGATGGTCAGTGGCATGATGCTCGCATAGTTCCTTTCCAGGATCTCTGCTACAGCCCAGGAACAGCTGTATTCCACTATGGTTGTGAAATTTTCGAAGGCCTCAAGGCATACAGAACAGCTGATGGCAAGATTCAGCTCTTTAGACCAATTGAAAACGTTAAGAGAATGAACAGCTCAGCAGACCGTCTCTGCCTTCCAGAGATGCCTGAGGAGGATATGCTTGAAGCTATCAAGAAGTTTGTAGAGGTTGAAAAGGATTGGGTTCCTTATTCAGAGGGCACATCTCTTTACATCCGTCCATTCCTTCTTGGTATTGACGAGACACTTGGCGTTCACACAATTAAGAAGGCTCAGTTCATCATCATCGGTTCTCCATCTGGCAGCTATTATCCAGAGGGAATTAACCCTGTTAAGATTATGATTGAGACAGAGGACGTTCGTGCCGTTCGTGGTGGTACAGGTTATGCTAAGTGTGGCGGCAACTACGCTGCATCAACTCGTGCTGGTCACAAGGCAGAACTTAAGGGTTACTCACAGGTTCTTTGGCTTGACGGTGTTGAGCAGAAGTATATCGAAGAAGTTGGCGCTATGAACGTTATGTTCAAGATTGATGGTACAGTTGTAACACCACAGCTTATTGGCTCAATTCTTCCTGGTATCACAAGAAAGTCTTGCATCGAACTCCTTCGTGATAAGGGTATTCCTGTAGAGGAGAGAAGAATCTCTGCTGAAGAGCTCTTTGATGCACTTCGTGCTGGCAAGCTTGAAGAAGCTTGGGGCACAGGTACAGCAGCAGTTGTATCTCCAATTGGTGAACTCGCTTATGGCGATGAGAAGTACACAATTAACAACTTTGAAATCGGCGAGACAACACAGTGGCTCTATGACACTCTCACTGGCATGCAGTGGGGCAAGATTGATGATAACAAGGGTTGGATTGTTCCAATTGACTAATAATAGAATATGGAAGCTAAATTAACTTTAGAAAACATAGGCACCGCCGTAGAAGAAGTAACAGCCTTCTACGACGGCGCTGCCGTTGATAAGACAAGTGCGAAAAAGGTTGCACTTGGCGTAGAGGAGACGCTCCTTCGTTTTCGCGACGAATTTGGCGAGGCTCAAGACTTTGCGCTCAGAATGGGTAAGAACTTTGGAAAAATCAAAGTTCTTATCGAAGTTGAGGAGCGTATGTATGACCCGTATGCCAAAAACGATAACGCGGAAGATGAGAGCGTTATGATGCGTAGCGCGCTCGCCACCATGGGAGTCCTCCCAGTGTGGCGCTATTCGCGCGGCACCAATATTATCTCTTACGTGCTCAAGAAGAAGTCCATTCCTGAATGGACTAACCTTCTTATTGCCATCGCGCTTGCTGTTGTATTCGGTTTACTCTGTCGTCAAGCACCAGAAAACATCGTGTCGTTTATCAACGACGACCTGTTTTCTCCGCTCCTTGACACATTCATGAACCTCTTGTCTGCAATCGCGAGCCCTATGATTTTCTTTGCACTTGTTTGGGGTATTTATAGCATTGGTGATGCTTCTACTTTCAACGTTTTGGGTAAGAAGATGGCAATACGAGATTTTCTCTATATTGCAGGCCTCACTATAGTTGTAGGTATAATATCAATGTTCTTCTTTACCTTTGAAAGTGGCGGAACCGTAGGTGTATCAGGCTTTAAGGATTTATTCCAAGTAATTATTGGAATAGTTCCAGACAATATCTTTACACCTTTTGCAGAGGGTAACACTCTCCAAATCCTCTTCCTTGGCATAGTCCTTGGTATTGCGATGATTATGATAGGTGAGAAGACCCAAACAGTCGCTCTCATTGCTGAACAGCTCAACTATCTCGTACAAATCATAATGGACTTTATCAGTAGATTGGTTCCTTTCTTTGTATTTGGTAGTTTGTTTGATCTCATTATCAGCAATGAAATTGCTCAGGTTAAGTCATCGTACAAGTTGCTTTTCGTTAACTTGATACCATGCCTTTTGATGCTTGCTTTTTATGCAATTGATGTAGCGGTCACCTTGCATGTTGATATTAGAACTTACATCAAGAAGTTCTTGCCTACATTTATCATAGGCCTCACAACAGCATCATCTGCTGCAGCATTCTCAGAAAACATGAATACTTGTATTAACAAGTATGGTGTAAAGCAGAATCTTGCAAACTTTGGCGTGCCATTCAATCAGGTAGTATTTAAGCCAACAGTTTCAATACTTTACTTTACAATGGCAATTTATACTGCGGAAGTATTCGCAGTACCTACGTCTGTTTCTTGGTTTGCTTCTGCATTCTTTATGAGCATTGTTCTAGGTGTTGCCACACCTCCAATTCCAGGTGGTACGCTCGCAAGTATATCCGTACTCTTTGCTCAGCTCCACCTACCAATGGACGGTATGGCACTCGTTATGGCGCTCAACGTTCTTCTTGACTTTGTTGAGACACCAACCGACCTCATCGGTGGTCAAACAATGCTTCTTCTTTCAGCTAATAGATTCAAGTTGATTGACAAGGAAGTACTCAAAAGCAAGTAAGCAACAGGTCGTCTCTCAACATCACAGAGAAAACTGATTAGATATTGAAATCCGACCTGTGTGATAAAAAGTCTCAGCGAGAGGGGACTTACAGCGGGATATCAACTTTGTTGAAATTGACAATAAACATACAAAAGTAAGGGACGAACGGTCGAAAAATTACCGTTCGTCCTTATTTTTTAATCATTCGTCGAAAATGCGTCCGTTTTTGCTTCATTTTGGGATATATATTTAGAAGATATTTTGAAATAGAAATATTGACAATATAGGTTTAAACCTATTAAAATTATGAGGTGAAAAAATGTCGGAATTTGAAATTGAATTGGCTAAAAAGTATAGAGATATGTATGTTAATGAGGTGAAGGATAATGAAGTCGGATGAGTTTTTTGCAAAATTGATGGAAGATCCAAAATATAGAGAAGAATATGAAAAAATGCAGCCAGAAACTGAATTGGTAAAGGCTTTGCTGAAGGCAAGGTGTGATGCGCGTCTCACTCAAGCAGAACTTTCTGAAATATCTGGCGTGGCACAAGCTGATATTAGTAAGATAGAAAGCGGAAAGGGTAATCCAACATTAAAGATGATTATCCGCCTTGCAGAAGCAATGAATAGTCATGTTGAACTGAAAATTGTTCCTAACGCTGTTAAATGACTTGAGTACGTGGCGGGTCATGTTGATGTGTGAGCCGCGGATAGATGTGCGGCAGAGCCTAACTTTGTTGAAATTGACAATAAACATATAAAAGTAAGGGACGAACGGTCGAAAAATTACCGTTCGTCCCTTGTTTTTACCTCTTAACGGCAATCTTGACCGTTCGTCGGAAATCCCATTGTGCATATTGTACAATTTTTGCTCGATTTTGCGATTTGACTCGAACATAAGTTTGTATTAAAATAATAATGAATTAAATACCTAACGAATGTATGATACCTTTGAGATTAGATGATAGTTGATTGAATGCTTATAAAAATAACCAATCCACAAGCAATCTGAAGGTTGCCTGTGGATTTTTTTGTTTTCTAAATAAAAAAACACAGGGCCTAGACTTGGCGGCAGTCTTAAAAAGAGGCACGCCCATCAGCTCTGTGTCGATATAAATATGACTAATTTTAACACATTGTCAATGAAACGAGGCGAAATGATGACAACATATTTTGTTGATTTTGAAAATGTCAGTGATGCTGGCTTGCTTGGAATAGATAATCTTGCTTTTGGTGATGAGGTTTACATTTTTTATAGCAAAAATGCAAGGAAAATATCTATTGAATCGTATAAAAAGATTGTTGCTTCATCTGCTTTTATTCACTTCGTTGAAGTTAAGGTTGGCAGCACAAACTCTCTTGATGTACAACTCGCAACTTTTGTTGGGAACAAATATAAAGAGAGAACCAATGGGAATGATGTCTTTTGTATTGTTGCACGAGATCGAATATATGAATATGTAATCTCGTTTTGGCAAAACAAAGGCATTCCAATATTTCAAAAGAAAAATATGTTATAAGATTCAAGGAGGAACAATTATGGACGTAGAACAAATTCAAGAGGCATTAACGGAGTATACTATTTTTGACAATCCATTTATGAGGGCAGTTTTTAAAGATGATAAGGATGTCACTGAATTAGTGCTAAGAATTATTCTTGGAAAAGATGATTTGGAAGTTAAAGAAATTGATACAGAAAAGAGATTGTTTAATTCACAGGGAAAGGAAGGAATAGTTGATGTTTTGGCTACGGATACGAATGGAAAGATTTACAATATTGAAATTCAAAATGATTCTTCCTTTGCGCAACCAAGACGTGCACGATTCTATAATGATTTGATTGACACAAATTTTTTAGAGGAAGGCGCTTCTGTTGATGATTTGCCTGAAAACTATATTATTTTTATTACTCGTCGAGACTATTTTGGAGATAAAGAACCAAAATACTTCTTCCAAATGACGAATCGAAACAATCATTCGCATGTGCTTGAATATGGTGTAAATGTAATTTATGTTAATGGTGAACACCGTGGAAATGACGATCTTGGACGTTTAATGGAAGATTTTTCTTGCAAAAATCCAGCTAATATGCATTATAATAGAATCAGTAAGAAAGTAGAAAAGATTAAATGCATGAAGGAGGACGACACAGTGGGAATGTATGGTCCAGTAATGGATAGATTGTTTGAAGAGCGTGATGTTGAATACGTTAAAAATATGCTAAACGAAGGCATTAGTTATGATGTGATTTCAAGAACACATAATATGCCTATTGATAAAATTGAGGAAATAGCAAAGGAAATAAAACAGTAAATGAGTGGCGGAGCCCGATTTTGTTGAAATTGACAATAAACATACAAAAGTAAGGGACGAACGGTCGAAAAATTACCGCTCGTCCTTATTTTTTAACCATTCGTCGAAAATGCGTCCGTTTTTGCTTCATTTTGGGATATATATATTGAGGCTATTTTTGTTTTACAAATAAAAAACACAGGGCCTAGACTTGGCGGCAGTCTTAAAAAAGAGGCACGCCCATCAGCTCTGTGTTAAGCAAATCTTATAATAAAAATATCATTTTGTCAACTTACAATTAAATGCATGAAGGAGGAAGATGCTGTGGGAATGTTTGGTCCAGTTATGGATAGCATGTTGGAAGAACAAGCTGAAAAAACAGCGATAGAAATAGCAAAAAATATGATCAAGCGTCAAAAGTACTCTGAGGAAGAAATCGCAGAGAATACAAATTTGCCTTTAGATAAGGTGAAAAAATTAATTGAAGAGATGAAAGAGTAAATGAGTGGCGGAGCAAAGGTTTCCTTTGTTCCGCCATAATTGCCTAAAAGCGTGGGCAAAGCAGCTTGTCAAGGTGTTTACAACGTAGTGTGCCTTTACAAGGTGGTTTGGACACGCTTTCAAGTACGCGGCGGGCCAT
>JAZRVV010000051.1:0-2155 GCA_045599345.1 Acutalibacteraceae bacterium
GGTCGATGGATTTTTCCAGAATAAAATACAACTGGAGTAATTTGGACGAGGATGTTGTCATCACGACATGACGTTACAATATCAACTCAAAAAGATTAAGTCGCTCAAAATGTCGCTCAATCATCAATTGTATTCCATGAAACACCAACACTACATATCATCCCTCATCATCCTGTTTCTCTTCACCACTCTTTTTACAGGATGTGCTCATGACGAGCGAGCAGAGAAGGCTATTGCCGAAGCGAAGCAACTTCTTGATGCGCAGCCCGACTCTGCACTCTCTATCCTCGATGGCATCAAGAAACGAAAAGCAGAGTGGCCAAAATCGCAGCGTATGCAATATGAACTGGTGTATGCACAAGCTCAGAACAAGGCGTTAGTTGACTTTACTACTGACAGTATCGTTCTTGAGGTGGCGAAATATTATGATAAACTTAAGTTTCGGGAGTTCCTAACTCACCATTTTGTATTTGTATAATTCGCATATATGAGCAAGTTCGTCAGATTCGTTAACCACAGCCTCAAGGACTTCTTCGTCAGTAATACTAAAGATTCTTGTAATGGCAGCAACCAGTTCCAGGATTGCGCCCCATATCCTCTCGCTGATGGTTATTTCATGGCTGTCCTGATTAGCCAATCTGAAGAGTTCTCCGATAGTCTCGTATGCCATGAACCTCTTAACGACAGAGAGTACGTTGTACTGCAATGCAACAAGAGATGTACTGGCAATCTGGGCGGCAAAGTTGTTGGACTGACATTTGCCAAGGCCAAGCAGTCCCTTGCTCTCTTTGAACACAACCTCCAGGGACCATCTCCTGGAATAAACCTTATAGGCCTCGAAGAAGCCAAGTTTCAGGTCAGTGCAAAGCAATCCGCTCCAAGGACCTCGCTTGCTTCTGCGTATGAAGAAGAGTCTTACGTTTGTATCAGCAAAGATTACGTCTGCACTCATATACCAGCATTTGAGTTTGCGGGAATACTTCTTCTCACCCCTCTTGTCAAGCAGCTTGATAATTGCTGGAGCCGTGAGATCCTTCCTCTCGAAATGGTATCTGGTCTTGCTTGCCTCTCCAATCTTGATCATTCCGATATAGTCACATTTGATATGGCGACCACGGACAAACTTTATTATCTTTGCGCATGTGAACCAGCTGTCTGCCAGTATGTAACGGAATTTGACCTTATGAGTTATCGCACGTCTGACCATCTCTATGGTAAGGTCTATCTTGCTCATGGTATATTCACTGATTCTGGAAGCAAGAGCCGTGTCCTCATCTCTTTCGGCAGTATACCTTTTGGAGAGTTCTTTGGCGCTCATGCCAAAGTTTCCCTTTTCTCCCTTCTCTCCAAGGATAGCAAAGTCCAAAAGCATCTGACTCACTCCGTCCGTAATGCCGAGGAAGAGTGCCTTGAAACCAAGGATAGCCCTGTGCTCAAGATGAGAGTGTACACGACCTATATTCTCCATGCGCTTTCCGGTCTTGGGAAAATCCGTGTCGTCAATCATCAGGCAGGTGTCAACAGCCTGGTGGTCACTGCGGATTCTTATCTTTGTCCACAGCTGGGAGTTGATATGGTACATGAGCTTTCGCCAGTCGGTACGCGCATCGTTGAGGAACTCGTAGAAAACATCTTTACCACAACCAAGCTTGCCGCCTAAGCTCGAGCCCATAACGTTAAACGGATTACGAATCATGAAACAGGGACACATCAACAGCAACTGGAATACATGCAGCAGTGGATACACACTATTGCATCTGCTCTTGCGTCCGAACAGTGTCTGCTCGTTCATTTTAATACCCTTAATCACATTCATTATGGTAAACATTGCACTTTCGGCATTATTTTTCTTGAAAAATGTGCTGATCTCTGATAAAAATGTACTAACTTTGTGCACTGGCATAGGGTTTATGAGTCTTTTTGTTTGGTACCTTAAAGGTACTCATTTCCTGCGACATACGCAAGGAATCCTATGCCTTTTTTGTGCCTTAATTTATAGTGCCAACTAACTTCCGAAATAGGGTGTCCAATTTGTTGTACTCATTTTTAAGCAGAAAGTATATTTCTGCGTTTCACCATGGGATTTGGCTTTAGGCTACACATCTTCCAGTGTTTTACATCAAGCATTGTCGTTCTTTCCATAGCTATACTGATA
>JAZRVV010000052.1:0-77208 GCA_045599345.1 Acutalibacteraceae bacterium
CCAACGGGTGAAGGATACTTTGCAAAAATCTGGATTGGCGTCAAAGAAAGCTTCTATAACATAGGCGAAGGATTTAAGTCAATCGTGTCCTTTATCATCGTAAATATCCCATACCTACTAATCTTGGGCTTGGTCTTGTTGGTGCTCTATGTTATAATAAAAAAGGTTAAATCAAAGAAAAAAGCCAAGAGTGTAAAGGATGACACCTTTACAGAATAGAAAGTTGGGTGAAAAATGGAGGACAGAGAGATAGTTGATCTCTATCTGAAAAGGGATGAAAACGCCATAACTGCGACGAAAACCAAGTTTGGCAAATACATTGTAACCATTGCTCAGAATATCCTGGGCTCGGTCGATGATGCGCTGGAAATAGAAAATGATACTTACCTTAAAACTTGGAATTCTATTCCTCCAACGGTTCCACTTAAACTAAAAACTTTCCTTGGTAGGATAAGTCGTAATTTGTCGATTGATATGTATAGGAAGAACAATAGTGAAAAGCACGGTGGTGGCAACATCTCGTTGCTACTCGATGAGCTGTGCGAGAGTTTGCCGTCAGGCGATGGCTCGCCTGACGAGGCGCTTGATAGCGCAATGCTTTCACACGCGCTGTCTGCGTTTTTGAAATCGCAGGACAGCGACAAGCGTGTGATGTTCATCAAGCGCTACTGGTACGGTGCGTCAATAGACGACATTGCGAGTGAGATGTCTCTCACTCAAAACAACGTCGCCGTATCCCTGCACCGCACCCGCGCCGCTTTAAAAGAATACCTTGAATCGGAGGGGATTGCAGTATGAGTAAGACAGAAAAAGAGCGCGCAGAAGTACTCCTTGATGCGCTTTCTGACATAGATGACAGTTTGATTGAGGAAGCTGATGAGAACTTTGAAATAGCAAGAGAAGTAAATGTTGCTATGAAAAAGCGCCGTCAGTGGGTGGCAATCGCAGCATGCTTTGTAATCTTGATGGCAATTGCTGTTCCAGTTCTTTTCTCTGGCCTTCCAAAGAATAAAAGTGCGAACGATATTGCAAATGTAGATGAATTTGTAGCAGAAGAAAAGGCGAAATTTAATGAGGCACAGAATGAGAATGCGCCTTATATGGGCATGGCAGATGGTGCTGCAAGTAACAAGTCTGAAGCATTAGAAAATCCAGGACTTTTAATTGATGATAATGGAATATATGTTTCAGATGGTGAAGATGCCTTCATAAACGGCATTGATAGTTTGCCAGAGGATGAAACTGAGCGCGACAAACTATTTGGTACGTTGATGCTTACTAAGTGGGAAGATAACTTCTATGTAGTAGTTGCAATTCCAAACAAAGAGAATGGTTCACAGTTTGATGTTCAAATATTTGAAAAGACAGAGGACGGATACAAGCAGGTTAATGGTTTTGGTAATTATAAGGCAAAAAGCCTTGTGGAATTCACAACAAAAGCAGCGTCAGCATACAATTAAAATAACCAAAGAAAGCCTCCCATTTTTGGGAGGCTTTTATAATGTTTATTTATATTATATATGTTAAAATATAAGAACACGGAAAGTGAGGCGGTATTTTTGGCAGGTACAACATTACTAATTGACGGAATTGCCCTGTATGCTCTCGTTAATGCGACTTGTATAGCAGTATTGTTTGTTTTGATGGTGCTAGGTTGGCGTAGCGAAGGTGGCATGATAAAGTTTAGGATGACACCACTTATCCTAGCCGAGATAACTTTTTTGTTCACAGACTTTTTGTGGGCATTTATCGAAGGCGATGCATCGTCACACAACCTAAATATCTTCCTTAATGCAATGTATTTCTCATTCTCGGGAATTACAGCATATACTTGGTCCCGATATTCTGAAAGGATTATGGGTACTCATTTTTATAACACTCGTATTAAGAAGGTAGTATTTGCAATCCCAATAATGGTTCTTGTATTATTGTCATTTGCTGCTTTCTTCAGTGACAATTTCATTTTCTACATTGATGCAAATAACACCTACCACAGAGGTGCCCTTTACTTCTTGCAGCCAGCAATTGGTCTTTTCTATATTGTGTTTGCATCGGCCCGTTCCTTCTTGGTTGCTCACAACGAAAAGGTTGTCGCAAGCAAGGAACGCGATGTTGCGCTTGGACTTTTTGCACTTGCTCCAATTTCGTGTTTTGTAATTCAGTACTTTCTTCCAGGTACACCTATGATTGCCATTGGTTGTACAATCGGTATTGTTTATGTCTACATCTCAATTTTGATGAAGCGTAATGATATTCAAAAAGCTGTAATTTCTTCCATCACATACAACTACGAAGATATCATGATGGTTGACCTTGCAGAAGGTAAGGTAATTGACTTTAGACGTGGATATTTGAGCCGCTCACTTGATGATGAGTATGGTGGATTCACAGATTCATTCACAGAGCGCGTAATGCGTCTTGCAGAGACATACGTTGTTGATGAGGATAGAGAGGATTTTTACAACGCCCTTTCAATTCATCACTTAAAGCGTGAGCTCGATGCAAACTGTCAGACATATATTGACGCTCGAATTGTAACAGACAGAGGCGTTGAGTTTTATAGGACCAAGGTTGTTGCAAATACTGATTTCTATGAGACACAACTTTGCGTGCTTGCTTTCCAAAACGTTGATGAAAAGACCCGTTATGAGATGCAACGCAACTTGCTTCTTGATGAGGCACGTGCCCGTGCAGAGTCAGCAAATAATGCTAAATCTACTTTCCTTTTCAATATGTCTCATGACATTAGAACTCCAATGAATGCTATTCTTGGATTTACCAATCTTGCGAGAAAGAAAGTTAGAACTGATCCAGAGACAACTGATGATTATCTTTCAAAGGTTGAACTCTCAAGTAATCACTTGCTCAAGCTTATCAATGACGTACTTGATATGGCTCGTATCGAGTCTGGCAAGGTAACAATCGAAGAGAAAGATGCAACTATTCACGGCTGTGGTGATGCTATCCTTACAATGACATCTTCACTTGCTGAGCAACGTAATATTGCGCTCTCTGTTGACTATAAGGATATCGAACACGAGTACATCTTCGCTGATATCCTTCACCTTGATCAGGTTACACTCAACATAGTTGGTAACGCAATTAAGTACACCAATCCAGGTGGCAAGGTTGAAATTGTTGTTTCTGAAAAGCCATCAAGAGATATTGGCTATGCAAACTACGTAATTACCTGTGCCGACAATGGTATCGGTATGAGCCCAGATTTCTTAAAGCATATCTTTGAAAGCTTTGAGCGTGAGCGCTCAGCGACCGAGTCAGGGGTTGAGGGTGCTGGTCTTGGAATGTCCATCACAAAGCGTCTTGTTGATATGATGGGTGGTTCAATTGAGATTGAATCTGAACTTGGTGTTGGTACAACTGTTACGTTGCGCTTCAAACTTCGCATCCGTGCAGAAGATGAGAGCATAGATGGTCCTCTTGTCGATGTCAATGATGTAGCATCATTTGACCTTCGCGATAAGCGCATTCTTGTTGTTGAGGACAATGAACTCAACAGAGAAATTGCAAAAGAACTTCTTGAGGAGCAGGGCGTTATCGTTGATATGGCCTGCGATGGCTTGGAGGCAGTAGATAAGATTAAGCTTTCTGATCCAGGTGACTTTGACCTTATCCTTATGGATATCCAGATGCCAAAACTCGATGGTTATGAGGCAACAAAACTTATCCGTAACATTGAGCACAAGCAACTTCGTTCAATTCCAATTGTTGCGATGACAGCAAATGCGTTTGATGAGGATAAGAAAAAGGCGTTGGATGCAGGCATGGATGGATTTATTGCAAAGCCAGTTGACCCAGTAAAACTTGTTACTACAGTATCCGAATTTACAAAAAAATCTTGACATAGTTTGTTTTTCGGTGTATAAACTTTACATACTAAATTAAAAGCTTTGACGGAGAGTGCAAAGGAACCGTCGCTTTAGAGAGAACTAGCGGTTGGTGTGAGCTAGAAGTGATAACCTTTGTTTGTAGCTCCTGAGCTGGTGGGAAGAAAGGATATCCGAGTAGAACCCACTCGTGTAGGCTACGTAAGTGCATTAGGACTTGTCAGAGTCTGAAAGTGGTCGTTTAAAACGGCAATTTGGGTGGTACCGCGGTATGATTTATCGTCCCAAGAATGCGACGGCATTCTTGGGACTTTATTTTTCTAAAGAATCGCCGCGGAAAAGAGGTATTTTATTATGTCTAACACTGAGAAGGCCATTGATTTGAAAATCGTTGAGATGGCCAGTCGTATTCGTGAACTTCGTGAAATCGAAGGTTACACAACAGCCTATATGGCTGAGCAGACTGGTGTCGACGAGGCAGAGTATATTGCCTGCGAATCTGGTGAGCGTGACTTGAACTTCGCTTTCCTTTATCGTTGCGCACAGAGCTTTGGCGTCGATGTTACTGACCTTATTGAAGGTGAGTCTCCAACACTTGCAAAACTTGTATTTACTAAAAAGGGCGAAGGCCAAAAGATTGAAAAGGCTCATGGTATGACCTATTACAACTTGGCCGCTGCATTTAAAAACAGGATTTCTGAACCCCTCTATGTAGAGGCTACTTATTCAGAGGAAGCCCAGAACAAACCAATAGAACTCACAACTCACAAAGGCCAGGAGCTCGATATCGTTTTGACTGGTGCCTTAAAGGTACAGGTTGGCGATCACTTTGAGGTACTCCATGCTGGCGACTCGCTCTACTACGATTCAAGCACACCTCACGGCATGATTGCAGTAGAAAAGCAGGACTGCATTTTCTACGCTATCGTGCTCAACCCATCAGGTGAGCCAATTCCAGAGCTTCGCCCAGCAGCAACAGAAGAGGGCGAGCAGCCAAAGCGCCTTGGCGCAGAGCAGGCAGCTCGTGTTTACAAAAAGTGGGTATCTGTTGAAAAGAATGAAAATAGAACTCCAGTTAAAGTAGAGTTTAAGAACTCAGAAAACTTTAACTTTGCATTTGATGTAGTTGACGAGCTTGCTCGCACCAAGCCGGACAAGCTTGCTATGCTTCACCTTGACGTTGACAAGAACGAGAGACGTTTCACATTCAAGGATATGATGGAACTCTCAAACAAGGCAGCAAACTACTTCACATCCCTTGGCATCAAGCGCTATGACAAGGTAATGCTTGTTTTAAAGCGTAACTATCAGTTCTGGCCTGCAATCCTTGGCCTTCACAAGATTGGTGCGATTGCAATCCCTGCAACAAACCAGCTCAAGGTTCATGACTTTGAATATCGTTTCCAGGCTGCTGATGTCAAAGCGATCATCTGCACATCCGATGGTGATGTATCAGATCAGGTTGATTTGGCAGCCGAGAATTCACCATCCCTTGAAATCAAGATTATGACAAACGGTGCAAAGGACGGTTGGCATGATTTTGATAAGGAGTGGAAGCTCTTCTCAAATGAATGGAAGCGCAAGAAGGACTCACCAAAGGGCGATGACCCAATGCTTATGTTCTTTACATCAGGCACATCTGGTTATCCAAAGATGGCTCTTCATAACTATAAATATCCACTTGGTCACTTTATCACTGCCAAGTATTGGCACTGTGTTGACCCAGACGGTTTGCACCTTACAATTTCTGATACTGGTTGGGCAAAGGCCCTTTGGGGTAAGCTTTACGGTCAGTGGTTCTGCGAAGCAGCAACATTCGTTTATGACTTTGACAGATTCCATGCTGATGATATCTTGCCTCTCTTTGCCAAGTATCACATCACAACATTCTGTGCGCCACCAACTATGTATCGTATGATGATCAAGGAAGACTTAACCAAGTACGATTTATCATCAGTTGAGCATGCAACTCTTGCTGGTGAGGCACTTAACCCAGAAGTATTCAAGCAGCTCAAGAAACTCACAGGCCTCTCAGTAATGGAGGGCTTTGGCCAGTCAGAAGGCACACTTATGATTGGTAACCTTGTTGGTGCTCCACATAAGATTGGTTCTATGGGTAAACCTATTCCAATTTATGACGTACATCTTCTCGATGCCGATGGCAACGAGGTTGAGCCAGGCGAATCTGGCGAGATCTGCGTTAGGGTTGCTGACGGAGCGCCATGCGGCCTCTTTATGTGCTACTACCGTGGCCCAGACAAATCGGCCGAATGCTGGCACGACGGCTACTACCATACAGGCGACCTTGCTTGGAAGGATGAGGATGGCTTCTTCTGGTACGTTGGTCGTGCAGATGACGTTATCAAGTCATCTGGTTACCGTATCGGACCATTCGAGATTGAAAACGTTATTATGGAACTCCCATACGTACTCGAGTGTGGTGTATCTGCTGCTCCTGACGACGTACGTGGTCAGGTAGTTAAGGCATCAATCGTACTGGTTAAGGGCACAGAGCCTACTGATGAACTCAAGAAAGAGATTCAACAGTATGTTAAGGCAAAGACTGCTCCTTATAAGTATCCACGTATTGTTGTATTTAAGGATGAACTTCCAAAGACAACATCAGGTAAAATAATTAGAGCACAGCTTTAAAACATAGGGACCGCTTCAATCGAAGCGGTCCTTGTTATTTTTTTAAATTTAAAGTTTATTTTAAGGTTTGCGAATTATAAATTTAATTGTCAGGAGGCGATGACATTGAATAATGATTATAAGACAAAGAAAAACCTATTTGGCATACTAGCAGTAGTTTCAGCATTACTTTTCATTTCGCCAGTTGACCTTATGACTGGACTCCAGGTTGATGACATCGGTTACTTTATCACAACCATTGTCACAACAATCCTTAATATCAAGGCTATGCAGGCAAACAAAGTACAGCAGAATAAAGAATACACAGAAGTGTAAAGTAAATAGCGCTTGTTTCGGCCCCAAACAAGCGCTATAATATTTCTTGTAATAAGAGGGGGTGACAAGCTTGAAAGATGAGCTTAAAAAGTTGCTTGTAACGATTGTAAAATTGAATCACGAACTTTCGAAGGCTTTCTGGAAGTTTGTTGAACTCTATGCTCATGAGCGCGCAAATGGTAGGCGCTTTGATTGGAGCAAACTTACACAACCACAGCAGACTTATTACAAGATTGGTATTGACCAGCGTCTAATAAGTTACCTTATGGACATCTCTGGTTTTGGCAACGATAACTAAGGAAAAGGGGCACCGTGCTTGGTGCCCCTTGTTTTATTCATAGTGACTGAGTACTTCTAGGCATTCGGCTTTGTCCTTGCCAAAGACGTCGATATTTACGACGTAACCTTGTGGGGCATCGCCATAGAGCTGCATCTCGACTGAACCAATGCTTGCACCATTGGCGCGGATGTAGCCGATGAATGGACGGCCACAAACTGTGACTTCTACTTTCTCAAGGATCATATCCTTTTTCTCGTCGTTGATGAAAGCAACCCAGGAGTTGTACTCGTCCTCGGCGTCCTCACCATACTCCCAAGAATAGCTTACAAAGGTGCCAATGCGGTCCTCGTACCAAGCGGAGAATTCGATGTCGCCCATAGTTTTTGTTTGGAATTCTATGTCACGCTTACAGTCCCAATCTTTTGGACAGGTAAACTTGATATCGAGTGTCTCGTTTAAATAGACCTGGTTGTCACCCTGTGTAAAGAGCTTGCCCGGTTTATAGATGAGGGCTTCCTCTGCCTTGGTTGCGCGACCTGTCGAGATGGCGACAGTAAGACCGATAAGGGCGACAATGACAACGGTTACTATACCCGTGATTATTAATGTGCGGCGCTGTTTTTTCTTGTCCTCCTCACTCATTGTAGGCTGAATCTGAGGGAAAACTAGTTCGCCGACATCATCTGGTATGTTTGGAATTCCTTTTTCATAGAGGTTTTGGTAGTATTCGCCTGTGATGCCGTCCGCGTCAACGCGGAGTCCACAGTATGGACAGAAATTGGCCTCGTCGGGCATTTCGGTTCCACAGAAACTACATACTTTCATCACGTTCACCTCTTTTTTAAAAGAATCAAATATGGTATTATAGTAACATACTTTTAATTAATTTGAAATATCAAAGAGGAATAATATGGCTATTGTAGGAATTGATCTTGGTACAACTAACTCTCTTGTTTGTGTATATCGAAATGGCAAGAGCGAACTCATCCCAAACTCTTTCGGTGAGTTTTTGACACCTTCTTGTGTTGGACTTGACGATGATGGTGAGCAGGTGTTGGTTGGCAAGATAGCAAAGGACAGACTTGTATCTCATCCAGACCTCACTGTTGCTAGTTTCAAGAGATTCATGGGTACTGATAAAAAGTTAATAGTTGGTGAGAGAGTATTCACAGCGCCAGAACTTTCCTCATTTGTAATTCGTCAGCTCAAAGAGGACGCGGAGGCGTACCTTGGCGAGCCAGTGGAGGAAGCAGTTATTTCTGTTCCTGCATACTTTGACGACAACGGCCGTAATGCGACCAAGATGGCTGGCGAGCTTGCTGGCCTCCGCGTTGAGCGAATTATCAATGAGCCATCCGCAGCAGCCCTTGCGTATCGCAAGGATGAGGACGAGGATGCAACCTTCCTCGTATGCGACCTTGGCGGTGGCACATTCGATGTATCTGTTGTCGATGCCTTCGACAACATAATCGAAATTGCCGCAGTCGCAGGCGATAACCACCTTGGTGGTGATGACTGGAACGCTGCAATTGCTCAATACTTCTGTGATGAAAATGATATCAAGGTAGAGGACTTGAGTCCTGAAACCAAGGCTATCATTTTAAAGCAGGCTGAGATGTGCAAGATTGCACTCAATACTCAAGAACCGATAATTATGTCTGTGTCAATTGGACCAGATTCATATATGGCAAGCCTTACAAGCAAAAAGCTTGTTGAAATCAGCGCATCACTGTTTAAGCGAATTGAGGAACCAATTCGCCGTGCTCTCCATGACGCGTCTATGACTGTCATGGATATCGACTACGTTGTCATGGTCGGCGGTTCTTCCAAGATGCTTACAGTATCAAAATATATTGAACAACTTGTTGGTCGTGAGATGAAGTCCGATATCGACCCTGACAAGGTAGTCGGCATTGGTGCCGGCGTAGTTGCGGGCATCAAGTCCCGTGATGAGGATATCAAGGATACTATCCTCACGGATGTCTGCCCGTTCACACTCGGCACAAACATCATCAACTATGCGAAGCATGATGACCCTCTCTTCTCTCCAATCATCGAGAGAAACTCGGTTCTCCCAACTTCGCATATGGAGCGCTACTACACAGTAAATGACAACCAGGACAAAATGGTCTTCAAAATTTATCAGGGTGAGAATATGTATTGTCGTGACAATACACTCCTTGGTGATATTGAGATGAAAGTGCCAAAGAACAAGGCTGGCGAAGAGTGCTGTGAAGTACGTTTTACCTATGATATCAACGGCATCTTGGAAGTTGATGTTAAGAGTGTTTCAACTGGCGAGACTAAAAACAAGGTTATCTTGAACAAAAATATAAAACTCACTGATGAAGAGATTGCACTAAAACAAGCTGAGCTTCAAAAGCTCAAGATCCTCCCAAGAGATGAGGAGGAGAACAAGGCGATCGTTGCAAGGGCGGAACGCCTCTATGAGGAGGCCTTTGGTGAGTTTAGGGACATCATTGGTGCAAATACAATGAACTTCCTTGAAATCCTTTCAAAGCAGGATTCTAAAAAGATTAGACGAGCAAAGACACAGTTTGTAAAATTCCTTGATATGGTTGAGGGCCAAGAGGCTGGCTTTGACGTATTTATGAGAGACTTTGATTTTGATGACAGCGAGGACGATGATTGATGAATTGTTGGGACATACTCGGTATTAAGCCGACTGACAATTTAAAAGAGATAAAGCGCGCCTACGCTGCAAAGTCACGTGAGGTTCATCCAGAGGAGCACCCAGAGGAGTTTAAACAACTCCACGAGGCGTATGAGCAGGCAACACATTTTGCAAAAAACAAAATTGTACCGCCAGTTGCTCCGCCTCCACCTCCATCAGTTGCTTCTGATACCGAGGTAGAAGAGGAAGAAGACCTTGTCGAGCGGGTTGAAACTGCAACCCTTGAGGAGCAGGGCTATGCCGACAGCACTGACTGGCGTGCGCCAGTTGATGAGCAGGCTGAGGACTATATTGACTTTGACGGAATCTTTCGACAGTCAGACATCGATTACAACCGCGAGGTTGTTCGTTGTTCCAACTTAGTCTTTGAAAAGTTTGATGAGTTTCTCGCTGCTGGAGAGAAATCAGATGAGGCATGGAGTGCTGTGTTCAAATCTCAGGAGTTTGGCTTTGCCGCTGCTTCGCCTTATTTCTTATCGCGAATAACTGATTTTGTTAGACAGAATACTAGTTTGCCAAAGTGCTTTTATCGCGAGCTCTCAGCGCTCTATAGGCTTGATGCGCTTGCAACACGAGAGAGGCAAGGTGTATTTGAGGAGCTCATTGCAATAGTAGCAGAGCGCAAGATGGTTATGACCCCAAAGGCGCAGACAAGGGCCAACAAGCTTGAAGCATGGGCGTACCTTATTTTTGGTATTGTATTTATTGTTCTTCAAATTGCAGCAAGGAATTCTGATGGAACACCTATGTGGGTATATTACATATTCCTAGGGCTGCTAGTAGTTTTCTTTATTGCAAGGGCAACCATTAAAAAGCGTAATAAGAAGGCAAGGATGACAGAAGAGGAAGAGCGTGTTGAGGCGATTGAGAAAAAGCAACACCGCGAAGCTCGCCTTAGCATGGGACCTATTCATCATATAATGAAGCCTATGTATTACTCCCGTGTTACATTGGCTGCTTGGGCAACATTATCATCCCTTGGTTTTTTACAAATTATGCTTGAATATGAGGACTCGGGAGCAGTTATTGCATTTTTTGCATGGGTAGGCGGTGGCATACCACTTGCAATTTGTATACTGACTAACCTCATAACCTTTATCAGGCACAAGGTCAAGAAAGTACCTATCTACGTTCCTCCACTTACTGAGGAGGAGAAAAAGATGAAAAGAAATTCCTTTATTATATTGATGCTTATTATTTTGTTTTTCCTTATTGGTGCTATAGTTGTCATATAAGTAAAGGCTTTATACTTTACAGGAGGATAGATTTCAATGAAATATGCTTTCAAAAATGGTTATGTGCTGTCTGGAAACGAAGACATGAAGCCAGAATCTGGACTTTGTGTACTTGTGGCAGATGGTAAGATTGAGGCTGTTTTGCCTGAGTCTGATGCAAACCTTGATGGATATGAGATAATTGATTTAGACGGCGGATACTTGATGCCAGGCCTCATCAACCCACATGTTCATCTCCCAGTTGCAGGTAATGCGCCAAAGGCAAATGCAAAGCCTGTGGATTATAAAAAAGTATTTAAACTTCTTGCTATCCCAGGCGTTAAAACTGCTTTTAAAAAGATGGAAGAAGGATATGTCCGTGCAGAGGTTCTCTCCGGTGTTACAACACTTCGTGCTGTCGGTGGAATTATGGACTTTGACGGAATTATTAGGGACAAGATAAACTCTGGCAAGATTGCTGGTCCTCGAATCCTTGCTGCAAACACAGCTGTTTCAGTGCCTGGCGGACACTTTGCAGGTTCACTTGCAACCGAGGCCGAGAGCCCAGAGATGGCTCGCGAGCACGTAAGGCAGATCCACGCCACCAAGCCTGACCTTATCAAGCTTATGATTACAGGTGGCGTAATGGATGCCACAGAGGACGGCGAGCCAGGCATACTTCGTATGTCGCCAGACATAGTTGCTGCCGCTTGTGATGAGGCTCACAAGCTTGGATACAAGGTGGCTGCTCACGTTGAGAGCCCAGAGGGCGTACGTGTAGCACTTCAAAATGGCGTAGACACAATCGAGCATGGTGCAAAACCAGACGATGAGATAATCCGCCTCTTTAAGGAGCGTGGTGCTGCTGATATCTGTACTATCTCACCAGCTTTGCCATATTGCCTATTTGATTTGGATGTAAGCCATACAGATGAGCTTGGCAAGCGCAATGGTACGATTGTTATGAACGGTATCATTGAATGTGCTAAAATGTGTATAAAAGAGGGAATCCCAGTTGGTATCGGCACAGATACAGGTTGTCCATTTATCCGTCACTATGATATGTGGCGTGAGATAATCTACTTTGTAAAATACTGTGATGTCACACCAGCATTCGCTCTTTATACAGCAACCAAGAGAAACGCCGAGATTATCGGTCTTGGTGATGTGACTGGAACAATTGAGGTTGGCAAGTCAGCTGATATCATTGTTTCATCAGAGAACCCACTTGAAAACCTCAAGACACTCAAGGACCTCAAGATGGTTATGGCAAGTGGCAAACTCTATCGTGGCCAGAAAATAAAGAAGGACGAGTACATTGATAGCGTACTCGACCAGTATTTATGATAAATTAACTTTTAAAAGGAGTTGTTTTAAATGATTAGTGCTTTTAAAAAGATGATTGAAAATTGGAAAGACTTTAATGGTAAAACTTCTAGACCAGATTATTGGTGGGCAACACTTGCAGTTGCTATTATTGAAATGATTGTTGGTGGCATAGTTGGTATTATTTTTGCATTTGCACTTGGCAAGGAGAGCGCAGCTCTTGCAATCATTGGAATGATTATTGCAATTGCTATATCAGTTCTTGGTGTATTTGTTGCTATTGCAGGAATTTCAATTACTGTTCGCCGTCTTCGTGATGCAGGCTTCCCATGGTGGTTTATCTTTGCAAACTTTATTCCATCAATCGGTAATATTGCAGTTATCGTAATGCTTTGCTTCCCATCATCAGACAAACCAATTATCGACTTTGGCGGTGGCACACCAGTGACACCAACTGCTGAGGCTCCAAAGCCAGCACCAGCACCTGTTGCACCAATTGTTGATGTTGAGCCAGAAGAGGCTCCTGTTGTTGCAGAGGCTGGTTGGACATGTCCAAGCTGTGGCGCAACAGGTAATAGTGGCAAGTTCTGCGGCAGCTGTGGAACCGCTAAACCAGAATAAAATTACCGTTCGTAGTTAAAAGGGTGACCGTTGGTCACCCTTTTTTTATACAAAATTTTGGGTTTTGTGTTCCTATTATATACATTATGTGGTAGAATAGGGTAACCAAAGGAAAGGAGTGATAATATGAAATTTAATCGTATTACCGCATTGGCTATCGTTGCCATCATTGCTCTTGTCTTTGGAACTCTTGTTATAAATGTAAAGTATGGGAATGGATTTAAAGAACCAGTTGATGCCTCAACTACTTCAAAGTTTGTTGAGCCATCCACAACGGTTCCGGCGTCGACGACGACCACAACCGAGGAGCCGACAACGACTGCTCCACCAACAACCACTACAACAACCGTGGTTGTTACGGCTGCACCGGTCGCAACGACTGCTCCCGCAGTGACGTCTCCTCCTGTTGTAACTATACCAGTACAGCCTGCAACAACTGTTAAACCAAAACCGGTTAAGAGTGCTACAAACAACGTCTCTTTATCCTTGGGCGATCAGGCTATGCTTTCGGCGGTCAACGCCGAGCGTGCAAAGGTCGGCAAAAATGCTCTCGCACTTAGCAGCGCCCTTTGCAATTGTGCGGGCGTTCGTGCCAAGGAAATTGCCACTTCCTTTAGCCACACCCGCCCAAACGGCACCAGCTGTTTCACGGTGCTTAGCGACGGCGGCGTCAACTACACCGCCTGTGGCGAAAACCTTGCCAAGGGACAAACTAGTGTCACGGAAGTTATGAGGGATTGGATGAGTTCAAGCGGTCACCGCGAAAACATTCTATCCACAAGCTATGACTATAACAGCTTTGGTTGTGCTTGTTATAGCATCGGTGGTGTAAACTACTGGGTACAGGAGTTTGCTTATATTCCATAAAAAAAGGACGCCGTTTGGCGTCCTTAATTTTTTGATTAAACTTTGTACCACTCACCACGGCAAGGTGTAATGAAGTGTGTCTGTGGGAAATGATGCTTTGCAAGTGGCAAGAACTTATCAAGTTCCATTGTTGTTGTGATAGGTGGGAAAGCGTTGTCCCAGTGATCAAACAAGATTGTGTCAGCATAGTAGAAGCCCATGATTGAAAGTGAGTGAAGGAACATGTTGTCAAGACGAAGACCCTGGAATGGGTAAACGAGCATGTCGATATGTTCTGGGCGAGTTGCTGGCTCGTAGATGTTTGATGAGCCCATCAAGAATACTGTCTTTTCACCATCAGTAATTTCGAAGCAGAAGATGTCGAGCTCACCAATTGTGAATGTGAGTTTCTGCTCGATGCCCATCTTTGCTGCACGATAAAGGTTAACTGGATTTAAGAGCCTGTGAGCAAATGTAAAGAAGAGCTTCTTATCAAGGTCGCAGTGACGTCCCTGATGTACTTTTACTGTAAGACTACCAATTTTGATTTCATCTCCGACAATGATCTCATACATGTCCTTAGTCTTATAGTGGTGCTTCTTGGCAGTTTCAATGCCCTTTGCATTTACGTAAATTGGGCAGTTTCCTGCTTGCTTTGAGAACTGATCAATCTTGGTAAAGTGATCAAGATGTGGGTGAGTGATGAAGATTGCCTTAACGCCCTTCATCTCTTCCTCAGTGATCTTTTTGAATCGTTTGTTGTAAGGTTGATTGTAAGGATCAATTAAAATTACATCGTTGCCATTTCTTACTTCCATGGTAGCGGTGCCTATCCATTGCACGTCCATGTTTTTACCCCCAAAAAAATTTTTTCACTTTTAAAACCGCTATCAATAATAGCACTTTAAAAAAATACTTGCAATGGCTATTTTTTTCTGCTATTATATTTGAGCGTTTGGACAGACGGTTCAAACAACTTCCCGGACGGTCCTCTGACAGTTACTGTGTATGAACGTTCTGATTTTTTAATGGAGGATTAATAAAATGGATGCACTTAAAATCATCACAGAAGGCCAGATTAAAGAAGACCAGACTAAGTTTAACATCGGTGACACTGTAAAGGTTCACGTTAAAATTAAGGAAGGTAACAGAGAGAGAATCCAGGTTTTTGAGGGCACTGTAATCGCAAAGCGCGGTGGCGGAGTTTCAGAGACATTCACAGTTCGTCGTGTATCATACGGCGTAGGTGTTGAGAAGGTATTCCCACTCAACTCACCAAACGTAGAGAAGATCGAAGTAGTTCGCAAGGGTAAGGTTCGCCGTAGCAAGCTTTACTATCTTCGTGATCGTGTTGGTAAGGCTGCAAAGGTTAAGGAGCAGCTTTAATTTCATGGCAATCAAAGAGGGTTTCCGAAAGGAAGCCCTCTTTTTTTATTTGTCGCAAAGTACATAAAAAAATAATCAATTTTTCTATACACACAATCCTCATTTATTCTTTTTTTATACACGCGTTTAATTTATAATGAAAAAGGTGTTAAAAAATTCACAAAAGGAGAGTAACTTAAAAATGAAAGATTTGAAGCACATTCATTTTTATGAGGACCTTCTTGAGCAGGCTAACAACGAGTTGGTACAGCAGGCTAAAAGTGAGGGCGGAGTAGCAGTAGGCTACACTTGCTTCTATGTTCCTGAGGTACTACTTAATGTTGGAAACGCTTTCTCAGTAAGACTCAGAGCCCCTAATACAGGCTCACTTGACATTTCACAGTATTACATGTCGAGCTTTATCTGCGGTTACAGCCGTGCTCTTGTAGAGCGCGCTTTCGAAGGTGGATATAACTTCCTTGATATGTGGGCTGGTACGGACACATGTCAGCAGATGAACCGTGTTGTTGAGAACGTTGTTGAATTTCAACTTATTGACAATCCAACTTTTACACATGGCTTCTTGGACGCTCCAATGAAGATTACAGAGCATGGTAACAAGCATTATGAGCATATGATCCAGGTTGAATTCCTTGATAAACTCAAGGACAACTTTGGCGTTGATGTTTCTGATAAGGCTATTCGCAAGGCTGTTAAAGAGCACAACGAAATGTGCAAGATTTTTGAGGCGATTTCAGAACTTCGCAAGGCTGAGAACCCAATTATCACTCCTCGCGAATTCCACATCCTTTGCCTTGTAAGTTATGCTTGCCCAACAAGCCTTATTCTCCCTTATCTTAAGGAGACTTACGCTGACTTAAAGAAGAGAAAGCCAGACGCTAAAAACCCATGGAGAGCACGTTTTGTAGTAGTAGGATCCGAGCTTGATGACTATACTTTCTCTGAGATTATGGAGTCATGCAATGCCTATGTTGTTGCTGACCGTTATTGCTTCGGTTCAATCCCTGGCAGAAAGCAGATTCCACTTACAACTGACAGACCGGCACTTGAGCAGGTTTGTGAATTCTATCTCGCTGAGAACCAGTGCCCTCGTTTCATGTCAAAGGACAAGATAGAGGAGCGCCATGATGTTGCTCGTAAACTCTATGAGGAATATGGCGCTGATGGTATCATCTATGAGCAGGCTAAGTTCTGTGACTTCTGGGGCTATGAGAGAATGCTCGAGAATGCCAAATTCATCGATGATGGCGACGATATTCCAGTACTCCAAATTGACCGTGAGTACGTAATTGCAGGCGCAGGCCAGCTTAGAACACGTATCCAGGCTTTCGTTGAGTCTGTAGAAATTAAAAAGATTCAAAAAGCAGGAGGTGCTAAATAATGGCAGATAAAGGACTTGCTAGTATCTATACTGATAAAACTGGTATTTATAAGCACCGTGAATGGCGTGGCCTTAAGGACACAGCTTATGACTATAAGATGTGGTGTGCACTTTGGGGCACACTCCTTAAGTGGGCACTTGGCCATCCTGTAACTAACGTTAAGGCACTTTTCCGTTATCGTTGGATGTATGATTACCTCAAGGTACCTTCATTCTATGACAGAATTATGGAGGGTGCACGTGGCGCAGCACTCAAGGCATCAAGAAACAACATGAACGCTCTCGCAGTTTCAGTTACAAGTCTTCTTGATACACTCTTTGAGGCTGACCTACACATTCATCCAGGTGATGAGAAAGCTATCAAGGCTGGTGAAAAGATTCTCCCAATAGACGAACTTATCCCAGCACTTATCTTTAAGGGATTCCCAGACCTCAAGCCAATCCTTTGGCAGGAGATTCCTGAGTACCTTCCTTCTCTTATCAACTGTCACTCACCAGAGTACTACATCGCTCAGACAGAGTCCTATGGACTTCCTGCTGATGTATGTCCTCTCCCTGTAACAGAGCTTGGTATCGCAATTGATGATGACTATCCAGTAGTAGCTGCAAAGGGCTTTGTTTCTTGTAACATGCCTTGCGATGGCTCAATCATGACATCTGCGCTTCAGGATAGACGTTACCAGCTCCCAACATACCCACTTAACATCCCACTTCGTTGGAAGCGCGACGACGTACAGGAGTACGCTATTGCAGAGCTTCGCGAGATGATTAAGTTTGTTGAGAAGCAGTATGATACAAAGTACGATTGGGACGCACTTCGCGCTGCCATCGCTATTTGGAATGAGCAGGTTGAGCTTCGCCGTGAAAAGTGGGAACTCAACCGTACAGATATACCACCTCACACTGGTAGTACAATGTGGCTCTACAGTATCTTTGAGCACCAGGTAACTGGTGGTGAAACACCTTGCCTTGAAAATGATAAAAAAGTTAATGCATACCTTCGTGAGCAGGTTTCAAACCGTGAGTGTCCAAAGGTAATTAAGCACAGAGCAGTTATTTGGAACACACCTGCTAATATGTACGCAAACTTCAACGCATGGATTCTCAATTGTTGGGGTGTTGATGTTGTAGCTGATATGATTGATTTCATGGGCTTTGACACAATTGACACAACATCTGAGGAGACGATCCTTGCAGGTCTTGCAAAGCAGATTCAGGGCGCAACAATGCGTGTTCATACCAAGGGCGGTATCCACGTAATGTTCGATGACCTTTGGGCAAAGGTTGCTGAATACAATGCAGATATGGTTATCATGTTCGACCAGATTTCTTGTAAGGGCGTTGGCGCTATCAATGGTCTCTTCGAAGAAGAGGCAAGAAAGCGCGGAGTCAACTTCGTATGGGTAAAACAGGACCTCTTTGAGTGCACATCAATCTCTCGCCGCGATATGCGTGAGGACATCAATAACTATATGTCACTTGTTATGCGCGAGGAGCCACTTGACCCATCACTTGTTGATTTTGATGACAGCGAATGCTGGTAATAAACGGAGGAATTAATTATGAAATATTTTGGCGGATGTGACGTAGGTTCTACATACACAAAAGCAGTTATTTTAGATGAAAACGGCAAAATCGTTGCTGATACAACTCTTCGCAGCAAGATGAATTCTGAGCAGAGCGCTATCATGGCAATGGAAGAAGTAGTAGGTAAAGTTGCTGACCTTAAATCAGCAAAGGACCTTACATATCTTGTAGGTACAGGTTACGGTCGTAACAAGGTTCCATTTGCTGATGAAAACATCTCAGAGATCTCTTGCCACGCTATGGGCGTACACGTAACAAACCCTGATGTTAAGGCAATTATCGACATCGGCGGTCAGGACGTTAAGGGTATCGCTATCGACAAAGATGGTACTGTTAAGAACTTTGCTATGAACGATAAGTGCGCTGCTGGTACAGGCCGTTTCTACGAGGCTATGGCTCGTGCTTTCGAGATGGACCTTCCAGAGTTCTCAAAGCTTTCACTTACAGCAAAGAACGTTATTCCAATCACAGCTCAGTGCACAGTATTTGCTGAGTCTGAGGTTATCACACTCGTTGGTGAGGGTAAGCCAACTGATGAGATCGCTGCTGGTATCCAGATGGCTATTGCAAAGCGTTGCTTCGTAATGGCAAAGAAGGCTGGTGCTGTTGACAGCATCACACTTACAGGTGGTTGTGCCAAGAATGATGGCCTCAAGGCTGCTATTGAGCACGTATTAAAGCTCAAGGTTGTTGAACTCAAAACAGACCCTCAGCTTATGGGCGCTCTCGGCGCTGCCGAGTATGCTCGCCAGAAGGGTATGGCAAACTAAAAGGAGGATTAATGCAGATGTTAAAGATGCTTAAAACACTAATCATTACTGCAGTTAGTCTCTTCCTTGCAACAGTTGCAATCTATTGGTTCAATCTCGACACAAAACTCGTAGCTTTGCTTCAGCCATTTATGACTAAGCACTATGACTCGATTGAGAGAGACAAGAGACTATAAGCAAAGAGAGAGGGCATCCGTTTGGATGCCCTCTTTTTATATATATTGCTTTTGTGACCTATTCATAGTATAATTTTTGTTCAAGAAAAATTACGGGAGGTGACTTGTTAGATGGTAGAGCATTATGAAGTGACGTTCAAGGACGCGCGCATTTTTGGCAAGCGCGGATATAGGCGCCTTTCAACGACCTACGACATCGTTTCGTCGGTTATGGCAGCAGTAATCGCTGTTGCGATAATGTTGCTCTTCTTCTTTAGAGTCGCAACCGTTGATGGTAGGTCGATGGTGCCTACCCTTGATGATGAGGACCGCCTCATCATCACCAACATAAGCAAGAATTATAAATACGGGGATATCGTGGTAATACACCGTGAGGATGAGGAGTCGCTGATTAAGCGAGTAATCGCCGTGGGCGGTGACACGATAGACATAGACTTTGAAAAAGGAATTGTCTATGTGAATGGTGAGGCGCTGGATGAAGATTACATCGCCGAACCAACGTATGTAAGTTTTATGGATGGTCCAAATTTCCCATTTGAGGTGCCACGCGGATACCTCTTTTGCATGGGAGACAATCGCAACGATTCGCTTGATTCACGCTCGGGTTCAATTGGATTGATTAACGAGCAGTATATAGTAGGCAAAATGGTCATAGATTTTGATAAACCGGAGGCGTCATAAAATGAAGGAGAAACTTTTAACACTTTGCTATGAGGGCGTGAGTGTCCTTGTTATGGCATCAGTTATCATAGCAATTATCTTTACATTCGTTACACGCTTTGTCGGTGTAATTGGTGGTTCTATGAACCCAACACTCCAGTCAGGTGACTGGGTAATGGTTGACCAGTCTTATGCAAATTATAGGCCTGGCTATGGTGATGTAGTAGTAATTGCTCAGCCAAACGAACTCAATGAAAACATCATCAAGCGCGTAATCGCAACAGAGGGCCAGGAGATTAATATCAACTTCGAAACAGGTGCTGTTTACATCAACGGCAACGAGATTTATGAGAAGTATATCAACAACGCAACAACCAATCACTACGATGTAGAATTCCCACTCACAGTACCAGAGGGAAAGTGCTTCGTAATGGGCGACAACAGGCAGGGTTCTGTTGATTCACGTTCAACAATTATTGGGCTTATTGATAACCGCTATGTACTTGGCAGAGCAAACATCGCTATTACTGATGACGGTTTTGTAAGTCTTGATCTTAGAAAGAGTAACTGATAATGGCTGACATTCAAAAGCAGACGGTTCAGTGGTTCCCTGGCCATATGGCCAAGACCCGCCGCAAGATTAAAGAGAATCTACCACTTGTGGATGCGGTGGTTGAGCTCGTTGATGCGAGGATACCTATATCCTCGCGCAATCCAGAGCTCGACGAGCTCACAAGTTCAAAGCCTCGTATCATCCTACTCAACAAGTGCGACGTTGCCGACAGCAACGCCACTGCCGAGTGGATTCGTCATTTCGAGGCTTTGGGAGCGTATGCTCTCCCAGTAGATTGCAAGAGCGGCAAGGGTCTGAATAAATTTGATGATTTGGTAAAAGCAGCACTTGCTGATAAGATACAGTCCAACATTGATAAGGGTATGCCTGGCAAGGCACTCCGTTTTATGGTTGTCGGTATTCCAAATACCGGTAAATCAACCTTTATCAACAAGATGAGCGGACGCAATCGCCTCAAGACTGCTGACAGGCCAGGCGTTACAAGGACCAGCCAATGGGTTGCCTGTGGCAACGGCATTGAGCTCCTTGACACCCCAGGTGTACTCTGGCCAAAGTTTGATGATCCAGCAGTAGGCGACAAGCTTGCATTCATCGGCTCTGTTAAGGATGAGATACTCGACTCTGAGACGATAGCAGTAAGGCTCCTTGATGTACTCAAGGTTGATTATGCTGATCGCCTTATCGAGAGATATAAAATCAGCGCAGAGGACTGTGAACAGGAGTCCTATGAGCTCCTTGAGAGCATAGGCGCAGCTCGTGGCATGAAGGCACGTGGTGGATGTATTGACACCGAGCGTGCTGCCGCAACACTGCTCGATGAATACAGGGGCGGCAAACTTGGTCGCTTGACCTTTGAGCGTCCAGGGAGGTCTTGATTATGGCAGAGAAAATCTCCCCAACTTATGAATATGAGCGACAGGCCATCGCGGATGGTTTCCCTGTCGTATGCGGAATAGATGAGGCTGGACGCGGTCCACTCGCAGGACCAGTTTTTGCCGCAGCAGTGGTACTTCCACTTGATTGCGAGATTCCAGGCCTTAATGATTCCAAGAAACTCACTGAAAAAAAGAGAGAGGAACTTTTTGACATAATTGTTGAAAAGGCAATCAGTTACAGCGTTGCTTCCTCCTCTGAAAAAGAAATAGATGACATCAACATTTTAAAAGCAACATTCCTTGCAATGAACAGGGCCTTTGATGGCCTTGCGGTGACACCAGATAAGGCATTGATAGATGGTAATAAAAAGCCAGGCCTCCCATGTGAGGAGGAGACTGTTGTTAAGGGGGATGCCAAGTCAATGAGCATTGCGGCAGCATCGATACTTGCCAAAGTATCAAGGGACCGCTATATGCTTGAGATGGCAAAACTCTATCCACAGTACCAGTTTGAAAAACACAAGGGCTATGGCACTGCACTGCACTATCAAATGATTAGGGAAAACGGTCCATCCGATATTCATCGAATGACCTTCCTTAAAAAGATGCACTGATGAAGACATCTGGTCTTGGTGTAGATGGCGAGTGCCTCGCAAAGGAGTATTTGGAAGGCCTTGGGTACAGGATACTTGAGCAGAACTTTATCAGCCGTTTCGGTGAGATAGATATTATCGCCGCGGATGAGAGTTACCTCTGCTTTGTTGAGGTAAAAACACGTAGTTCTAGCCACAATCTCGCATCTGGGCTTGAGTCAATCTCGCCACAAAAACAGCAGCGGATAATCAAATCCGCCGAGTATTATCTTGCGACTCACAGTCGAAAGGTTGAAAAAGCTGGCCTCCAGCCACGCTTTGATTGCATGGAAATTAATGTTGATGGAAAAGATGTAAATATTCGCATGATTGAAAATGCGTTTTGCTTAGAATAAAGGAGTAGGTATATGTATTACACAAGCACAAGAAACAAGGACCTTAGGGTAACTGCATCAGAGGCTATCACTAAGGGTATCTCAGACGAAGGTGGTCTCTTTGTACCATGCGAGATACCAAAGCTCACACGCGATGACATAGATGCGCTTATCCCACTTTCATACAAGGAGAGGGCAAAAAAGATTCTCTCACTCTATCTCACAGACTTTACTGAGGAAGAGATAAATTACTGTGTTGAGGGCGCTTACCGTGACGGTAAGTTTGAATCAGGTAATCCTGCACCAGTAGTAAACCTCTGTGATCACACTAATATTTTGCAACTTTTCTGGGGCCCAACTTGTGCATTTAAGGATATGGCATTACAGCTCCTTCCATACCTCCTTACAACTGCCTCAAAGAGGGCAGCACCAGACAAGGAGATAGTTATCCTTGTTGCAACATCTGGTGATACAGGTAAGGCTGCTCTTGAGGGATTCAAAGACGTACCTGGCACACGTATTTTGGTGTTCTATCCAAACCAGGGTGTCAGCGCTATGCAAAAGCTCCAGATGCAGACACAAGAGGGTAAAAACGTTGGTGTTTGCGCAATCGAAGGTAACTTTGATGATGCTCAGACAGGCGTTAAAAAGATCTTTACTGACAAGAGAATTGCTGACAAGCTTGCCGAGAATGGCATGATGTTCTCATCAGCAAACTCAATAAACTGGGGTCGTCTTGTACCACAGGTTGTTTACTATTGCAGCGCATACTGCGATATGGTTTCACAGGGTGAAATCTTCCTTGGCGAGACTATGGATGTAGTTGTACCAACAGGTAACTTTGGTAACATTCTTGCTGCTTACTATGCAAAACAGATGGGTATTCCAATCAGGAGACTTGTCTGTGCATCTAACCAGAACAACGTACTTACAGACTTCTTGACAACTGGTACATACGACAGAAACAGGGACTTCTATCTCACAACATCACCATCAATGGATATCCTTATCTCATCTAACCTTGAGAGACTCCTATTCCACCTCTCAGGCGAGAATGATGAGGAAATTCGTGGATATATGAGTGCTTTGACAGACTGTGGCAAGTACACAGTATCAGATGCAATTTTGACTGCAATCAAAGAGGACTTTGTTGCAGGCTATGCAACTGAGGAAGAGGATGCCAAGACAATCAAGTCAACATTTGACAAGGGTTATCTTACAGACACCCACACTGCAATTGCACTCGCAGTTCATGAGAAGACAACAGATGGCACGCCAACTGTTGTTGCATCAACTGCTTCTGCTTATAAGTTCCCAAAGGCTGTACTTACAGCAATCAATGGCGTAACACCAGAGATAGATGAGCTTGATATGGCAGATGAACTTTGCAACCTTACAGCAACACATATTCCAATTCCACTCCGTGGACTTCGTGACAGAGAGATTCGTTTCAGTTCTGTATCAAAAGTTGCTGATATGGAACAGTGCGTTTACGATATGCTTGGCATCTAATAACTGATTGAGGTTTTATTTATGGCCCTTTTCGCAATAGGCGACACACACCTGTGTCTTGGTGCCGACAAGCCAATGGACATCTTTGGCGGCTGGCAGGACTACATGGAACGCCTTGAGAAAAACTGGATAAAAATAGTTGACCCGGATGACACTGTTGTCATTCCGGGCGACATTTCGTGGGCCCTAAAACTTACTGATGCTGCGCGTGATTTGGCGTTCCTTGACTCCCTGCCAGGCACCAAGATAATTGGCAAGGGCAACCACGACTACTGGTGGGAGACATTGACCAAAATGAATGCCTTTTTGGAGGAGAATGAGTTTTCGACAATCAAGTTCCTCTTTAACAATGCATACCGTGTTGGAGACATCGCTGTGTGCGGCTCGCGAGGCTGGTTTTATGACGATGACAGCGAGCTTGGCGAGAAGGTAATCAACCGTGAATGTGGTCGAATCAAGACATCGACAGATGCTGCAAAGGAACTGGGCGGCGAGCCGATTTTGTTCCTTCACTATCCACCGATTACTCAGGATAGAGTCTGTGACCAGATAATGGATGCAATAGTGGAGTCAGGTGTTAAGAAATGTTACTATGCACACCTTCACGGCAATGCAATAAACTACGCCTTTCGCGGAACATATGAGGGCATAAAATTTGACCTAATTTCTGCTGACTCACTTGAGTTTGTGCCGAAACTTATCGGTAAATAAAAAAGTAGTGGAAAATTAAAATATGTTCTGTTATAATATACGAGTTTAAATGATACAATTATAATTGTTCTAAAAGGAGAGTCTTTAAAATGGCTTTAAAATCATCAAACAAGATTGAAACTAACGTTTACGAGCTTGAAGTTTCTGTAGATGGTCAGACATGGGCTGACGCTAAGGACAAGGCTTATAACAAACTCAAGAAGGAAGTTAACATTCCTGGCTTTAGAAAGGGCAAGGCTCCAAAGGCAGTTATCTTAAAGTTCTTCGGTGGCGAAGAAGTTTTATATAACGATGCTATCGATGCTGTTTTCCCAGATGCAGTTGATGCTGCTATCAAAGAGGCAGGACTTGAAATAGTTGATTCACCATTTGACGGTGACGTTAAGGAAATAGGTGCTGACAGCGTTACTTTCACATTCAAAGTAACAGTAAAGCCAGAGATCGAGCTTGGTAAGTACAAGGGTCTCAAGGTAGCAAAGGAATCAGTTACTGTTTCTGCAGCAGACGTTAACGCAGAGCTCAACAACATGCTCGAGCGTTCAGCTCGTTTCGTTGAGGTTGACCGCAAGGTTAAGAAGGGCGATATGACAACTATCGACTTTAGCGGTTCAGTTGACGGCGTTAAGTTCGACGGTGGCGAAGCAGAGGACTATGAACTTGAAATCGGTTCTGGTTCATTTATCCCAGGCTTTGAGGACCAGATCATCGGTCACAAGGTTGGCGATGAGTTCGACATCAACGTTAAGTTCCCAGAGGAGTATGCTGAGGAACTCGCTGGCAAGGACGCTGTATTCGCAATCAAGCTTCGTTCAGTTAAGGAAAAGGAACTCCCAGCACTCGATGATGAGTTTGCAAAGGACGTTTCAGAATACGATACATTAAAGGAACTCAAGGCTGACATCAAGAAGGACCTTGAGGAGAAGAAGTCACAGCAGGTTGAGGCTGACTTTGAGCAGGCTATCGCTGAGGAACTTGCAAAGCTCGTTAAGGGTGAAATCCCAGAGTGCATGTATGAGCGTGCAACAGACGAGGCAGTTCAGAACTTTGCTTATCAGATTCAGCAGGCTGGTATGGACCCAGACATGTATCTCCAGTACACAGGTACAACAGTTGATGATTTGAAGCAGCAGTTCAGAGAGCGCTCAGAGACACAGGTTAAGTGTCAGCTCGCACTCGACAAGATTGCCGAACTCGAAAAGATCGAGGTTTCTGATGACGACGTTAAGGCTCGCCTTGAAGAAATGGCCAAGATGTACGAAGTAGAATTGAGCGTAGTAGAGAATGCTTTCCCAGCAGACGATATCAAGAAGGACATGAGAGGCGCTAAGGCTCTTGACCTTGTTAAGGCTGCTGCAAAGGCTGATGCAAAGCCAGCTGCTAAAAAGGCTGACGCTGAAGAGAAGAAGCCAGCTGCTAAGAAGGCTCCAGCCAAGAAGGCTGATGATGCTGAGAAGAAGCCAGCTGCAAAAAAAGCTCCTGCAAAGAAAGCCCCAGCAAAAAAGGCAGACAAATAATTGAAGTTTAAGGCGATGGGGGCTCCGCCTCCGTCGCCCATTTTTATAAGGAGGTCTATTATGGCACTCGTACCATACGTTATTGAACAGACAAACCGTGGTGAACGTCAGTATGACATTTTCTCACGCTTACTTGAAGACAGAATCATCGTTTTATCAGATCAGGTTAATGACCAGACAGCAAGCCTTGTTGTAGCACAGCTCCTCTATCTTGAGGGACAGGATGCTGAGAAGGACATCAGCCTCTATATCAACAGCCCAGGTGGTTCAATCTCATCTGGTTTTGCAATTTACGACACAATGAATTACATCAAGTGTGATGTATCAACAATCTGCGTAGGTATGGCAGCATCTATGGGTGCTTTCCTCCTCTCAGCAGGTGCAAAGGGAAAGCGTTTTGCTCTTCCTAATTCAGAAATCCTTATTCACCAGCCACTCATCGGTGGTGAGCACGGTGTAACAGGTCAGGCAACAGAGATCAAGATTGTTGCTGACAACATCATCAAGACACGTGAAAAGCTCAACCGTATCCTTGCTGAAAACACAGGCAAGACACTTGAGCAGATTGCTCTTGATACAGAGCGTGATAACTATATGACAGCTGAGGAGGCTCTTGAATACGGCCTCATCGACAAGGTTATTTCAAAGAGATAAGGGGTGCCAAAATGGCAAAGATCAATGACCCAAAGCAGGTACATTGCGCGTTCTGTGGTAGGACACAGGACGAGGTATATAAACTAATTGCTGGTCCTGGTGTATTCATCTGTGATGAGTGCGTAGAACTCTGCGCTGATGCACTCCTTGAGGATGATGGACCAAAGCATAAGGCACATATGCCAAACAGTGGAAAACCACTTCCAAAGCCACAGGAAATTAAAAAGGTTTTGGATGAATATGTAATCGGTCAGGATGCAGCTAAAATTGCGCTCTCTGTTGCCGTTTACAACCATTACAAGCGCATCTTCTACGGCGACGAAGTAGGCGTAGAGCTCCAAAAGAGCAACGTCTTGCTCCTTGGACCTACTGGTGTCGGCAAGACTATGCTTGCTCAGACACTTGCCCGCATGCTCGACGTACCATTTGCTATTGCTGACGCAACAACTCTTACCGAGGCAGGCTACGTTGGTGAGGATGTTGAGAACATCCTTCTCCGCCTTATCCAGGCTGCTGACTTTGATGTTGAAAAGGCAGAGCGTGGTATCATCTATGTGGATGAGATTGATAAGATAGGCCGTAAGTCTGAAAACCCATCTATCACACGTGATGTATCAGGTGAGGGTGTTCAGCAAGCACTTCTTAAAATCCTCGAGGGTACAGTATCAAACGTACCTCCACAGGGTGGTCGTAAGCATCCACAGCAGGAGTTCATCCAGGTTAATACCAAGGACATCCTCTTTATCTGTGGCGGTGCATTTGACGGCATTGAAAAGATAGTTGAAAAGCGTGAGAGCCAGGGCTCACTTGGTTTTGGCGCTGATATAAAGAGCAAGAAGGAAATGGATCTCTCCGAGGCTATGGCCAAGGTAATTCCACAGGACCTTGTGAAGTATGGTCTTATTCCTGAAATCGTTGGTCGTATTCCTGTAATCACAGCACTTACTGACCTTGATGAGGAAGCTCTTGTTAAAATCCTCAAAGAACCAAAGAACTCACTCTTAAAGCAGTATGTAGAACTCTTTAAGATGGACGGTGTTGAGCTTGAGATAGAGGACGATGCACTCGTTGCTATTGCCAAGGAGACACTTGAGAAGAAGACAGGCGCTCGTGGCCTTCGTGGCGTTATGGAGCGCGTACTCCAGCCAGTAATGTTTGAATCTCCATCTGATCTAAAGATTGAGAAGATTGTTATTACTAAGGCTACAGTTCTTGGCGAGGATGAGCCAAAGATTGTTCGTAACGCAAATAAAAAACCACCTGAGCCACTCCTTATTGATGGCAAGGCGGATAGTAAAAAACGCGCATAGGGATTGTTATGGAAGATAATATGATCTTGGTCCCAACAGTCGCACTTCGTGGACTTGTTGTATTCCCAGGAATGATGCTTCATTTTGACGCAGCAAGAGAGCGTTCAATTGCCGCTGTTAAGGAAGCAATGGACAGAGGTGACGAGTTATTCCTTGTCACTCAAAAGGATAGCGCAATTGAAGAACCGACATTTGGGGACGTCTATAAAATGGGCGTCCTTGTTCGTGTGCGCCAAATTATTGGTTTGCCAGATACAAATCACATAAGAGTAATTGTTGAGGGAGACTGCCGCGCTGTGCTAAAGCGTGGCGTAGAGGACGACACTTGCCTCTATTCACTTGTCGAGCGCAAGGCCGAAAAGGGCTATGCCAAGAATCGACAGGAGTACGTAGATGCACTTATTCGCAAGGCGCGCGAGATATTTGATACATACTCACGCTTTACTCCAAAGATGTCTCCTGATGTAATGCTTCGCGTAATCGCCGATGAAAATCCAGGCGCTGTAGCGGACTATATTGCATCAGTAATCTCTATTCCTTTTGCTGCAAAGCAAAAGATACTTGAGGAACAACATCCAATCACACGTCTTGAAAAGATGTGTGAGGCCCTCTCATCAGAGATCCAGATGATGGAACTTGAGGACAAGATTGCTGCAAAGGTAGAGCGTGCAGTTGATGATAATCAACGTGAATACTACCTTCGCGAGCAAATAAGGGCACTTTCCGAGGAACTTGACGGAGAGGGCTCTGCCGATGAGATAGACACATATCGTCAAAAGATTAATTCAATAGAGCACATCAGTGCCAAGTCACGTGAGAAACTCCTCCGTGAGTGTAGCAGGCTTCAAAAGATGGGCAATGGCTCACCAGCGGAAGCAACTGTGTCACGAAACTATCTTGATACAGTGCTCGGCCTCCCTTGGGATGTAGAGACACGTGACAAGCTTGACCTTGTTCATGCAAGGCGTGTGCTTGATGCGGACCACTATGGCCTTGATGAGGTCAAGGACCGCATCATAGAACTCCTTGCAGTAAGGCAGCTCAAGCCTGATGTCAAGGGACAGATAATCTGTCTTGCAGGACCTCCGGGTGTCGGCAAGACATCAATTGCTCAGTCCCTTGCAAGGGCGATGGGTAGGAATTACGCCAGGGTTTCACTTGGCGGTATCCATGATGAGGCCGAGATACGCGGCCACAGGAGAACCTACATCGGTTCTATGCCTGGCCGTGTAATAAACGCCATCTCTGATGCGGGTTCCCGCAACCCTCTCATCCTCTTTGATGAGATTGACAAGATGGCTGCTGATATAAAAGGCGACCCAGCCTCAGCTATGCTCGAGGTCCTAGACCCAGAGCAAAACAAGGCTTTTGTCGATCATTTTGTAGAGATTCCATTTGATTTATCAAATGTCCTTTTTATCACAACTGCAAATGACAAAAACAACATACCTAGGCCACTTCTCGACAGGATGGAAGTAATAGACCTTTACAGCTATACTGCAGAGGAGAAATTCCAAATAGCCAAGAAGCATTTAGTGCCTAAATCAATGGCTCGTCATGGCATTGAAAAGGATGCCTTAAAAGTACGTGATTCCGCTATAAAAGAGATAATTGCGTCATATACAAGAGAGGCTGGAGTTCGTGAACTCGAGCGCAAGATTGACAAGATTTCAAGGAATGCGGCATACAATATTGTTACCAAGTCGGGGAATAGCAACTGTGTTGGTGCCAAGGAGCTTGAAGCAATACTTGGCGCACCAAAGTTCAAGGACAAGGTTAAGCTCAAAAATGAGATTGGCGTTGTAAACGGACTTGCTTGGACCGAGGTCGGTGGCGAGTTGCTCAAGGTCGAGGCATCCCTCATGCAGGGCAAGGGCAACCTTGAACTCACAGGTTCTCTTGGTGACGTTATGAAGGAGTCTGCTCATATTGCACTCAGCTTTATTCGTTCAAATGCCAAGAAGTATAAAATTGATGACACCTTCTATGAGACACTTGATATTCACATCCATGTCCCAGAGGGCGCAACACCAAAGGATGGTCCATCCGCTGGCGTCACAATGACAACGGCACTCCTCTCAGCGCTTACAAAGCGCCCAGTCCGAGGTGACGTTGCTATGACAGGTGAGATATCACTCACCGGCAAGGTACTTCCAATTGGTGGCCTTCGTGAAAAGACAATGGCGGCCTACAAGGCTGGTATCAAGACAGTCTTGATACCAAAGGACAATGTCCCAGACCTCAAGGATGTCATTGATGTAGTAAAGGAAAATGTAGAATTCATTCCAGTTTCAACCCTAGAGGAAGTATTTAAGGTGGCGCTTTTATGAATTTCAACAAAGTAGATTATGAGTTGTCCGCTGGCACATTTGCGCAGCTTCCAGCTTGCACAATGCCAGAGATAGTTTTTTCTGGACGATCAAACGTGGGCAAATCATCACTGATTAATAAAATTTTAAACAGAAAAAATCTTGCCAGAGTGAGTTCTCAACCTGGCAAGACTATCACAATAAACTTTTATAAATCTGACACAGCAAGGCTTGTCGACCTTCCTGGCTATGGCTATGCCAAGCACAGCTTTGATGAGCGTAATCGCTGGGGTCAGATGATTGAACAGTACTTCCAGTCAGACAGGGATATCCGACTTGTAGTACAGCTTGTTGACATGAGGCACAAGCCAACAGAGGACGACATGCAAATGCTTGACTTCCTCTCTCAAGTTGGCATGCCATATATCGTAGCGCTGACCAAGTCGGACAAACTCAACAAGACTGAGTACAATGAGTGCCTTGAAATGCACAGGGACACAATTACTCCATTTGGTCCGATTGCAATTATTCCATTCTCATCTGTAAAAGGTGAGGGTGCTGATGATGTCAAAGGACTCATTCAAAAGGCTGAATCTGGCGAGCTTAAGGCACCAGAAAAAGCACCGCTTAAAGTAAAAATTGTAGTAAAGAAATAAAAAAGTAATACTAAACTTGTTCACTTTAACACTTTAACACGTGATATGCCGTGTGGTATAATGCTTTCATACTTTAAAGTGAGGTACTATTATGGCAATAAAAGGTGTAAACGGTGAGAGCATCGAGTTTTTATACGATGCCATCTTGGAATTAAAGGACAGGGAAGAAGCAGCAAAGTTCTTTGAGGACCTTTGCACAGTTAATGAACTTAAATCACTCTCACAGAGGATTGTTGTTGCTAAAATGCTAAAACAGCACTGTGTTTATTCTGATATAGTTGCAAAGACTGGCGCTTCTACTGCTACAATTTCTCGTGTTAACCGCTCACTCTCTTATGGTGCTGGCGGTTATGACGATATTTTTGAGAGACTTGAAAAGAAGGAACAGAAATGAGCAAGGTTGTACGACTAATATCAACTGAGGGTGACCTTACCGTCATCGCTACAGATTCAACTGATATAGTTCGTGAGGCTCACAGAATTCATAACACAACCAATGTTTGCTCAGCAGCACTTGGTCGCCTCCTTACAGGAGCATCCCTTATGGGCTCTACACTCAAGGGCGAGAATAATTCAATTACTCTTCGCCTAAATGGTGACGGCCCTGCCGGTGCGATTATTGCTGTTTCAGATTATCTTGGAAACGTGCGTGGGTATATTAGTGACCCACGCGTTTCTTTACCTCTTAATAATCTGGGCAAACTCGATGTGGCAGCTGCCGTCGGTCATGACGGTTCGCTCACCGTTATGAAGGATTTGGGACTCAAGGAACCATACATTGGCCAAGTGCCAATTATCTCTGGAGAGATAGCAGAGGATTTGACAAATTACTTTGCCAAGTCCGAACAACTTCCATCTGTTGTTGCACTTGGTGTGCTCTGCGCCCCAAAGTCAGAGGAGATTATCACAGCTGGTGGATTCATCATCCAACTCCTCCCAACAGCTACAGATGATACCATTGATAAAGTGGAAGCAGGACTCCAAAATATTCCTGCTGTAACCAAGATGCTTGTTGATGGCCTCACTCCAGAGGAGATCTGTCGCAAGGTGCTTCCAGAGTTTGAACTCGAACTCCTTGATGAGAGCGAGACAGACTATAAATGCAACTGTTCAAAGTCACGTGTTGAGAAGGCTTTGATAAGCATGGGAGAAGAGGAACTTCGCAATCTTTTAGAGGATGAGACGACAGAAGTATGCTGTCATTTCTGCGATAAAAAATACACTTTTACAAGAGCGGATATAACACACATTTTGAACTCGTCGAAAGCTTGATTTTTTTATAAAAAATCGCTTGACATATTCCATTATGTGTTGTATATTATAACACGTCGCGAATACGCGATATCGGTGTGGGAGCATAGCTCAGCTGGGAGAGCACCTGCCTTACAAGCAGGGGGTCACAGGTTCGAGCCCTGTTGTTCCCACCACCCTTATTAAATGGCGAGGGGAAATGGCCCGGTAGTTCAGCTGGTTAGAACGCTAGCCTGTCACGCTAGAGGTCGACGGTTCGAGCCCGTTCCGGGTCGCCATTTTTTTTATGCTTCTGTAGCTCAGTTGGTAGAGCAGAGGACTGAAAATCCTCGTGTCGTTGGTTCGATTCCGACCGGAAGCACCATAAATGCGGATTTAGCTCATCTGGTAGAGCGCCACCTTGCCAAGGTGGAGGTAGCGGGTTCGAGCCCCGTAATCCGCTCCATTTTTTTATATGGCACCATAGCCAAGTGGTAAGGCAGAGGTCTGCAAAACCTTTATGCCCCAGTTCAAATCTGGGTGGTGCCTCCAAATTTAGGCCTCGCAATAGCGAGGCCTTTATTTTTTGTAAAGGAGGAGATAGCTTGGGTAAAAAGGAAACATATATGCGTGGTCTCAAGGATGGTATACCTATCTGTCTTGGCTATCTGTCTGTGTCCTTTGCATTTGGCATTTTCTGTATCCAATCAGGTCTCACTGTTTTACAGGCTGTGCTCATCTCAATGACATGTGTCACATCAGCAGGACAACTCGCCGCTGTGCCAATTATGGCCACAGGCGGAGGACTGTTCGAGCTTGCGATGACTCAGGTTATTATCAACCTTAGATACTCCCTGATGTCTGTCAGCCTGTCTCAGAAACTTGATAAGGATATTAACATGCTCAGGCGTTTCTCATTGGCCTTTATGGTCACTGATGAAATCTTTGGTGTCGCATCCTCTCAGGATGGTAAACCACCAAAGGAGTATTTCTATGGCCTGATGATCACGCCATACTTTGGCTGGGCCATTGGCACCTTGATTGGTGCAGCAGCAGGCAATGTCCTGCCTGCTATTGTCATCACGGCCCTCGCCGTTGCCATCTATGGCATGTTTGTCGCGATTGTCGTTCCACCTGCAAGGGACAATAAAAATGTCCTCTATTGCGTTCTTGTGGCAATCGCGCTCTCTTGCATCTTTGCATTTGTTCCTGTAATTAACAAGGTGCCATCAGGTTTTGTTATTATTATTTGTTCGGTGATAGCGTCTACTATATTCGCCATCCTCAAACCGATTGAGGAGGTGGCTGACTAATGGATTATAAAGCATTTTTCATCTACCTTGCTGTAACCGCTATCAGCACCTACCTTGTTCGAGTAATTCCACTAGTACTTGTAAAGCGTGAGATTAAGAATAAGTTTATTCTTTCATTCCTTTACTATATGCCATATGCGGTGCTCTCAGTAATGACTGTTCCTGCTATGTTTATGGCAACAAACTATATCGCATCTGCGATAGTTGGCTTTGCTGTTGCAGTATTCCTAGCCCTCAAAAACAAGAGCCTTACAACGGTTGCACTAGCCGCTTGCCTTGGCGTTTTGGCAACGGAACTGCTCATAACCTTTATCGTCTAAGAGGTGACACTATGGATTGCGAAAACTGTATGAACTATGAGTACGATGAGGAGCTCGAGGAATACGCCTGCACCATCAATATGGATGAGGACGAATATGTCCGCTGGCTCTCAACTAAAAAGTGTCCTTATTTCCGCTTTGGCGACGAATATTCAATCGTTAGGAAACAGAACTAACTCACCGCTCAGTTCGCAGCTGGGCGGTGAGCCTTTTTTATACGAATCGTTATTGTATAGATGAAGGTGTCAAACCGCCTGCCGTTGTTGATTTACCTTTATAGTTATATTATAATGTATCAATAGTATTATTCTTAGGATAATAGGTGTTAAAGATGGAAGAATTTGAGAGAACTGAGCAACTTCTCGGCTCGCTTGAACAACTGAATAATGCCCATGTTGCGGTGTTTGGCGTTGGCGGTGTCGGCGGATATGTCGTCGAGGCACTGGTGCGCTCTGGCGTTGGCGAGATAACTGTTGTGGATAAGGATGTTGTGTCACCTTCCAATATCAACAGGCAAATTATCGCACTTCATTCCACCGTTGGCATGCCAAAGGTGGAGGCAATAAAAGCGCGAGCTCTTGATATCAATCCAGATATCAAGGTTCATACATACGAGATGTTCTTCCTACCTGAGAATGCCTCATCCTTTGATTTTTCAAAGTATGACTATGTGGTTGACTGTGTTGACACAGTTGCTGCAAAGGTTGAAATAGCAGTAAAAGCATCGGCCGCTGGCGTGCCTGTTATCTCTGCTATGGGAGCGGGCAACAAGCTCGACCCAACAAGGTTTGAGGTCGATGATATCTTTAACACTTCCGTCTGCCCACTCTGTAGGGTTATGAGGAAGGAACTTAAAAACAGAGGAGTAGAGGCCCTCAAGGTTGTCTATTCAAAAGAAGAACCAGTAAGGACAGAAGGCATCGGTTCGGTTGCTTTTGTCCCATCGGTTATGGGACTTATTATTGCGGGTGAAGTAATTAAATGGCTAAAGTAATAGATATAAGTACAGAATTTTTAAAACCATCATTTGATTTAAATGAAGCTATCGCAAGGCGCAGCCTTAAGTTTGCGATAGCCTCAATGAATGCTGCCAAAGATGGTTACTACTTTGGCGGTCCGTCGAACCTTAATGCGTTTTTTATTGATAACGGATTTCAGAAGTTCCTCCCAAATGAGGACTTTCTTGTAAAGCCAGAGCCAACAACTTTTGGTGTTGGCATTGCGAGCAAGGTCATATATGACGGAGCGCACAAGTATACCTTGATTGCGGTTGGACTCCGCGGAGGCGGATATGGTCTTGAGTGGTGTGGAAACTTTGACCTTGGAGCCACAGGTGACCACCATGGCTTTGAAAACTGCGTTAACAAGGCGTATAGGCATATCTCGCATTACATTGGTCGCTTTGGGATCAAGGGTGATGTGATTTTGTGGGTTGTTGGCTATTCAAGAGCTGCTGCTACTTGCAATATGCTCGGTGGCAAAATCAATGCAAAACTTTTGGCTGGCAAACGGCCATTCAAGGGAGTGAATTTGAGGCAGAACAGATGCTTCTTCTACACCTTTGAGACACCACGTGGAGTGTCTCTTGATAAGGCTCAGGGTGTGTCATATAAAAACATCTTTAACTTTATCAATCCAAATGACATGGTAACTTATATGGGACCAGAGGCTATGGGTTTTGGTCGCTATGGCATCGATGTAATCTTACCGGCAAAGTTTACTCTTATTCAGCCACCTGTTAAGCTCCTGTTTGAGCGTAAATCTTGTCCTGAATTTATTGATGAGTTTATGGAAAAACTCATAACGTTTGGTGGTCCAAGAGAAGAGGCTGTATTAAGGTTTGAGGCGCTTCAAACGCTAATCTATGGCATCTTTAAGGCAAACGAAGAGAGCAAGAATGTCAGCCTTATGAGGTATGTTGGGCTCGGTGCCGCTGAAAATGCCAATGATTGGATTAGGTTCATTGTATCTGACAATACCGACGATTTGATCAAGGCAATTCGTGATTCGATTGCCGATACCTTCTCACTTAGTAAGCTCAATGGCGTAACAATCGCCAATACATATCCACAGATAGATATGCTACTTGACTTTTTGAAGGATTTTGTTGACAGTGATCCAGAACTTTTCGAGATTATGATTGTCAACTTAAGTGGCATACTTGATACACACGACTATGCAAAAGTAGAGAAGATTTTTGAGGAACTCCCAGCGAGTTTCTTTGATGACAAGGAGTAATTTGTGGGACGAGAACTTAGTAAGGCGCAAGAAGTAGAGCGCAGTATTATTAAGAAATATCGCAAAGAACTTTGGAATCCATTCATAGCGGCTGTCAAGCGCTATGAACTTATAAATGAGGGCGATAAAGTTGCGGTTTGCATAAGCGGTGGCAAGGATTCTATGCTTATGGCAAAGCTCATAGAGCAACTTCATCGCAATAGCGAAGTACCATTTGAAATGGTCTTTATCTGTATGGACCCTGGTTACAACCGTGAGAACAGGGAGCAGATAGAGAAAAATGCAAAGCTTTTAAACATTCCAATCGAGTTTTTTGAGACTGATATATTTGACTATGCAAATAAGCAGGAGAAGAACCCTTGTTATATGTGCGCACGCATGAGACGCGGGCACCTCTATTCCAAGGCAAAATCCCTTGGCTGCAATAAAATAGCGCTCGGACATCACTTCTCCGATGTTATCGAGACGACTGTCCTCGCGATGTTTTATGGCGGCCAGCTCCAGGCTATGCCACCGAAACTTCGTTCCACGAACTTCCCTGGCATGGAGCTTATCCGCCCTCTCTATTGCATCCACGAGGACGATATCATTGCATGGAAGAATTATAACAATTTGGAATTCTTGCAGTGTGCATGTCGATTTACTGAAAACACCGAGTCGGGTATTGACGACTCGAAACGTCGCGAAATCAAGGAGTTGATTCGCGAACTTAAAAAGACAAATCCAAATATCGAAAATAGTATATTTTCGAGTATTCACAATTGTCAGCTTGATACTATGGTAAATTACAAATCCCAAGGAAATGAGTACCTCTTTGCTGACAGGTTCAACGCAAAAGAAACAGGAGACGACGATGAACAATAGAGCACAAGAACTTAAAAATAAAATAGCATCAAAGGAGAGGCTAATTCTTGATGGTGCAATGGGTACAGAGCTTTTCAAGCACCCAGAGTATTCGTCAAAGGATGCGTCTCTTATCAACTTGACACATCCAGAGATAGTGACAGCAGTTCACAAGTCGTATGTGGACGCAGGGTCCAATCTCATTATTGCTAACTGCTTTGATGTCAATCCTGATAAATATGAAAACTATGAGGAGATAATTGCGGCTGCAATTAAGAATGCAAGGGCAGCAACAGAGGGCCATGATGATTGCTATGTTGGTCTTGATATGGGCCCTGTTGGTAAACTTATGCGTCCTATGGGACTTCTTCGCCCAGAAGAGGCTTATGATATCTTTACCAAGGTTGTAAAGTGTGGCATTCAAAATGACGTCGATTTCGTAATCATCGAGACAATGATTGATGACGCCGAGACAAGGGAAGCGTTAAAGGCTGTCAAGGACAACTGTGATTTGCCAGTCATTATTTCAAACTCATACAACCAGCGTGGCAGACTCTTTACATCTGGTGCAACACCAAGCGATATGATCAAGATTGCAGAGGAGTATGGCGCTGATGCAATTGGTACTAATTGCTCATTTGGTCCTGATTTGATGCTCCCAGTTGTCAAGATGCTTGCACAGGGTACCGACCTTCCAATCTGGGCAAAGCCAAATGCCGGCTTGCCAGAGGAAGTTGACGGCGAAATGGTTTATAACATCGGCGTTTCTGAATTTGTAGATTACATGAGACAAATTGTTGATTGTGGCGCAACACTTATTGGTGGCTGTTGCGGTACATCACCTGAATTTATTAAGGCAATAAAGGAATTATAAAATGAAACAGTACAACGTTACAGGAATGAGTTGCGCTGCGTGCCAAGCCCGTGTGGAAAAGGCAGTAGCAGGTGTGCCTGGCGTTGATAGTGTCGCAGTATCGCTACTGACGAACTCAATGGGCGTTGAAGGCAGCGCAAAGGATAAAGATATAATAAAGGCAGTGGAGGACGCCGGATACGGCGCATCACTGATGCAGGATGACGAGTCGCTTCTTAATGACACAGAGACCCCAAAACTTATTAGACGACTGATAATTTCTGTCCTCTTATGCATTGTTTTGATGTACTTCTCGATGGGCGCATCTTTTCTTGGTGTGACCATAAGGGGAATAATACAACTCGCGCTTGCGTTAATTACAATGGTGGTCAATCGCAAGTTTTTCATAAGCGGTTTTAAGGGCATAATTCATGGTGCGCCAAATATGGATACGCTAGTAGCACTAGGCTCTGGCACATCCTTTGTCTATAGCACATATCTGCTTTTTAGTGGCACGTCTGATATGTTCTATTTTGATTCTGCCGCAATGATTTTGGCGCTCATCACAATAGGCAAAACACTGGAGGCCAAGTCAAAGGGTAGGACAACCGATGCGCTAAAAACACTGATGAGGCTTGCGCCTAAAACAGCGACGCTGATAAGGGATGGCGCAGAGGTAGAGGTGCCAATAGAAGAGGTCAAGGTTGGCGATATTTTCATAGTTCGCCCAGGCGAGCAGATTCCACTTGATGGCAAGATTATAGAGGGCGTCACATCGGTCGATGAGTCCGCATTTACTGGTGAGAGTTTGCCAGTGGACAAGACAGTTGATGACTTTGTCTGTGGTGCATCCTTTAACAATCAAGGCTTTATCAAATGTACAACAACCCGTATTGGTAAAAATACGACGTTTGAGCAGATAATCAAGATGATGTCGGATGCTGCAATGACCAAGGCACCGATATCAAAGGTTGCAGATAGGGTATCTGCAATATTTGTTCCAGTTGTAATTGCGATAGCAATTATCACAGCGGCAATATGGTTAATCCTTGGACATCCAATCAGCGAAGCTATCATTCGTGGTGTGTCGGTTCTTGTTATAAGCTGTCCTTGTGCACTTGGACTTGCGACACCTGTCGCAATTATGGTCGGCAGTGGTGTTGGTGCCAAAAACGGCATTCTTTTCAAGACTGCCGTGTCACTCGAAGAGGTCGGCAAGGCAGACGTTGTTGTCCTTGACAAAACTGGAACCATTACTGAAGGAAAGCCCGTAGTTACGGACATTATTCCAAATAGAGTAAGTGAAGAAAGGCTACTTTCTGTGGCCTATTCCATAGAGAAATTGAGCTCGCATCCGCTGTCAAAAGCTATAACTTTAGCGGCAGCGAGCAAGAATGTAAAGGTATTGAACTTTACAGACTTCAAAGAAGTGCCTGGAAATGGCTTAACTGCGACAACTGCGGAGGTTAATCGCAAGGTCCATATGTACGCAGGAAGCAGGAAGTACATAAGCGAGATTGCGAACGTAACAGATGACATCAAGCACAAGTGTGCTGACCTGTCATCCGAGGGCAAAACACCAATTCTCTTTGCCGAAGGAAAAGAGATACTTGGAATCATTGCTGTTGCTGACAGGGTCAAACCTGATAGTGAGAAGGCAATAGGACTCCTTAGGGAAATGGGAATCAAGGTTGCTATGCTCACTGGTGATAATGAGCGCACAGCAAACGCGATTGCAAGTAAGGTCGGTGTTGACGATGTCATCGGAGGCATCTTGCCTGATGGCAAGGCTCAAGTTGTAAAGCAGTTCAAGAGTCAAGGCAAAGTATTGATGATTGGCGATGGCATTAACGACGCTCCAGCGCTTGCAATGGCCGATATGGGCATTGCGATTGGAGCTGGTGCCGATGTCGCGATAGATGCTGCTGACGTAGTCCTTATGAGCGGCAGCCTCCTTGATGCTGTTGCCGCCATACGGCTTTCACGTCAGACGCTTCGCAACATACACCAGAATCTCTTTTGGGCGTTCTTCTATAACGCCCTTATGATTCCTCTCGCAGCGGGCGCGTACACAGCCCTTCTTGGCTGGACGCTAAGCCCTATGATCTGCGCCGCTGCTATGAGTCTTTCGAGTTTCTGCGTTGTGATGAACGCACTTCGCCTCAACCTCTTTAAGGTCTACGGCGATGGCAATAAAAATGCCCCTTTGACAGAGGGACTAAATTCGTCTAATATTGAATTAACACCTAAAGGAAGCGAGGCGGCTTTAATGGAAAAAACAATTCATATTGAAGGCATGATGTGTCCACACTGTGAAGCAAATGTCAAGGGTACACTCGAGGCTTTTGATGAGGTAATCGAAGCGGTTGTATCACACGAAGCTGGCACAGCTATTGTAAAGCTCAGTGCTGACATAGATGACGCAAAGCTTAAGGAAGCAATTGAAGCGAAAGGATACAAGGTGGTATAAATGGCTGAAAAGAAAAATCAAAGCGCACTTCAAGCATTAAAGTTTTTCTTGTTCTCTTGCTCAGCAGGCCTAATCCAGGCCGGCAGCTTTACCTTGATGAATGAGGTTTTGATTAAACTCTCATTCTTCCAAAACCTTATGGCAGAGCATCCTGGCTTTGCCAAGATAATGGAAAATGAATATGGCCCAATGTACTTAATCGCACTTATCCTCTCAGTACTTTGGAACTTTACATTCAACCGTAAGTTCACTTTCAAATCAGCAAATAATGTTCCAATTGCAATGCTCAAGGTGCTCGGATACTATGCTGTATTCACTCCAATTTCAACAATCCTTGGCAATCATTTCACAGGAAATGGCGTTAACGAGTACATCGTTCTTGGACTTACAATGCTTTGCAATTTGATTACAGAATTCCTCTTCGACAAGTATGTTGTATTCCGCGACACACTCCATAAAGATGAAACGTAAGTAGGTGAACAAATCTGTACGGTTGTATGGAATTCTCCAGCGTTTATTGTAATTTATAAATAAAATATTCATATAAAAATTGACGACCCTATCAATAGACAGGGTCGTTTTATTTATAATATAATTTAATGTGGAATTTTGCAGTTTTGCAATATATTTCGGGAAATAATAAAAGGAGATGATATGTCAAATGTCCAAGTACGATGGTTACATGGGTAAGGTTCTTTTCATAGACCTTAGCAAAAAGACATTCGGAGAATTTCCATGGTCAGATGAAGACAGAAAAAGAACTCTCGGCGGTAAAATAATGGCTGCTGATATTCTTTATCATCACATCCGTCCTGGTATGACAGCATGGGATGAGGACAACTGGTTGGTAATTTCAACAGGTCCTTTGACAGGTTGCGGCGTACCAAGTTCTTCACGTTTTAACATTTCAACAATTTCACCACTTACCGGTGTTTTGACTTCTTCAAACAGCGGTGGCGACTTTGGTCTTATGCTTAAGCGTTGCGGATATGATGCTGCTATCATCAGTGGTAAAGCAGATTCTCCAACAAGAATTCACATTACAGAGGACGATGTTCAGTTCCTCGATGCAACAGACCTTTGGGGCCTTGAGTGCACACCTGCACAGGAAGCTCTTCCAAAGGAATTTGCAAAGCTTGTAATCGGTCCTGCTGGTGAGAACAAGGTTCTCTATTCAGCAGTTTTGTCAGGCGAGCGTTGCTCTGGCCGTGGTGGTGTCGGTGCAGTATTCGGTGACAAGATGCTCAAGGCTGTTACAGCAAAAGGCTTTAAGCACCCTTCAGTATATGACAAGGGTGAGCTTGTTAAACTTTGCCGCAAGTGGACAAACAAGATGCGCAACCACGCTATCTCAGGTCGTCAGCTTCCAAAGCTTGGTACAGCTGGACTTGTAAGCCCAATGGAAGCACGTGGACTTCTTGCTACAAAGAACTTCTCTGATGGTCACTATGAGGACTTCGATATGGTTTCTGGTGAGACATTGTCAGAGACAAAACTTCTTAGAAACAGCGGTTGTACAACATGCGTAATGCAGTGCACACGTCGTTGCGAAGTTGATGGTAAGGATGTTAAGGGTCCAGAGCTCGAGATCTTAGGTCTCATGGGTCCTAACATTTTGAATAACGATCTTCAGAAGATCATTGACTGGAACTATGAGATCGATGAGATGGGCATGGATGCCATCTCAACAGCTGGTACTATTGCATTTGCAATGGAACTCAATGAAAAGGGCCTCTATGATTCTGGTCTTCAGTTTGGTAAGAACGACAACATTTCTCAGATGATTTCTGACATCGCTCACAGAAAGGGCGCTGGCGATGAACTTGCTAATGGTTCACGCAAGATGGCTGAGAAGTTTGGCGGTATGGACTTTGCTATTCAGTCAAAGGGCATGGAGCTTTCAGCTTACGAGCCACGTCGTGCAGTAGGTCAGGGCCTCGGTTACGCTACATCTAACCGTGGTGGTTGCCACCTCAACGCTGGTTACCTCGTATTCATCGAGGGTCTTGGACTTGACATTGATAACCTTACTCCAAACGGTAAGGGTGCTCTCTGCGTAATGTTCCAGAACCTTATGGAAGCTATTTCAGCTGCTGGTGTATGTCTCTTTACATCATACCCAATCTTCCCAAGCTATGTATTTGATCATCCAAATGCACCTATTACAAAGGCTGTAACATGGGCATTGCCACACCTTGGTCCAATCATTAAGATTATGAACCAGCACGGCAACCTTCTTCAGCTTTATATTCCACTTATTCCTCATACAAAGGCTATTGAGCTTGCAACAGGTATGAGAATGAAGCTCGGCACATACCTCACAATCGGTGAGCGTGGCTGGAATACAGAGCGTGTTGCTAACATGATTCTCGGTCAGGAGCCAGGCGCTGATACACTTCCTAAGAAGCTTACAGACACATGCCAGGATCCATCTGATGAGAGAACTAAGGTTCCACTTGATGAGATGCTCAAGGCATTCTATGCTAACCGTCAGTGGAACAACGGTGCTCCAACAGCTAAGGTACTTAAGAGACTCAAGATCGACATCCCTGATGTTGATGTATATCCATACGCATAAGGAGGGGCTTACAATGATTAAAGTTAAAATGTTTGGTGTTGTTAGACTTGGCTCTGGCGTTAAAGAATTTGAATGCTCATTAAGTGAAGCCCCAACTGTATCAGCATGCTTCGACGTATTAAACATCAAGAGTGCTCCAGGTTCTGACAAGTTCACATTTGGTGATTCACAGGTATTTGTAAATCACACACGTACAACTAAGAAGAACTTTGCTCTCAAAGATGGCGACGAAGTATGGCTTATGTCACCAGCTGCAGGCGGTTAAGGAGGTAGAACCATGGCTTATCAAATAGATAAAAATTTGTGCGTAGGTTGTGGAGCTTGCTATTTCGCTTGCCCATTCAAAATTCCTGAAGAGCACAAAATGGAACATAAATTTGAGATTCCACAGGACAACTGTGTAGGCTGCGGTCAGTGCGAAGATATCTGCCCAGTAGCTGCTATTCACAGAGGCCCTAACCAGAAGAAGATTCGTGCCGTAACTATTAACGCAGACAACTGCATCGGTTGTTCTCTCTGCGCTAAGAATTGCCCTAACGACGCTATTTCTGGCGAACTCAAGAGCCCATTCGTTATCGATCAGGCTAAGTGCATCAAGTGCGGCTATTGTGGCACAAAGTGCAAGAAGGACGCTATCGTTATCGAGTATCTCGGCTAATTGATTTTTTTAGGAACCCGCTCGGATGAGCGGGTTCTTTTTTGTTTGCCAATTTGAACCAATTGGAGTATAATGTACAAGTCTTTAAATAATGTTTTGGAGGGTTTATTTATGGCATATAGCAACAAATATCCTTACATCTTTGTTCACGGCATGATGGGCTGGGGCGAAGACAACAAACTTTACAACATTATGCCTTATTGGGGCATGGTTGCTGGCAATCAGATGAGACAGCTTCGCGCAAGAGGCATTGAGGCTTATGCACCACAGGTTTCACCTATTGGTTCAGCGTGGGACCGCGCTTGTGAGCTCTATGCTCAGCTTGTTGGCGGCGTAGTTGACTATGGCAAGGCTCACAGTGAGGCAAAGGGCCACGCAAGATTTGGCCAGGATTTCGGCAATGGCTTTGTTCCAGATTGGTCATCAACAAACAAGGTTCATCTCATCGGTCACTCATTTGGTGGCGCTACAATGAGAATGCTCGTAGAGCTCCTTACAAACGGCTCAGAGGCCGAGCGTGCTTGCACACCAGCTGATGAACTTTCACCTCTTTTCGAGGGTGGTCATGGTGACTGGGTTAAGTCTTTGACAGCAGTATCAGCACCTCATGACGGCACATCATTTGTAAATGCTTTTCCAAAGCTTATGATTGGCGTTAAGTATGGCGTGCTCGCTCTCGCTTCAATTCTTGGTAACGTTGGCTCTCGTACATATTACGACTGGAAGATGTGCCAGTGGGGTCTCGCACAGCCACCAAAGGCACCAACTGACAAGAAAAATATCCTCAACATCAAGGCTATCCGCAAGGTTGCAAAGTCAAAGGACAACGTATTTGACGACCTTGAAATCGGCCAGGCTATGGATATGAACAGAACTATCCATACATCAAAAGATGTCTATTATTTCTCTGTTTCTGGTGACGGTACTAAGCCTGTTGGCGATGGTACATACGTACGCGCACCAATCATGATTTTTGCATTCATTCCATTTGCAAAGGTTATGGGTCGTTTCCCAATTGGCCAGAACATCAACGGTGCAGAAATCACAGAGGATTGGCGCAAAAATGATGGTCTTGTTTCTCTTGAATCAGGTCGTTATCCACACCTTGAGGAGCACACACAGTTCGACAAGAACAATGTTAAGAAGGGTATCTGGAACGTACTCCCAGATGCAATCGGCGACCATGGTACAGTAATCGGTGGATCACTTTCATTCATCGGTCCTGGCAAGCCACAGAGATATCGTGACACATACAATTACTGGATTGACTTCCTTGAGAAGCTCCCAGACTAATTAAAACTTCACCCGTTCACAGTGTTGTGAGCGGGTGTTTTTTTCTTGTAAATATTGTAACCTATTGATATTTGTGTTAAAATTATTTGTCAAAATATTTTTATTAATAATTAATTATATATATTAATGCGTGAGGAGGGGTGTTATGGCAACGTCGGTTGTATCAAAAATCGAACTTGATGAGCAGTTTGATTACTGCCTTAAGGTCAAGTCGTTGCTAAAGGAAAAGTACCCGACTCGCGCTCCAAGGGCGTACACCCATACATACGGTTGCCAGGGCAACGTGGCGGAGGGTGAACGCATAGATGGCTACCTTGCGATGATGGGATACGAGTTCGTATCCGAGCCATCGGAGGCTGATTTTATCCTCTTTAACACCTGTGCGGTGCGTGAGCACGCAGAGGAGAGGGTGTTTGGCAACATCGGCATGCTGAAAAAATACAAGGAGACAAATGAGGGACTCCTCATTGCAGTCTGTGGTTGTATGGTTCAGCAGGAGCATGTCAAGGCAAGGCTCAAGCGTAGCTTTAAATATGTCGACATAGTATTCGGCACACATGCCATCCACACATTTCCACAGCATGTATATGAGGCGCTGACAAAAAATGACCGCGTCTTTGCAGTGCCAGAGTCGGATGGTGTCATCTTTGAGGGTGTCCCATCAAAGCACACCAATGACCTCAAAGCATTCCTTCCAATCTCGTACGGTTGCAACAACTTCTGCACTTACTGCGTAGTGCCACTTGTCAAGGGGCGCGAACGTAGCAGGAAGTATGAGGACATCGTTGCTGATGCAAAGGCACTTGTGGCCAAGGGCTACAAGGAGATCATGCTCATCGGTCAGAATGTCAACTCATATGGTAATGACTTTGGAGAGACTAATCTATTTTCAAAACTCCTTCGAGAGATCGACTCAATCCCAGGTGATTTCATCATTCGCTTTATGACATCTCATCCTAAGGATTGTTCATTTGAACTTATCGATACAATGGCTGAGTGCAAAAAGGTTGAGCATCACATCCACCTTCCATTCCAGTCCGGTAATGATAGGGTGCTCAAGGAAATGAACCGCCACTATGACAGGGAGCGTTACATTAGTGTTGCAAAGTATGCCAAGGAGAGGATTCCTGACATCGCAATCACATCCGACGTAATCGTTGGTTTCCCAGGCGAGACATATGAGGAATTCCTAGACACAGTCTCATTGATAAGAGAGGTTGAATTTTCTTCACTCTATGTGTTTATGTATTCACCTCGCGTTGGCACCAAGGCCGCCGCTATGGAGGACCAGGTGTCAGATGAGGAGAAGTCGAGACGTTTTAACGAACTCTCAGCAGCGCAGGAGCAGGTGGCAACCGAGCGCTCCGCTGCTATGAAGGACAAAACGTATCGCGCTCTCGTTGAGGGACGCAATAAGGCGGGCCGTCTAAATGGCCGTACCTCACAAAACATCATGATTGAATTTGATGGTGACGATAACTTAATCGGCACTTTTCAAAATATTAAAGTTAAAGAACCACTAACGTGGATATTGAAAGGAGAACTCCAATAATGGACGTAATCGAACTCACAAGACAGCTTGGTGCTGCAATTCAGGAAAGTGAAGAGTACAAAGCATTCACAGTTGCAAGAGAAGCATCAGAAAACGATGCAGAAGTAGCTGACAAGATGGCAAAGATTGAGGAGATCCGCGCTGCTTATCAGACAGCTGCTATGGAAGTAGAGCCAGATGAGAAATTCCTTGCAAAGCTTGACAAGGATTTCCAGGATGTTTATGCATCACTCATGGTTTCTGACACAATGGCTGCTTTCGAAGAGGCTCGTGAGGCTCTTGATAGCAAGATGAACTACATCATGCAGATCCTCTACCTCTGCGTTAACGGCGAAGACCCAGCAACATGTGAACCACAGGAAGACCACGAGTGCGGCGGCGACTGCTGCAGCTGTGGCGGCGACTGTCACTAATCACTTGATTTTATAGAAGTAAGGAGGCGATAAGATGGGTGAGTTTACACCGATGATGCAACAATATTTGCAAACCAAGGAACAGTACAAAAATGAAATACTATTTTATCGTCTCGGCGACTTCTATGAGATGTTCTTTGAGGATGCAAAGATTGCATCGCGCGAGCTTGACCTTGTCCTTACTGGTAAGGACTGTGGTCAAGAGGAACGCGCGCCAATGTGCGGCGTGCCTTTCCACGCTGCTGACTCATACATTGCAAGACTTGTAGCCAAGGGCTACAAGGTTGCAATCTGTGAGCAGCTCGAGGACCCCGCTGCCGCAAAAGGTATTGTAAAGCGTGGCGTAATTCGAATTGTTACTCCTGGTACAGTTATCGAGTCCGCTATGCTTGATGAGACCAAAAACAATTATCTCTGTTGCGCATGCGCAGATGAGCATGAGGTTGGGCTCTCGTTTGTGGATGTATCCACAGGCGCCGCCTTTGCCACAACTGTCTCATCGGACTTTGGTGGAGCAGAGGTGCTCAACGAGCTCGGCAGGTTCACCCCAACCGAGGTAATTGCAAATGAGGCTGCAGGAAAAGTAGCAGGCCTCATGGAGTATGAAAAGCGTGTTGAGTCAGTGAAAATTCAATTCTATGACGATGCAATGTTTGATTACTCAACTGCAGAGACTACATTGATCAAGCACTTTGCTTGTTCACTTGATGATTTGGGCCTTGGTTCCAAGTCGTCAATAGTGGCACTTGGTGCAGCTCTTGCATATCTTAGGGATATGCAAAAGACAGAGCTCGCTAATATTAGAGCTATAAACTACTACACAGACGAGAAGTACATGCGACTTGATTTTTCTGCAAGGCGCAATCTCGAACTTGTTGAGACAATGCGAAATCGCGATAAGCGTGGTTCGCTCCTTTGGGTTCTTGACAAGACTAAAACTGCGATGGGCAAGAGACTGCTTCGCTCATATATTGAGCAGCCACTCGTATCCCCAGCAGGAATTATCAGGAGACAAAATGCAGTAGCATTCCTTATCGACCACTTAGAGGTTCGAGATGAGATTGCAAATTATCTCACTGGCGTCCATGATATGGAACGCCTTATCACCCGTATTTCATACGGCACGGCAAACGCCCGTGAACTTCGCTCACTCTATGAGACAGTTTCCCTGCTCTCGCCAATCAAGGACTTGATTGCGGGTGAGACAACTGAACTGATTTCATCTATTGAGCAAAATATTGATCCACTAAATGATGTGCTCGATTTGATTGACACAGCAATTTCAGAGGACCCACCTTTCTCTGTTAGAGAAGGTGAAATGATTAAACCGGGATATAGTGAAGAACTCGACTCGCTCCGCGAGATAGTAAATGGAGGCAAGGGATATCTTGCCAAAATCGAAGCGGATGAGCAGGAACGTACCGGAATCAAAAAACTTAAAATCGGATATAACCGAGTATTCGGATATTATATTGAAGTTTCCAACTCCTTTAAGGACCAGGTCCCAGAGGAGTACATAAGGAAGCAAACTCTTGCAAACTGCGAGAGGTATATAACTGGGGAGCTCAAGGAACTTGAGTCCAAGGTGCTCGGAGCACAGGAGCGTATCACACGACTTGAGTATGAACTCTTCTCAAGTGTCCGTGACACAGTTGCGGCTCAGCTCGACCGTGTTCAGCGCACAGCCAACGCTGTGTCAGAGCTTGATGTCCTTTGCTCGTTTGCCAAGGTTTCAAATGATAACAACTACACAAGACCAGAGATAACTGAGTCTGGTGTGATTGAGATAAAGGATGGCCGTCATCCTGTTGTTGAGAAGATGCTTGACGGTTCACCGTTTGTTCCAAACGATACTCTTCTTGATTGCAAGGATAATTTGGCTGCAATCATCACTGGCCCTAACATGGCTGGTAAGTCGACTTATATGCGACAGGTTGCGCTCATCGTTGTAATGGCACAAATCGGTTGCTTTGTACCAGCATCCTTTGCCAAGGTCTCAATTTGCGACAGCGTGTTTACGCGTGTCGGCGCATCGGATGACCTTGCATCTGGCCAATCAACATTTATGGTTGAGATGACAGAGGTTGCAAGCATTCTCAAGAATGCTACAAGCAACAGTCTTGTAATACTTGACGAGATTGGCCGTGGCACATCTACCTTTGACGGTATGAGTATCGCTCGTGCAGTGCTTGAGTATGTCTGCTCCAAAAAAATTGGAGCCAAGACACTCTTTGCAACTCACTACCACGAGCTTACTGACCTTGAGGATGAAATCCCAGGTATCAGGAACTATAACATCGCTTGTAAAAAGCGTGGGGATGACATAATCTTCCTTCGCCGCATCGTACCGGGTCCTGCTGATGGCAGTTATGGTATTGAGGTAGCAAAGCTTGCCGGCGTACCAAACCCAGTAGTAAAGCGCGCACGTGAGGTGCTTGAGGAGATAGTTCAGCTCCAGCTTGGGGCAACTCGTGAAGCGACAGCAATTGCCAAGACGCTTGAAAGCGTTGACGACTACTATGGCGGTGCGGATGATGTCCAAATGTCATTTGCAGGAGCTGCAAGCAATGCGATTGTCGAGGAACTTAAGACACTCGACGTCAACACATTGACTCCAATTGAGGCAATGCAAAAACTCTATGACCTTGCCAAGAGGGCAAAGGAATAATCTAAAGTGAGGTGAACACCGTGTCCAAGATAACAGTTCTTCCAAAGCATATGGCAGACCTTATCGCCGCTGGCGAGGTCGTTGAACGTCCTGCGTCTGTCGTTAAGGAACTTATGGAGAACGCAATTGACGCAGGTGCCACCGAACTTACAGTTGAAATAAAACGTGGCGGTATCACATACATCCGCATTACGGACAATGGCTCGGGTATCGAGCGCGATGATATCCGCAACGCGTTCAAGAGCCACGCGACAAGCAAGATAAAGACTGAGGAGGATCTCCTCGGTATTGGCACATTGGGCTTCCGTGGTGAGGCACTTGCCTCTATTGCCGCAGTATCAAGGGTTGATGTGCTCACCTGCACAGCGGAGGATGACATTGGTACAGTCTTTAAAATTGAGGGTTCTGAGGAAGTCCTCCTTGATGATGCAGGCTGTCCACGTGGTACAACTATCATCGTACGCGACATCTTCTATAACACTCCGGCTCGAATGAAGTTCCTCAAAAAGGATGTTACAGAGGGCAATTCAGTTGCGGGCGTAGTTGACCGTATTGCACTATCACATCCCGAAATATCAATCCGTTTTATCCGTGACGACAAACAGGTCCTTGTTACAAAAGGCGATGGAAACTTAAGCAGTACAATCTATTCAGTGTTTGGCAAGGACTTTTCCAACACCCTTGTGTCGACTCAGTACGAGCTCGACGGAATTGGTGTTGAGGGCTTTGTGTCATTGCCAGTTGGCGCCCGCGCCAATCGCTCGATGCAGTTCTTCTTCCTAAACGGAAGACTGGTCAAGAGCGTCACTGCGCAGGCCGCACTTGAGCAGGCATACAAAAACAGCATCATGGTGGGCAAGTTCCCAGCATGTGTTTTAAATATCACTACACCACTTAATTTTGTTGATGTAAATGTGCATCCGGCAAAGACAGAGGTTCGCTTTGAAAATGAAAAGCGAGTATTTGATGCTATATATTACGCAACCAAGATGGCTATCGATGAAAAGGATAAGCCAAACAAACTTGATCTTTCAAAAATGGATTTAAAAGCTGAGGCATCAAATCCTTTTATCAAGGAATCAAGTAAAACTTACGAACAGACTACAATCACTGAACTGCCAAAGCGCAAAGAGAATTTCTGGGCAACAGAACTCCCACCACAGCAACCAAAGCGTGAGGCACCAGTACCATATAAGCGACAGCAGGAAGCAAAGCAAATCCCAGTGGCTCCACCGAAACCGGAGCCAGTGGAAGTATTGCCAAACTACCGAGTAATCGGTGAGGCTTTCGACACATATATCATTGTCGAGATGGATGGCAAGATACTCCTGATTGATAAACATGCTGCTCACGAGCGTATGCTTTTTGAAAAGTTAAAAGCAGAGGCTTCTCGTGAGGCAAGCGTTGAGGGAGTCAAGTCACAGGTGCTGCTAGCCCCTGTTGCTGTAACCCTCTCAAAAGAGGAGTACTCAGTGCTCCTTCAAAACACGGATATCCTACAGGATGCTGGTTTTGATATTGGCGACTTTGGTGATGGCACTGTGGTAGTAAGGGAAGTACCAGTAATGCTGATCAATGATGATGTGAAATCACTCATCCAGGAAATGGCTGGTTACCTTTTAACTTCACAGGACCCAACGCCAGAGAAACTCGATTGGATATATCACAATACGGCCTGCAGGGCCGCAATCAAGGGCGGTGACAAAACAACTGCAATCGAACTTGATAAGTTCGTAAATCAGTTGCTTTTGAACCCAGACATCAGGTATTGCCCACACGGCAGGCCTGTACTTATTGAGATGAGCCGTTCGGATTTGGAAAAACAATTCGGACGCACACTATAAAGGAGAGACAAATATGGGCACAACAAACATCCCTGGAATTTTCGGCAGCCTCGTTTTTAACGAGGAAGTAATGCACGAAAAGCTCCCAAAGGAAACATATGATGCACTAAACAAGTGCATAGAGGACAACAAACCGCTGACATTTGAAATTGCACAGTCTGTTGCCTCTTGTATGAAGTCATGGGCAGTAGAGAAGGGTGCAACACACTACACCCATTGGTTCCAGCCAATGACTGGCATCACTGCTGAAAAGCATGACAGCTTCATCACACCTGTTGGTGAAGGCAAGATTATTATGGACTTCTCGGGCAAAGAACTCATTCAATCAGAGCCTGATGCAAGTTCATTCCCAAGTGGCGGACTTCGCGCCACATTTGAAGCACGCGGCTATACAGCATGGGACCCAACATCTTATGCTTTCATCAAAGACCGCACACTTTGCATACCTTCCATCTTTTGCTCATACGGTGGACAGGTACTTGATAAGAAGACACCTCTTCTTCGCTCTCTCCAGGCACTAAACAAACAGTCTCTTCGAGTTCTTAACTGCCTCGGCAATGAGACTGGTGCCACACACGTAGATGCTTTTGTCGGTGGCGAGCAGGAGTACTTCCTGATTGATCGCGACCTCTACAATAAGCGTGAGGACCTCCGCCTCTGTGGCCGCACACTTTTCGGTGCGCGCCCTCCAAAGGGACAGGAGATGGAGGACCATTACTTTGGAACAATCAAGCCACGTGTTAAGGCATTTATGGATGACCTTGATGTTGAGCTTTGGAAACTTGGCATTTATGCCAAGACCGAGCACAACGAGGCGGCTCCAGCTCAGCACGAGCTTGCGCCTATATATGCACTCGCAAATACTGCGACAGATCAGAACCAGCTCACAATGGAGATAATGAAGACTGTTGCAATTCGCCACAACCTTGCATGTCTCATCCATGAGAAACCATTTGCTGGAATTAATGGTTCTGGTAAGCATAACAACTGGTCTGTATCAACTAACACTGGTGTTAACCTCTTTGATCCTGGCAAGGCTCCAGCAGAGAACACACAGTTCCTCCTCTTCCTCTCCGCCGTTATCAAGGGCGTAGATGAATATCAGGACCTCCTTCGTGTCTCAGCAGCCAGCCCATCAAATGACCACCGCCTCGGTGGAAACGAAGCACCACCTGCCATCGTTTCCCTCTACCTCGGCGACGAGCTTGGCGCAGTTGTTGATGCAATTGAAAATGATGAGAAGTTTGAGGCAACAGAGAAGAAGGTAATGAAGTCAGGCGTCAAGGTTATCCCACGCTTTGACAAGGACACATCAGACAGGAACAGGACTTCACCATTTGCATTTACAGGTAACAAGTTCGAATTCCGTATGGTGGGTTCATCAGCTTCTCTTAGCACACCAAACGTTGTTCTTAACACAATGCTTGCTGAGGAACTCTCACAGTTTGCTGACAGGCTTGAAAACTGTGACAACATTGAAATTGAATCATGGAACATCATCTCCGAGACATTAAAGGAGCATGGACACATTGTCTTTAATGGCAACAACTATTCAGAGGAATGGATAGAGGAAGCAAAGCGCCGTGGCCTCAAAAATTTAAAGACCACAGCAGATGCAGTACCTGCTTACCTTGATGAGAAGAACATAGAACTCTTTGCAAAGCACAAGATTTACACTCGTGAGGAACTTGAGTCCCGATACGAGATTACTCTTGAGACATATTGCAAGAGCATGCATATCGAAGCAGTAACAATGCTCGATATGGTCAAGAAGGACATTACACCTGCAGTTTGCAAGTACATGGGTATTCTTGCAAGCACAATCAATTCAAAGCGTCAGGTTTCAAAGAACCTCCCATGCAAACTTGAGAGTGACCTTCTTGAGAAACTTTCAAACAACGCTGACAAACTTGACGGGGCATCAAAGAAACTTGCCGATGACATTGTCAAGGCAGACAAGATTTTGGATGTAACAGAACTCTCTTGCTACTACAGGGATACAATCCTTGCGGATATGGAAGCACTTCGCACTTATGCGGACATCCTTGAGAGCAATACAGCAAGTGAGTATTGGCCATATCCAACATACACTGATTTGCTTAACAGCGTAGTATAAAAATACAGTCAGTTCGAAATCCATCCTGACTTAAAACAAAACTAGGGAAGTGAACAATTTGAAGAACAACAGTAGCGACAAGACGTTTAATCTCGTCTTATCCGGCATCATTGCGGCAATCTATTTTGTACTTGGCCTTTTGACATCTCTCCTTGGTCTCTCTTTTGGGCCAATCCAGTTTAGGATATCGGAGGCTCTCTATTTAGTATTTCTAGATAGCCCTGCAATGATACCAGGAATGGTAATAGGATGCGCAGTGACTAATCTGTTTAGCCCATATGGGATGATAGATGTCCTAGTTGGTTCTATTGCGACCCTGCTTTCAGCAGTTGTCGCATACAAGGCGCGCGCCGTAATGGTTAAAAAGGTGCCTTGGCTTTCGATGCTGGCACCAGTCGTTTTTAACGCATTGATCGTCGGCGCCGAAATTGCAGTAATTCAAACTGCTGGTAAGGCAACCTTGGTGACATTCGTCGTGATGATGGCACAGGTTGCAGTTGGCGAGATAGCAGTGGTTGCATTCGGATATTTTTTAAGAAATGTTTTAAATTCAAATAAAACAAAAAGGGGTAATAAGCTATGAAAAAGACATACGTAGGTTGGCAAGAGGCCGACTATGTAAGCGCTCAAAAAGAGTACACAGAGTCTACTCCAATGTTTGGCAAAGATGGTGAACTTCTTTGCCCAGGTTATGCAAAGCATAATGTGTTTGAGTATGACCGCAACAAGGTAAAGCACACAATGCGCCGCAAGGAGTGGGATTTCTATCAGCTCTCTGACGGCAACTACATGATTCAGCTTAGCTTTGCTAACATCTCACTTGGCGGTTACGTATCACTTGTTCTTGTTGATATCAGAAACGGCAAGACAATTTTTGAAGATATGAACCTCTTTATTGGTCAGACAAACAAGTATGCACTCCCACCAAAGGGTGACGTTCCAAACAACGTACACTTCAAGGTAGGTAAGGCAGAGTTTGAATTTGACACAACAAAGGAGAAGAGAACTATTTGGTTCAAGTCTCCAAAGTCAGAGTGTCATTTCGTACTTGACCAGTATGAGGATCACGAGAACATTACTACTGTTCTCCCATTTGAGGGTCATCCAGATCGTTACTTTATGACAACAAAGCAGATGTGCATGCCAGCAGATGGCTTTGTAAAGTATGACGGACAGGAATACAAGTTTACTAAGGATACAACATTTGGTAGCCTTGACTGGGGCCGTGTATGCACACCATACAGCCTTGTTTGGTACTGGGGTTCTGGTTCAACATACATCGATGGTCCAGATGGTAAAAAGCACACATTTGGCTTTGAAATCACATGGGGCATTGGCGATGAGCGCAATGCAACAGAGACAATGATGTTCTATGATGGCAAGGGTCACAAGTTTGAAGCAGTTGATGTTGAGACTTTCCCAAAGCCTGATAAATATATGGAGCCATGGAAGTTCATCTCACGCGATGGTCGTTTCAACCTTACAATGACTCCTTTCTATGATCATCACTCAGACCTCAATGTACTTGTTATGCGTATGCATAGCCATCAGGTTCATGGTATGTGGAATGGCACAGTTACCCTTGATGACGGTACAGTATTAGAGATTAAAGATATGTACGCTTTCTGCGAATACGTAGAGAATAGATGGTAATTTATGAGTAATTCTATTTTTTCGATTTCTATAGCAGCGCTACTTCCTGCAGTTGCTGCAGTGATAATCTATCTGCTGGATAAAAAGACGGCCCTTTCAAAGATTAATCCAAAGGCCAAGCAGATAATTATCGGCATCATCTTTGGTATACTCGCAATCCTCGGAACGGAATGGGGTATTCCATACAAGGTTGGTGCGCAGCTTAACTGTCGTGATGCAGCTGTTCTTGTAGCAGGCCTCATGTTTGGTGGCCCTGCTGGAATAATTGCTGGTTTGATAGGTGGTATCGAGCGCTTCATTGCTGTTGCTTGGGGCGTCGGCACCTATACTAGGGTAGCTTGCTCACTTTCGACTATCATTGCAGGTTTCTATTCCGCTGTTCTTAGAAAATATATGTTTGAGGACAAAAAGCCAACGTGGCTCTTGTCCTTCGCAATTGGTATTGTTATGGAAGTATTCCATCTGACGATGGTATTCATAACAAACGTAAATACCGCTGAAAAGGCAATGGAAGTTGTAATGACACTTACAATTCCAATGCTTCTCGCTAACGGCTTGTCTGTTATGGTCAGTGGTATTGCTTTGACTTTTGTAGCAGGTGAGTTTAAGAGGGAGCGAGTAAAGTCCGCACGTATCTCACAGACGGTACAGCGCTGGCTACTCCTCACAGTTATTATTGCTTTCCTTGTTACTTCAGGATTTATCTTTGGCCTTCAAAATCAGCTTGCAAAGAATCAGACTGAGACAACTCTCAAAATGGCTGCAGAGGACGTTGCACTGGATATCCTTGATGCATCTGATCGCAACATCCTTGGAATTGCTCACAGGGTTTCACAGGAGGCTGAGCTTGGTCAAGATATCAGTGCTATAGCTGAGGAAAATGACTTGTCTGAGATAAGCTATATTAACGACAAGGGCATTATCTACAAGAGCACAGAGCCAAGCTATATTGGTTTTGATATGTCATCAGGAGAACAGGCAAAAGAATTCCTTTGCTTGCTCGGTGACACAGAGGAATATGTTCAGGCCTATGGCCCAATCACTAGCGATCCTAATACTTCTCGCAAGTATGCTGGTGTTAAGACTACAGATGGATTTATTCAGGTTGGATATGACGCTGAACGCTTCCAAAAGGACATAGACACTCAGGTGACTTACATATCACAAAACCGTCATGTTGGTGAGACTGGATTTGTCATCATCGCCAATAATAATCTTGATATAGTTTGCGCACCAAAAGAAGTAGGAAATATTGAACTTCAAAACAAGGGCAAACTTCCAGATGAAGGCAAGGTGTTTAACCTCATCGTTGATGGTGTTGTACACAGGGCTATGTTTAACCAAAGTACAGAAGGTTATTTCATCATCGCTGTCCTTCCACAGACAGAGGCACTTGAGGCACGTGACCTTGCACTCTATGTAAATGCTTTTATGGAAGTGCTTGTATTCGCTGTTCTTTTCGCCCTTATTTACTTACTCATTAAGAAGGTAGTTGTAAACCAGATTAAGGAAATCAACTCCTCACTTTCAAAGATTACTGACGGTGACCTTGATGTTGTTGTTGATGTTCGCTCCAACGAGGAGTTTGCATCGCTCTCAGACGACATCAACAAGACTGTTGATACATTGAAGCACTACATCGATGAGGCTTCTGCTCGCATTGATGAGGAGCTCAATTTTGCTAAGAATATTCAGGCATCTGCTTTGCCTTCTGTATTCCCAGCATTCCCTCAGCGTCCTGAGATAGACATCTTTGCAAGCATGGATCCTGCAAAAGAAGTCGGTGGTGACTTCTATGACTTCTACTTTACACACATGTACAAGTTTAACTTCCTTGTTGCGGATGTATCTGGTAAGGGAATCCCAGCAGCGATGTTTATGATGCGTGCAAAGACAGAACTCAAGAGTCTTACAGAAACTGATATGCCAATTGAGGAAGTATTTACCCGTGGTAATGCTGCCCTCTGCGAGGGCAATGATGCCGGCATGTTCGTTACAGCATGGCAGGGAAGTATCGATCTTCAAAGTGGCCTCGTCAAGTATGCGAACGCGGGTCATAACCCGCCACTTGTTCGCCACGCTGACGGCAAGTTTGAATATCTTCACGGCCGCCCTGGCTTTGTTCTTGCCGGCATGGATACTGTTAAGTACAAGCCACAGGAATTACAGCTTGGCCCTGGAGACATAGTATTTGTTTACACGGATGGTGTGACTGAGGCTACAAATGCAGAGCAAGAGCTCTATGGTGAAGACAGATTGCTCGCTGCTGCAAACTCAAAGTATTTTGACTCAGCAGAGGAACTCTGCCACCACATCAAAGCGGATGTGGATGCATTTGTTGGTGACGCACCACAGTTTGACGATATTACAATGGTTGCCTTTAGGTTCCTTGGTATCCCAGAGGTACCATCAATAACCTTTGCTGAGGCAAAGATAGACGATATCACAGCAGTAACTGCCTTTGTTGAAGAGGAGTTTGAAAAGCGTGATATCAGTCCAAAGGTTACTGTTGCAATGAGTATTGCAATAGATGAAATCTACAGCAACATTGTAAAGTATGGCTATAGGGATACAGTGGGACCTATTAAGGTTGAGATCATTGAAAAGCAAGAGCCACATGCAATATGCATCAAGTTCATTGATATGGCGTCACCATATAACCCACTTATGAAGAAAGACCCAGATATCACACTCTCAGCTGAGGAGCGTGGCATCGGTGGACTTGGAATCTTTATGGTCAAGAAATCAATGGACGATGTTAAATACAGGTATGAGAACGGTCAGAATGTATTGACGTTGATCAAGAATTTAGACGACTAGACTGGAGACAAAATGAACGTATTAGAGGAAGCAATTGCCTTTGCGACAAAAGCCCATGAGGGCCAGACACGCAAGATGTCAAATACCCCTTACATCTTGCATCCGCTAGAAGTAGCGGCGATAGCCGGCACAATGACGGATGAGCTAGAGGTCATGGCTGCAGCAGTCTTGCACGACACAGTCGAGGACTGCAACGTCGACCCTATCACAATCCGTGACAAGTTCGGCTCCCGTGTCTATGCCCTTGTCATGTCAGAGACAGAGGACAAGATGCTTGACATTTCACTTGTTGACTCTTGGAAGACAAGGAAAGAGGACTCACTCATTGTCCTTAAAACTACCAAGGACCGTGGTGTGAAAGTCCTTTGGCTTTCAGACAAGCTCTCTAATCTTCGCTCCTTTTATCGTGAATCCGAAAAGAGTGGAGGCGAGTTTTTAACTCACCTCCACCAGAAGGATCCCAAGATGCAATACTGGTACTTTAGCAGTATTGCAGAGCTCTTGGAATCAGAGCTTCGTGACACAGATGCTTACAAAGAATATGTGGATCTGTTAGAAAAATTTGCAAAGAACGTAGGTGCTATTTGATGTCCCTTATAAACAGCAAAATTGAAGATGGTGTATTGACACTTATGCCAACTGGTCGAATCGACTCAACAAACGCACCTGACATTCAGGCTGAAATTGATGAAATTATTTCAGCCACATCTCATGATGCAGTAGTCTTAGATGCAGAGGACTTAAGTTATATTTCTAGTGCTGGCCTTAGAATAGTATTAAAGCTTGGCAAAACAGAGAAGAAATTTGAAGTAATTAATGCCAACACAGAAGTATATGACATTTTTGACATGACAGGATTTTCTGAAATCCTAACAATAAAAAAAGCCTACCGTAAGTTCTCGGTAGACGGTTGTGAAATTATTGGTAAGGGTGCCAAGGGCACTGTTTACCGCTATGACCCAGAGACAATAGTCAAGGTCTATAACAACTCAGACAGCCTTCCCGCTATACAACGTGAGCGAGAGCTTGCAAGGAAGGCATTTGTATTGGGCGTTCCAACTGCCATTTCATATGATGTAGTTAAAGTTGGAGATAAGTATGGCTCTGTTTTTGAACTCCTTGATACCAAGTCACTCTCAGAGTACATTGCAGACGAGCCAGAAAATTTTGATAAGTACGTTAAGTGTTTTGCGGATTTGCTTTTGCAAATTCATGACACAGATGTGAGCCCTGATGACATGCCAAGTGGCAAGGAAAAGTTTTTAAGGCGTGTTGAGCATGTCAAAGGCTTTGTTCCAGATGATATGTATCAAGGACTTCGTGACCTAATAGATGCAGTGCCAGAGCAAACCAAAATGCTCCACTGTGACTATCATACTAACAATGTACTTTTGCAAAATGGCGAAGTAATCCTCATTGATATGGATACACTCTCATATGGTCATCCAATCTTTGAACTCGCCAACATCCACATTGCCTATGTTGGATTTGGCATTGTAAATCCCAAGATGGTTGAGAACTTTATTGGACTCCCATATGAGACCACTAAAAAGATCTGGGATAAATTCCTTCGCTATTACCTTGGCACAGATGATGAGGAACGCATAAAGGATGTTGAACGCAAGGTTAGCATCTTAAGTTACCTTAGATACCTTCGCCACGTACATCGTCGTGGCATTAATACAGAAGAAGACAAACTAGTTGTTGATGCCTGCCTTAACAAGGTTGAAGAACTCTTAAAGCAGGTTGATTCCCTAGATTTTTAAAATAGTAAATGATGTAATCGAGGCGTTTTAAATGATACAAGATATCTCTCCAAAAAAGTATCATGTTGAGTACAGCAAAATAGAGCCACAACCAACTGACAAGGTTTTAGCCTTTACAGATGGCAAGATTTTGCTTAAAACTGATGAAAAAGACATAGTTTTCCCAGAGGCAAAAGATGTTGATTCTTGCCTTATCTATGCGTTTTCCATCGATGATGAGAAGTTTTTCTTGGCAACGCAACCACTCACAATTTTGGGTTTCCAATACTGTGACTTAAGGAGCCAGATGTTCAAAGGTCCAGAATACTATGCATTCGCTGTTATCACAGGAATGCATCTTAATACTTGGTACACCGACAATGTCTATTGTGGTAGATGTGGCACTAAAACAGAGCATGATGACAAAGAGCGAATGCTCAGATGTCCAAACTGTGGCAATCAAATTTTTCCAAAGATCTGCCCAGCTGTAATAGTTGGTGTAGTGTACGAGGATAAACTCCTTGTTACAAGATATACACGTGGTTTTGGTGGCAATGCCCTTGTTGCAGGTTTCTGTGAAATAGGAGAGACCGTTGAGGATACAGTAAGGCGAGAGGTCAAGGAAGAGACAGGACTGAGTGTCAAAAACTTCCGCTATTACAAATCTCAGCCTTGGGGAATTGTATCTGACCTTTTGATTGGTGTTTTCTGCGAGGTCGATGGTGAACCAAGTATCTCGCTTGATGATAACGAGCTTGCAGAGGCTGAATTTAAAACAAGAGAAGAATTACCGAGTTTTGACTATAATCCAAGCCTTACTGGTGAAATGATTACAGTTTTCAAAGAAGGAAAAGTGTATGGAACAAGATAATTTGATTAAATCTTATTACATGGCAATGCTCAAGTGCTTATCGTATGTTTTCATCATGGTAGGCGTTGTTACCGTTTTGCCTGCATTTATGACTTTCTTTTATAGGGATGAAGAGCCTTATATGTGGTGCTTTGTCTTTCCTGGCATACTCTATATCTTTGTTGGATATTTCATCCACCTTTGTACAGAGGGGTATGCAGTAACCAACCTCAAGCGAAACGGTGGTTCGCTGATGGTATTGCTACTCTGGATTGTCTCAATCCTACTTGGTGCTATTCCATTTGTGCTCACAAAGCAGTACACCTTTGTACAGGCACTTTTTGAATCGACCAGTGGATTTACGACAACTGGTTTTACAGTAACAGACGTTGCAAATGCTCCACACATTGTACTTATGTATCGCTCACTGCTCCACTTGCTCGGTGGCGTTGGACTCGTACTTATCTTGAGTCTCATACTATCCAAAACATTCGGAATGCAGTTTTATATGGCAGAGGGACATCTCGACAGATTGGCACCAAGCCTTAGGAACTCTGCGCGAGTTATCCTTCTTATTTATCTTGGCCTTATCATTGGTGGCACAGTCCTCTTTATCGTTTTTGGAATGCCGGCATTTGATGCTATAAACCATGCCATTTCAGCCGTATCAACCGGTGGCTTCTCAACAAGGGTAGAAAGCATAGGTTACTGGCACAGTGTGCCAATAGACATAACAGCAGTAGTGCTTATGATAATGGGCGCTACAAACTTTATGACAACAATGCTCATCTTAAAGGGCAAGTTCCGTGACGCCCTTCTCAACGATGAGACATTGATTACAATCTTTTTAATCGCAATTGTATCTCCGATAGTAATAGTTCAATTACTTGTAAATGGTGTCTGTCAAAACACCTTGTCTGCAATAGACAATGGTATTTTCCAGGTAGTATCACTACTTACAACTACTGGACTTTCAACAATTGATAATTTCTTGCCTCAGGTAACATTCGCTATGGCACCAATACTTCTCCTTATGATTGTTGGTGGTAACAGTGGATCAACTGCTGGTGGCATCAAAGCTTATCGTGCAGCTTTTGGTATCAAGAGTGTCCTCTATGATGCTAGAAGCGAAATCGAAGCTGGTCGTATTCACAGAGCAAGATTTGTTTATCGCTTTGGCAAGCAGGACAATATTGATGCAACAGAACAAAGCAAAAATCATACATACATTGTGATGTATCTCTTGCTTGGACTTCTTGGAACCTTTGGTCTAACCCTCTGTGGATATTCATTCCAAGCAAGCTTGATTGAGTCTTTCTCGGCACTCGGCACAGTAGGACTTTCAATTGGTATTGTTGGACCTGATATGAGCAATTTTGCAATGTTTATCATCATTCTTGAGATGATAATTGCTCGTCTTGAAATATATATCGTTATCCTTGGCGGTGCTCGTATTGTAGCTGATATCAAGGAACTCGTAGCAAAGGTGAAAAAATGAGAATTGCATTAATTGGCGCTGGCAGTATCGGCGCACCACTTGCCGTAACAATGACGGAAAAAGGCTATGACGTTGATGTCGTAGCGCATGGCGAGGAAAAAGCCAAGCTTTTTAGGGAACAAGGCTTTTATATCACAGGCACACTGGGCGAACATCACGAAAAGCTAAATGCTTTTCCATCGGTCGATGCTCTAAATGGGGAATACGATGTATGCCTTATTGCAACAAAGTATCAACAGATGCCAGAGATGGCGCGAGCAATGCTCCCACATCTTAAACCAAATTCGCTCGTTGTTGCTGTCCAAAACGGAATTGTAATAGACAGCCTCATTGAGGTTGTGGGAAGCGAGCGGGCAGTAGCTTGTATGATAGGCATTGGAGCAACGCTCAAGGATGCCAATCATGTTGAGGTAACTGCCGGCAATACGTTGATCCTTGGCATGGTAGATGACAAGGGTGATAAAGCATTACTCGAAGCAACAAGGGCAGCAATGTCATCGCTCACAAATACCGTTATTGACGATGACATAATTGCAAGGCTCTTTGCAAAAGTTATATTTAATTCAACAATCAACAGTCTTGCTGGTATAACAGGCAAGACGACTGGGTATATCCTAGATACCAAGCATGCAAGGGAAATAACCCTTTGCATTATTAGAGAGGGCGTGGCTGTCGCTGACAAGATGGGGCTTACGCTCCCACGTTTCAATGCTCTTCCAAAGTATCAGAGCATAGCAAAGCATACATCGCGTCCTGCAAATATATTGCTCTCACAGTTTATACATCTCGGATTTTGGGTAGCTGCTAAAAATGTTAGACCATCTACACTTCAGTCGCTTGAAAAAGGCAACATCACCGAGATAGATATAATGAATGGGTATATTGCAAGCAAGGCAGAGGAACTGGGCCTCAAGGCTCCCGTTAATGCTCAACTTGCAGAACTCATCCACAAACTAGAACGCAAAGAACTCACAATAGATCCAAGCAACATCTACAAAATTGAGACGGGAGGCAACTAATATGCCTGAAAATGGAAAACTCGACACTGCGATGACTCAATTTTTATTAATTGATTCGCTTTCAAGTATCTACTTATCGTTACATATTATTGACCTTGAGAAGAATACTTCAGTAGAGTACAATGCTTCAAGCGCTATTAGGGAAGTTGCGACTAAAAATACTGATGCTGATCAGGTTATGGTTGCTACAATGAAACATGTTGTAGTAAGTGAATATCAAGAGTCGGCTATCGCTTTTACAGATTTGCATACTGTTGCTGAGCGTATGCGTGGTAAACAGAGCATCACATCCGAGTTCATAAGCGCTAATTTTGGTTGGTGCAGAGCTCGCTTCATTAGGATTAATGACAGGAGCCTTGACGAGTTACCAACTCGCGTAATCTTTGCGACTGAGGTTATCGACGAAGAAAAGCGTCGTGAGGAAAACCTCATCCGTATCTCGCTTACGGATGAGCTCACAACTCTCCTTAATCGTCGCGCATATGAGGAGGAACTCAAGCTCTATAAGGACCTTTCAAAGACAGAAAACTTTACCTATGTTTCAATGGACTTAAACGGTCTGAAACGTGTCAATGATAACATCGGACATGCAGCAGGCGATGAGCTCATTATAGAAGCCGCCAAGATTATTCGTGCTTCAATGGGCAGGACCGGCAAGGTGTTTAGAACTGGCGGAGACGAGTTCCAAGCAATCCTCTTTGTTGAACCAAATAAAATAGACGAAATCACAAAGAGTATGTGTGATATGTGTGAGGCTTGGAAAGGCGAGTATAGCGACACAATGTCAATCTCATTTGGTGTTGCAAGCCAGTCGGAATTCCCTAATAAGAATGTCAAGGAACTTGGCAAAATCGCAGACAAGCGTATGTATCAAAACAAGGATGAGTATTACAAACGCACAGGCCTTGACAGGCGTAAATAAGCAAAATCAAAGGACCAGCTCAATGAGCTGGTCCATTTTGCTTTTATAGCCATTTAATCTTTGCCGGATTCCTGTGCGCTGTCCTTACATATTTAACACTTGGATAACCGATAACAAGTGTTGTGACAACCTTGTTCTTTTTATCAATGCCAAATGCTTTGCGAAGCTTGCGACTCAATCTTGATGCTATTGTGTAGTAACCGCTAAAGAATACTCCAAGTCCTTGCGCCTCAGCCATGAGTGACATATTAGAAGCGGCAAGAGAGGCGCTTACTGTATCGCTCGAGATAACAAGGATAGCAAGTGGTGCGCCCTTAAAGAAGAATCCAGGTGCCTTGTTGCCTGGGAAGGCCTTTAAAGCGATTTTTTCATACTTTTCGATATCGTCGTTTAAAACAACAAAACTGGTTCCTTGCCTGTTTACAGCGGTAGGAGAAACGCGTCCTGCCTCAATGATTTTTTCAATTTTTTCTTTTTCAACTTTTTTGTTCTCGAAACGGCGGACGCTTCTGCGAGCCTTGATAGCCAGCAATAGCTCATCCGAATCAAGCCTTGGGGTCTCATCAAAGTCAACGACTTTGTCTGAGTACCCTTCGAAATGTAAGGCATGCTGGCTACAGATAGCCTCGCAGTGGCCGCAGTATAGGCAGAAGCCATTTTTTAGATGTGCTTTGCCATCTATCATTTCAAAACAATGTGATGGGCAGTCCTTGGCACACATGCCACAGCCCACACATTTTTCCTCATCGTACACAAGTGTTATTTCATTTTTGCTCATAGTTCCACTTCCCCCAAGATATAATACCAAACTTGGAACCACTTTTAAACATTCTTTATCTTTACAATTAGACAAATGAAAAGAGCGGCTCTTTTCGAGCCGCTCTAATTCTTTAATGTTATCTGAGTAATAACTCAATCATGATGAGAAATCTGATCTTGTCTCTCAAGAACTTAGGGAGGAAGAAGAACTTCTTATCAAGCATTTCAGCGATGTTATAGTTTTCCATAATTATCCTCCTTAATATTTACCATTGTAGTGGATGTAGTGTGTAACTGCAGCCAAGTTCTCTGGGTTTACGTCGTTTGGTGACAAGAGGTTCATGTCGAGTGCAAAGATGTATCCGCCGCCAGGAGCGAGTTCATCAAGGCACCACTTAGCACGATCAAGGCACTCTTCACGTGTACCGTTCTTGAGAAGGTCTACTGGCATACCGCCGCCAACGCAAACCTTACCCTGGAGAGTATCCTTATACTTCTTGAGGTCACCATGCTCGAATAAGCAGTATACGCCGCCACTTGGGAGATCCTTGATGATGTCAAGGTATGGTTCCCAGTTGTTTTCGCAATAGAACATAGCACGTCTGCCAGAAGCGAGGAGCTTTTCAGCCATACCCTTCATTGATGGGAAGTAGAGCTCTTCGAAATCCTTTGGACGAAGGTATGTTGGGAAGTGAAGTGGCATAAATACGATGCCCTGCTTGAATGGGTCTGTCTCCTGAATTACACGGAATGACATTGGAAGCATAGCCTCACAAGCCTCTTTGAATTCCTGTGGACGACGACGTACATCAGATGATGCACCAGCGAAGTCACGAAGGAAGTCAAGGATGATGTCAGGTGGCAAGAATGTTGCATTACGGCAAACGATTGGAACGTTGAGTTTACGCTCGATAAGCTGGAATGCTGTCTCCTCGTATAATTTCCATCTAACAAGGCCTAATGCGCCCTTGCCCCAGTGGCTGATTGCTGCAGATGAATCAGCAGCAGAAGCATACTTTCTTGGAACGATTGTTTCAAGAACGAACTTCTCTGGGTCTGCGATGAGTTGAGGATACTCCTCTGGCTCCATTGTGCAGCCCTGGCTACCCTTAATCTGAACACCCTTGTCGCTTACAACATAGATACCCTCACCGAAGTCGTCCATCATATCAAGTGGTATCAAGTTACCTGTACCATATGATACGTCAACATAGATATCGTCGTAAACTTTTCTGAATGTCTCGTACTCGATTCGTGGGTCCTTTAAGTAACTATCACGAATGCTTGTACCTGCGTAGAAGTTTGCCCATTGCTCAATGATTGGGAATACAGGAACACGGTCAGGTGTCTTGCATGCTACCGCATCATTGAAGCGCTGTAAACGCTCGTTATAAATTTTGCTATGTGGCATATTGATCTCCTCCTATAAAATTTAGTCACATATATAATACGACACTTTTTGACAGGTGTCAAATCTTGTTTTTTATTCTTTGAAATCTTTTTACTTTATGATATACTAGTACGCGGTGATTTTATGGAAGGTAACCGAGCAGGTGCCCAGACAAAAGAATTAATAGTAAATACAGCCAAACGTCTATTTTATGACGTTGGCTTTAATGACGTGTCTCTAAGTCAGATTTGTAACGAGGCTGGCATCACGAGGACCAAGTATTTTTATTATTTCAAAAACAAAGAGGAACTTGCCGACCTTATCAGTAACGATGTCATCAGATATTGTGAGAACACAATGGGTTCGAGCATCCTAAAAAAGTATTACAAGGATCCAACAACAGGAGCTGGCGTTGCTACATACTTATATTTTAGGGCTATTATGGCTGACGAAAACCTCTTGAGGTTTTATACAGAAGTATTGCAGAGCAATTCGGCATCCCTCATAGGTAACAATTCATATCGCAGTATGCTTATGATGCTTGCCCTCAAATCAAAGCTCCCAAAGTCACAATTTGACATTTATTACATTGCTACCACATCGTTGCCAGGCCCAATCCTCTATGCCTATGGCAACGGCCTTTTAAAGGATAAGGATGTAATCCTTGATTATCTTTTAAAGTCAGCTATTTACCCACTTTATCCATACAAGACAGAGGATATCCTCAAAAAAATTCACGAGGAAATTGAAGAATTTGATTCATCAAATCAGTTTTCACTTGATTTGAAAGGCGCGTTCCTTGGGGAGTATAAGGCAGGACTTCTCGATATAATACTATAAAATTAGAGCGGCTCGGATGAGCCGCTCTTTTCATTTGAATTATACAGTTTTAATCAAGTTAGAGAAAGCGTTTGGAACAAGTGCTGTTGAACCATGAAGCTTAGACATAACAAGGAGATAGAGGGATTTTGGAAGTGGCAATGGAACGAATACCATTGGGTTTACCTTCATAAGGTGGAACATAGCTGCAGCAGAATCTGCAAGGCTGTTACACTTGTGTGAAAGATAAACGTTCTTGCGACCAAGCTTTTCGATGAGCTTGTCGCCAACTTCGTTGATTGCGCAGTCGCCAACGATGAGTACTTTACCTGTTAAGGCGTCAATCTCTGCTGGGTCATGGCCCTTGCCCATGATCATTGTCCAGCCGCCTTTTCCGCCGTAGTCGTTGTACATAATCTGGAGGAGTGTAAGTGGGTTGTTCTGGCAGCCCTGCTTACAGCATCTCTCTTTACCAAACATGAGCTTAACATCCTTAGGATAGCAGTCATAGAGGTCATAAGGATATTTCTCTGTGTACATTGAAACGTCACCGTCGATTTCAATGTCGTCCATTGACTTGACGCCGTCTGCGAGGTCACGCTCTACTGCGAGTTTAAGGTGTGGTACGTCGTCGAGAGTGTATCCGTAAATGCTTGCACCAACCATATCAGTTGCTACAACATTAGCACCAGCAACGAGAACCTTGAATGGGATAACTGCAGTATCAGCAAGAGCTGTTACAGGGTAGTGACCATAGATTGTTCCTTCAACACCCTCAAGGATTGTGAAGTCAGGTTTTACATAGCTCAAAATATCAACGAGTTTGTAATGGAGGTTGTAGTTGTGGTCAAAACCTCTTGCTGTCTGGCAAGGGAATGCCCACTGGTTTTTAACGCCCATTGTTACACCAGCCATTGAGTGAGACTTGAGCTTTGGAATGCTGATATAGAGGTTCTTGTCCTTGCCCTTGATGAGGTTATCAACAACGAACTTAGGGAAATTGAACTTGTTGCACTGGTAACCGTTTGGATCCTTATCCTGTGTTGGAAGGCCCTTGAATTCGAATTCAACTTCCTTACCTTCGTCAAGGTAAACAGGGATAGCACCATACTTCTTACAAATCTTGTCATAGCCAGTTACTGCATAAACGATACGAGTAGCGTTGCTCTGAGTTGAGTTTTCAAAAAGATAAATTTTTCTAGCGCCGTGCTCTTTCCAGTAGCAGATTACTGCGTCAACAAGCTCTGGGCGAGTGTAGCAGTATGCTTTTGCATCGATGCCGTTTGGCTTGATGTATACGTCCCTTGATGATTTGAGAAGCTTTTCTCCGCCAGCCTCATCAAATATTTCGTATACAGTCTTTTTAATCTCGGCAGCCATCTCAGGAAGGAGAGGCAAGAAATTTGTTCTGCTCTCGGTCTGATATGGAGCATCAAGGTGCTTTACATATACCTTTGCTTTTGCCATAATTATTCCTCCTTGTAATAAAATGAACGATAATATTATAAAACCAAAAACTCTCCAAAGTCAATTAATTCGAAATTGTAAATGACGATTAAAAATGTTATAATAACGCATCTTCTGTGAGGTGGTAAAATGGAATTCAGACGCGCAACAATGGACGATTTTGATAAAATCGTTGAGCTTTATAAGCATATAATTGATGATACAGAAGACTTTGCAATACTGACGAAATGGGTGTGGGGTATTCATCCAAACGAAGAGAAAGTCGAAAACTATATCAAGGAACAAGCTATGTACATCCTTTTAGATGGCGACAACTACGTCTCTGTTATGGCAGCACCGCTCTATCAAACTTCTGATTATGATGTGGTCGGTTGGGACGAAAGCATTGATAAACAGGATGCGATGACAGTTCATATCATAGGTGTTAGCCCCGAATATCAGCGAAAGGGTGTTGCAAAGTTCATGCTTGGCAAGAGCCTTGATATTGCAAGGGAGAATGGCAAAAAATCAGTTCGCCTTGATACCCTTCGTGCCAATACAAGAGCGCAACACATGTACAGCTCATTTGGTTTTAACTATTGCGGCGCTCAGGTGCTTGATTCCTATCTAAATTACCCACTCGAATTTGTTTATTACGAATATGTACTTTAGTTTTAAAGAGGAGCTTTGTGAGCTCCTCTTTTGTTATGTTCTAAAATACCGAATGAATTTGATAAATTTGTTAAATAATAGACATACTCTTAAATGTTGACCGATAACAGGGTATATGGTACAATTTTATCACCAAATTTAAAAAAGGAGAGAAGTAAAATGAAACTCGAAGACGTAATGGCTAAACTCGCGGAATACAAAGCCCCAAGTAACGTTTTGAAGCATGTAACTGCTTTCACTGAGTATGTACTTTTCCCAAATATCATTCCTTTCCAGGATGTTATTGAGGGACCTGGTGCAAGTGCTAGAGTAGTTGATCAGCTCAAGTTAAACAAGGGCACAAAAGCTCTTATCGTTACAGATGCTGTCCTTTTAAAACTCGGTGTTTTAAAGACAATGCTTGACGCAATGGACGCTGCAAAGTTCCCATATGCTATCTTTGACGGTGTTGAGCCAAACCCTTCTATTGAAAACATTGAAGCTTGTTTCGACGTTTACAAGAAGGAAAAGTGTGACTGTGTTGTAGGCTTCGGCGGTGGCTCAGCAATGGACTGCGCAAAGGTTGCTGTTTGCCGTGCTGCAAGACCAAACATGTCAGTACTCAAGATGAGCAGGGCAATGGGTTATTTCCCAGTAACATTTGGTATGGCTGCTTCCAAGGTTCCTTACCTCATTGCTGTTCCAACAACAGCTGGCACAGGTGCTGAATCAACAGTTGCTGCCGTTGTTACAAACCATGCAGTTGACAAGAAGATTACAATTACTGATACAGCTATGCGTCCAAGAGGCGTAATCCTTGATGCATCCCTTGCAGCAGGACTTCCTCCAAAGGCAACAGCTGAAACAGCAATTGATGCTTTCTGTCACTGCCTCGAGGGTTATATGAACCGTTCACACAACCCTCGTGCTGATGAATATGCTATCCGTGGTATGAGGCTTGTTAAGGAGAACATTGAAGCAGCAGTAGCTGATGGCAAGGATCTCGTTGCTCGTCAGAACCTCTGCAACGCCGCTTACTATGGCGGACAGGCACTCAACTTTGAGATGACTGGTTATGTTCATCCATTCTGCCACAAGATTGGCGCTAAGTACCACCTCGTACACGGCCGTTGCATCGGTTGCGTACTCCCAATCATGATTGAGGAATACGGCGCTGACGTTGCAAAGCGTGTAGCAAAAGCTGGTGTACTTATCGGTATCTCAGACCCTCACGCATCAGAGTCTGCTCAGGTAGCTCAGTTTGTTGCTTGGCTCCGTGCTTACAATGAGAAGTATGGCATCCCTGCAACAATCCCTGAAATCCAGGAGTCTGATTTTGAGGAGATTGCTGATTCACTTATGCTCGAGAACCTTGTATATCCAACTTACACAGTATTCTCACGTGAAGAGGTATATGCAATCCTTAAGAAGATTAAGGGCTAATTACTTGCAAATTAAAGGTCGCAACCATTCGGTTGCGGCCTTTTTTTGCCTCACAGTGCCAGTTTTGTACAATATTGCTATAAAAGTCCAAGAATAAAAATTTTTCTTGTATATATTTGTATGTTTATATATAATTAGAATGTATTACTTTATCGAAAGATATAAGGTAGGAGGATACAAAGATGAAAAGAATATTAAGTCTTGCACTCGTTTTAGTAATGATTTGTACATTGCTCACTGGTTGTGGCAAAAAGGCCGCAGCAAAAGAAGATGTAAAAATTACCATCAAGGTACCATTGCTTGCTATGGAATGTGTAACGGATGAAGAAATAACGGGTTCCGATCAGTTCCTTCAAAAAGCATGGGACGCCTTTGCTGCTCAGTACACTGATTATAATGCATCAGCAGATATAATCGTTTTTGAACAGACAGAGTATGATTCAGCTATTACTGAATGCTATGAAACAAGTAAGGCTGCTGATTTGCTTTATGGTGGATATTTTAATATCTCGGGATATGTGCATGACGGTTATGTCGCTGCTCTTGATGATATGATCACCGATGAGATTAGAGCAGACTTTGATGAGAGTATGTGGAATATTTCATCAATTAATGGCAAGACATATTTAATGCCTTTCCTTAACCTTCAAAACGTTTTGACATACAATAAGCAGATGTTTATTGATTGCGGTCTTGAAAAGTACGTTTCTGATAAAGAAGAAATTCAAGGTTGGAGCCTTGAGGATTGGGAAATCATTTTCTCAACATTGAGCAAGAAGCTTGGTAATAACCAATACCCAATGCTTATGTATGCAAAGAACAATCAGGGCGATACTCATACAATGGTTCAACTTCGTGCTATGGGTTCTGATTTCTTTGATGAAAATGGTAGATTTAATTTGAATACAGAAGAGGGCATAGCTGGTCTTCAGTGGATAAAGGATAATTACGACAAGGGATATTATCCAAGAAACTGTGAAAGCCTTGAAATTAACGACTGTGGTCAATTGTTCTCAAATGAGCAACTTGCATTCGCTCTTTTCAACACAGCTCTTGCACAGTCTTATGATGAATATCCATTCGAAAGAGGATATGTTAATTTCCCAGCATCAAATCCAGAAGGTGCATGTTCAACATTTGTAACAGGTTTTATGGCATTTGATAATGGCGATGCTAAAAAGCTTGAAGTAACAAAGGCTTTCTTAAAATTCATATATGAAAACGAAGAATGGCTTGACTATTCAGCAGGCGGAATCCCTTGCTCAAAGGGTACAGCCGAGAGGCATGGTAAGGATGTATTTATGGGCGAAATGTTTGCTGAGAACAACAAGTATGTTATTGACTATCAGCAAAACAATCCTAACTGGCTTGGTGTAAGAGATGCATTCTGGCCACATATCCAGGCTTTGCTTAAGGGTGAAGAAACTGCAAAAGAAGCTGCTATGGGACTTGACAAGGATTGTAATGCAGCAATCGAGCAAGGATACAAAAACTCAAAACTTGCTAAATAAGAATCATATCTCGTATGGGGTGGATTATGAAAGAATCCAACGATAAAAAGAAAGAAACAAGTGAATACAAAAACAGAAAAAGCATAGTGCCACTTATTGTTATAGGTGGTATTGCTATCGCTTTGATTGGTGTCATACTGGTTTTTGGTAGAGGTGAGTTTGAGCAATCAATTATCGAGGTAAATACTGCCCATCTTGAAGAGCTTGCTCAACATGATGTAGAGATTATTAGCAGTAAATTAGATAATCGTCTTACACTTATGGAAAATGTTGCTAATGATATGTCTTATTGGCAAGCTAAAGATAACACAGCAATAGTGGATTTGCTTCAGGCTGATGCTTCTTTAATTGAAGGCGCAGATAAAGTTTTACTTGTCTCAAAAGATGGAACTGTACTGTCAAATAATGGCATTATAGATAAGCAACCAGAACTCGTAGAATTATGTAAAAAACATAATTCAAGATATGTTGAGCGCTATGATGCTACAACAGCTATGGTTCGTGATTATCAAAGGGAGCGCCTCCTTTACAGTGTGCCTATTAAACCTATTAAATCTGATGGTCATACTTATGAGTATTTTTGTTGTATGTTTGAACCATCTGAACTCAATAGTGAACTTAGAACAGATTTGTATGGTGGCGAAGGATTTAGTTCTGTTATTGAGACGACTGGCAACTATGTTGTTAACGTTAAAAGTGATCACAGCTATCTTAAGAGAGATAATTTCTTTGATGATTACTTAAAAATAGATGGCATAGACACTAAGGAGTTCCTAGAGAAGCTTTCCCGTACTACTACTACTACTACTACCCGCGGAATTTCAAAAGATAGCAATGGCGCTGAGGTTGAGTATTTCCTTGTGTTTACACCAATGGAGAACACAGGATGGTTTTACATTTCTGCAGTGCCAGCTTCTGTTTTTGAAGATCAATCAAGAGATTTGATGCGTATTTCTGCATTGCTTTTGACGCTTGTAGTATTTGCTATAGTTGCACTCACGTTCTTTGTTTTAAGGCAGAGAAGCCAAGATGAAGAAATCAAGAGTGCTGTACAACTTGCAAGTTACAAGCAAGCACTGCTTGCGGGTGCTCTTATCTCACTTGAAGTAAACCTTAGCAAAGATGACCTTTACTATGGTGTTTGGGTGGATGATTCAGGAAATGAGATTCCGTTGATAGACATACTTGGAATAGAGACTCCATGTAGTTATGACAAGTATATCAAGCTTTGGAACGAGCACTTTGTTGTTGAAAAGTTTGGTGAGACTTTTGGTCAGGATACAGGTAGAGAATTCTTGATTGATAGTTTCGAGCGTGGAATGCAAGAAATTACATTTGACTATGAAGCGCTTACAATCAGTGGAAATCATGCTTACCTTAGAAGAGATATCTTTATGTATCGTGACACAAATGGCGATATTATAGCATTTACAACGGTTAAAGATATTTCTGAAATTGGTAGAGAGCGTGCAATAGAAGAGTCATATATCAGTGCCCTCGCTACTGACTATGATTGCGTTGATATTATTAATTTTGAGGACGATAAGAAAAGTGATGGTATCTCAATTCACCACAGAATTACTCCTCAGTTTGAACAGACAATGTCTGATGCTTGGCTTAATGAGAAGTACATCAGTAGCCGTATTGATCGTATGGCAGAACAGATTGTTCCAGAAGATAAGGAACTGTTCTATAAAAATACGAGACGAGAAGTAATCTTTAAGGCATTTGAAACTCAACCAGTACATATCGTAGACTTTAGATTGCCAAAAGATGATGATGTAATTTATTATCAAGAACGTTTTATCCCTATCAGGAATTATGAGGGTAAACTTACTGGCATGGCTGCATGTATCAGATGTACTGATGCTGAAATTAAACGAGAACTTGGTTACAGATTTGACCTTGAGCAAGCCAAGATTCTTGCAGAGGCAGCAAACAACGCCAAGACAACATTCTTGTTCAATATGTCTCATGACATTAGAACTCCTATGAACGCAATCATAGGATTTGCAAAGCTTGCTAAAAGCCATATTGATGACAATGAGCGCGTGCTTGATTGTCTCGATAAACTTGAACTGTCAGCCGATCAACTCTTGAACCTTATCAATGATGTCCTCGAGATGAGTAGGATTGAGGCAGGCAAACTCGAGATTACTGAATTGCCAGGCGATGTTACAAAAGCATTTTATGATATCAACCCTATGCTTGAGTCGTTAGCTATTTCAAAGAGCATTGAGTATACAACCACAATTGGCGATATTCAGGATAGGTTCATTTGGGTTGATAGAACTCACTGCCACAGGGCACTTGTAAACGTAATCACCAATTCAATAAAATATACACGTGATGGCGGAAAAGTTAATGTTCGCCTAGAACAGTGCTCTCCTGTCAAGGACGGCAAAGCAAACTATAAATTCATTGTTTCTGATACCGGTATTGGTATGAGCCCAGAATTTATTGAGCATATGTTTGAACAGTTCTCGAGAGAGAGGACTACAACCACAAGCAAGGTGCAGGGCACAGGTCTTGGACTTGCAATAGTTAAGCGTATTGTTGATGCCCTTGGTGGAACGATTGAGGTTGAAAGTGAACTTGGTAAGGGAACTACATTTATCCTCACAGTTCCATTCAGAGTTCAAACAGAAAAAGAAATCAGCCGTAACTATGGTAGTGCTTATGCCGTTACAGATTTGAAGGAAGACTTTGACTGTGACCTCAAGGATAAGCGTGTCCTCCTTGTTGAAGATAATGAACTCAACAGAGAAATCTGTGAGGAGTTGCTTGTGGAGGAAGGACTTGTTGTTGAGACAGCAGCGGACGGACAGATTGCAGTTGATATGGTGACTGAAAAAGGCATTGCTTACTATGACTTTATTGTCATGGATATTCAGATGCCAATTATGAACGGCTATGATGCTACAAGGGCAATAAGGAAGCTTGAAAAACCAGGCGAGCATATTCCAATCATCGCAGCATCTGCAAATGCATTTGATGAAGATGTAAAGAATTCTCTTGAAGCTGGTATGGATGCACATATTTCAAAACCAATCAATATTGATCAACTCAAAGAGAAGATGAAGGGATACATCAAATAGTCTAACCTTTGAAAGTGAGGTAATTCATATGATTATGGATGGCTGTCAAGGCAAACCTCGCACACCTACTATAATCGAAAAGATTTGCCCAAACTGTGGTGCAGAAGTAGAGCTGTTTTCAATTGACACAGAGATGGTCTGTGAAAACTGTGGCTTTATTGTGTACAACGACACCTTGAATTGCGTTCAATGGTGCAAGTATGCCAAGGATTGCGTTGGCGAAGACATGTACAACAACATGATGATCATCGCCAACCGCAACAAGAAAAAACTTGAAGTTGAACGCAAGGTGAAAAAGTTAAGAGAAGACTAAATTAAAAAGCAGCTCATCCGAGCTGCTTTTTAATTTATATAAAGTATAGAACAATGAAAAGTGCGCCGATGGCAGTAATTATTGCACCAGCGATGAGACCGCCAAACCTGCCTTCAAAGCGGTAATTCTCTGGATTCTTTTTACTTGCAAATATTACCAAAGTGCTATCTATTGGGTACTTGTCCTCAAACCTAGTTGAAAAAGGAGAAACGCCTGTATATGGCTTTCCATCAACTTCATATTCAAGTATTGGGCTAAACATATGGACAACACTGCCACGGATGAAGTTGGATTGAACTTTAAAATCCACTACTTTTGCCTCAACTCTTTCTCTACATACAATCAAAGAGTAGAGTTCAACAAGTAACATAGGAAGTCCGATTATTCCTACAACAATACCAAATATCAAAAAGAATAAATCTGGCATATAATCATCTCCTTGCTTTTCATTAATTATTCTGTTACTGATTCATTAAGGCTATTATACTTATGCCACTATTTGTGTCAAGAAAAGTAAAAACTCAAAATCAATAGACTTTTTGAGTTTTCTGTGCTAATATTGGTGAGAAAACTCAAATTGGAGGTGAGATAATGTCTGGTAAATATATTGAGAATTTATCGGGCGATGCGAAATATCTATCATTTAAACCGGATGATTTGCCAACTATGCCATTCTTAAAACTGGATGATGAGGCTACTGAACTGCTAGTGAAGGCTACAGCTGCCATATCTATTTTAGATACGAGAGCATCAATGATTCCAAATAGTGAACTTTTTGTCGCTATGTATGTTAGGAAAGAGGCATTGATTTCATCTCAAATAGAGGGCACACAGTGCACACTTGATGATGTACTTGACCCAAGCAATACCTCATTAGATGTTGCTGACGTTGTAAATTATATAGCAGCGCTAAACTATGCCTTGGAGCGCAATAAGGAGCTTCCACTCTGTAATCGATTGTTACGTGAAACTCATGCTGTGCTACTTAAGGGTGCAAGAGGTGAGGACAAAGCTCCAGGGGAGTTTAGGAAATCACAGAACTGGGTCGGCGCTGGAGGTAACATAAAAAACGCAACATATATTCCTCCAAATGTTGATGATATGCTGGAGTGTATGGATGCGCTTGAAAAATACATTAATGAAGAAAATATAAGTTTCACATTAATTAAAACTGCATTGTTACACTATCAGTTTGAGACTATACATCCATTCCTTGATGGCAATGGTAGAATAGGAAGACTTTTAATCATACTTTACCTTATGCAAGAGGGAGCGTTACATTCTCCAGTTTTATATCCATCTTGGTATCTAAAACTCAATAGAGTTGAGTATTATGATCGAATGATGGAAGTAAGAAAGAATGGTGATTACCTTCAATGGGTAAAGTTTTTCTTAAGGGCAATGCTTTTGAGTGCAGAGGATGCAAATGATACAATTGATACGTTACGTAAATTACATGATAAGACAGTTGCGCTGTTTGAGGAATATTCACCAAGGACAAGAAGTGGCCTTGAAGAGTTCCTTTTTTACCTTGAGAACAACCCTATAACAGACACAGTTAGAGCGTCAAAAGATATGGGAGTATCCTATAACACCGTGGCAAAATATGTTGATATTTTCCTTTCAAAATCATTGCTTGTTAAAACATCTAAAGTTGGCAAGACAGTGATTTATTCCTATGAACCATATCTTTCGATACTTAGAAAAGATGCATAATAAAAAGCAGCTCTTTCGAGCTGCTTTTTTGTTGGTGCGGGTAACAGGACTTGAACCTGCACGGTTGCCCACTAGATCCTAAGTCTAGCGTGTCTGCCAATTCCACCATACCCGCATATATTCTTATGTGACTTGACTATTTTAGCAGAAAAGTTGTGCGTTTTCAATAACAAAAATGGGCTTTGCTTGATTAGAAAACTAAACGCAACTTCCAACATAATCGAGACATAAAAAGTTGCTTAAATAGGCTGTAAAACGCAAATAAATAGTGTATAATTGCTTCAAAACTGTTGTTTTGCTCTAATTTTGGGTATAAGAAACCAGACGGTG
>JAZRVV010000053.1:0-34192 GCA_045599345.1 Acutalibacteraceae bacterium
TTTAATATTTTCATGCGCTCATAAATGTCTTTCCTCATAGATGAAACCTCCTGAGAGGATTGTATCATCTATGATATGATTCCGTCGATAACCTACATTTTTGACCGCCAAAAAACTACATTTTTATACTACCATTTACACTTCCAAATCGGTTTAGCTGAGTGCCTTTTAAACACGGTACTCGTCCAAGCACCAGCGCCTGCTGACGAAGCAATTTCACCGTTTTCATTTTTTACAACTGCTTGATGTGATTGACTTGCAAAAAAGAAAATAACATTTTTGAAAACTTTTTCATAAGTATTTTCCTTTCTAAATAATTTTACAGGCCTGTCAACATAACAATAATTCAAAACTTTTCTCAATCCAATACCTAAAACAAAAACGCATTAAAATATGGTAAAAAATACAAAAAAACAACCACTCTTCTCAAGTAAGAGTGGTGTTTTATAAGCAATCAATTTTCTGTTAATACAACTATCGCTTCAAATATATGAGTTATTTCATCATAATTCCATTCAAAATCGCCATGATATTTCTCGGCAATTGCTTTAATTCCTTTCACTCCAAACCCATGCTTGCTTTTATCAAATTTTGTAGTTCGAAGAGTTTTGTTTTCCACAATAGGTTTTTCATCGCAAGAATTGATTACGCTTAGTATTTGCATTGATTTATTTACAGAACATATCTCAACTGTGATACATTTTTCTTCAGACAATTCTGCTGCACGAACTGCATTATCTAACAAATTATTTACTAAAGTAGAAAGATCTGTATTCTGCACAAATGATAAATTAGCAGTTTTAACATCAAAAGAAATGCTAATCCCTTTAGTATCACATAAAATTTCATACTTGTTTATCAAAATATCAAGCACACGGTTTTTACTAATTCCTGCTTTAGTAATATCTCCTATACTTTCACTCAATTCATTTACGTAATCCTTAACCTCTTTTTCTGAACTCAAATGGTAAATACTGTTAAAATGATTCTTTGTATTGTGTAAAAAGACATTCAAATCTTCATTAGCTTTTTCCAAAATATTTAAATAAGTTTCATCTATTTCCTCTTGAAGTTTTATTGACTTTAGTTCGGACAATTCAGTTTCATTTTGAATTGCTTTATCATAAATAAAAAACAATGCTATATTAGACGCTAGTAAGAATAATGAAGCAATGGATAATAACAATTGAGTATGATTTGATAAAGTAGCCTCAAACGTAACAAATCTCAATAACAAAAGAACAAACAAAGATGCCACAGGAATAATAAATAATAATCCAAAATATAAACTACTTTTTGTTCGAAGATTCTTTTTAGAAAATCGCTTTGCAATTACAATACAAATTATTGCATATGCCAACTTGTTTAATGACATTTCAATAATATAGACAGCCATGTTATTTTCGAAATCATTGAAATCTATTTTTAAAATATAAGAAGTAAATGCAATAACAACAACTTCTGTGGAAACCATAATCAATGTTAATAGAATGGAATTGAAAATTGCTGTAGTAAGTTTTGCTCTAAACAAAAATACAAAAATAAAAATATTCGCTATAATAAGGAAAATCGCATTTACTAAACTATTTCCAAATTGATATATTACAAATAACGCTACATACGTCAAAGCGCAGAGCCCAATTGTAAAAACACTATTCCCTTTCTTTTCAAAGAAAGAATTCGCATAATAATACAAAATAAAGGCTTCTACTATGTATATAATTATTTCAAAAAAGTTTTCATATACCATTTCTTTCTTCCCTTAAATAATCAATGATATTTCTCCTAACTTCGGTACGTTTGCGTTGGGCTATCGGCACTTTTATCTTTTTCAACAAAACAATTTGATTTTCTTCTCTTTCAAAAGCTGTCATATATTTAAGATTCACAATATAACTATTATGCGGAGAAATAAAATTAGGAGTGTTTAGCGAATCTCTAAAGTAGTCCATCTTTTCCTTTGAATAAAATGTATTATCCACCGTTTTTACTAATATATTACGTTTTACAATTTCTAAATAAACAATATCTTTTTTTATTATCAAAACTTTCCCATTATCTTTTGTAGTAATTGCAACAACTGCTGTTTGCATGACATCTAAAGCCTTATTCAAGCATTTATAAATTCTATCCTGTGATACAGGCTTATCCACATAGCGCAGCACGTCTAAGTCCATAGCATCATCAAGATATTGCCTATAATCCGTCACGATAATCACATTTGTGTTTTTAGATTTCTTATTTATTTCTTTTGTTACTTCTATGCCATTCTTATTTCCCATTTCTATATCCAAAAACAAAATGTCATACTCACTGTTAGACTCTAGCAACAATTCACCAGAATCATATTCATCAATAGACACCTCAAGCCCTTTTTCAAGACAATAATACTTTACATAATTTTTAATTTGCTCCCTTTGCAAAGAAACATCATCACATATAGCAACACGGACAAGCATATTAAAGCCTCCTATAAAAAAATAAGGCGTTGTATAATGTTGCCATTGTACAATGCCTTTAATCATTTTTCAAGTTGTTATATTCCACTAAAGCCTCTATGCAAGCGAATAACTTCGCTTTATCAGATTCCGATAATCTGGTGGAGAACAACAAAGAGTTGCCTTGGCGCGACTATTTGTGGAATTATAACTGAACGTTTTGTTATTGCATCAGCCCATTTAATATGTTATACTAATGATACTAAAAATAAAAAATCGTATCATTGAGGTGATTTGATAAGTGAAACTTTCCTATGAGGACATAGGGAACTTTTTGGGGGAAGTAAAGGATTTAATTTTGAGGGATGAATACACTATTTATCCAACAGAAAAAAACAATTTGCTTGATTTACAATATGTGATATCGGAGCAAAGAAAAAAGGATATTCTTTTAAGTTTAGAACCAGATGATTTTTCAGAAATGCGTATTAGTAATGATGAATATTTTAATGGGGATGCATTATATATTTTTGGAAAAGAAGTACCTTTGCTTGAACGTTATTCGAACAATAATAAAATTAGCGAAGTTGAACTATATATCAAAATGGATTATTTAAAAGAACAGACAGTTTGTGTCGTATCTTTTCACAAGGCGGAAAAGCCACTGGAGTATGCATTTAAAGAGGTGAATTCAAATGAATGAAACATTTTGCATTGCATGCAAGAAAAAAGTTGAATACGAACATAGAATGGAAAGTAAAGCAGTAGTAATTAGGGATAAGGAATATGTTTTTGATGTAGTCAATTCATATTGTAAGGAGTGTGGCGCACCCGTTGCCGAGCATGGGCTCGCTGACTATAATGTTGCTGAAATCGATAGACAGTATCGCAAAGCGGAAGGTATTGTCTCTACTGAAGATATAGAGAATATGCTTGATGTTTATAACATTGGTCAAGGACCACTTGGGCTTGCTCTTGGATTTGGCGAAGTGACAATTAAGCGATATTTAGAGGGACAAACTCCTTCAAAAGAGTATTCTGATATAATTAAATCCCACTGTGAAAACCCTTCACTTTTGAGGGAGTCTTTAGAGGAGAATAAAGGAAAAATTAGTAACGCTGCTTACAATAAAGCAATAGAAGCAATAGGCATATTAGAGGATGATATTAATTCATTATCAAATAAGATGAGTTGCATTATTTCGTATATTTATCACCGCTCTGATGATTTGACAAATATGGCTTTGCAAAAGCTCCTTTATTATGCTCAAGGAATATTTATGGCACTATATGATACTCCTCTATATTCTGATGAGTGTAGGGCTTGGCCATATGGACCAGTGTGTGGTAATGTATATCATTTTTTTAAAAATTTTAAAGATGGTATTATTAGAGACCCTAGGTTTGTAGTATTAAAGGACAAATATTTAGAGTTAGATGAAAAAGAGGTAGAGGTTCTAGACTTAGTCATTAATACCTTTGGTATGTATAGTGGAACTACGCTATCTCGTATCACACACAATGAGGATCCATGGATAAATGCCAGAGATGGATTATTGCCGTCTGAATCTTCTGAAATAATGATTGAAAAGGAAGATATAAAGAAGTACTTTAAATCTCTATCAGAGAAATACGATTTGAGCACTGAAAAAGGAATAAATAAATATATTAAGAATTCGCTATAATAAAAGGCTTGCTTGAGTGATCAAGCAAGCCTTTGTTATTGCCAATTTCGCTTTAATACTTCGCTTTTTAGTAAAAGTGTGGTTTTTTCCGAAACTTTTATCGGATGCAGTTTATCTGATTTAACAAGTTCGTTGATATATTGTCTTGAACAACCAAGTATTGTTGTAGCCTCTGCCGCTGTGATGACACGGCTTGAAGCAAATGCGATAAAATCATCCGCTGTTAGTGGAATGATTTCACCATTTTCATAGAGTTCCTTATCAGAAATCCTAAGGTTATCATCCCATCGTATGCCATACCCACCTGGTTCGATACCAACCTTGTTGAAATATTCAGAGTTTTTTGCTATAGCGTCAAACTGTGAGTTGTTTATGAAAATATCGAGAAGGTTACATTTTTTGACACTTCCATCGCTAAAAAAGACAATTAAGTTTGGGGTGGATAGTGGTATGACATCTTCGATTCGATATTTAAATCGCTCTAAAACTTCATCTGGCAAACTGGTGATTTGAACTAGGTAATAGTCATCTTGTTCACAACGGCCAGATGTAAGTTTAAGAAGTTCGTATTCATCGTATTCGCGAATGTTGTTCACTTTTAGTATTTGGGCAATATTTTGCCTGTCAGTTGGCACAATTCTCTGTTTTACCCAAACACCACTCCAATATGAATTCACGGTATATTGGCCTCTTTTTATGAAACTAGATAAAATCAGTGGTGCCTCCCATTCATCTACTGAGTAAGGGAGTTCGATGTAAAACTTCTTTTCTGTTTCATAATAGATAAGATATGCCAAATCTTTGTTTTCGTTGTTGTCGTCACGTATTGCAAAAATCTTCATAATAGCACCAACGTTTCCAAATCATTTCCCAAATTTTTTCTAACATTTTTGTTGGAACAATTTTATCTAAATCTTGTAATATGAATTCTTTATCTGATTCTTTTATTGGGTTAAGCTTTGGAATTTTATCCTTTGGAATCAACCTTAAGTTGTCTTTCGCTGACCTTGAACCAACAAAGCATTGTACGGGCAGGTCGGCGAGAACGTCAAATTTATCTATATCCTTATCAGAATAGCAATTAAAAAGAAGTGAAAGGCCATGGTCAAAAAGTGGAGCGAGCCTCAAAGTCTTTTTCTTTTTGTCACGTAGTATTTCTATGTTGGCTCCATGCCTGTCTCTGTTAAGAATTAAAAAATCAACAACTAACATTGTATATATATACTCTTCAAAACCTAAACGAGCGCAGAACTGAAGTGGAGTTTCTGATTCTAGTTTTTCATTTTGGTAATATACATCCAGTGCCTGCTTGTCTTCGTCCTTGGTTCTAAAATTTTCTGATGCGCATAAATATGTTTCGATTGTTTTTTCGTCGACTACTATTTCGGCATTGATAAGTTGATAGTTTAAATGTTCAACTCCAAGTAGGGTTAAAAGTCTATCTACAATAATTTCATTTATACACTCATATCCTATTACGCCATTTATTGTGTCATAGTTTGATAATTTATAGTAAGTCTTTATTCCACTGAGTTCTGAATATGATTTTAAAAATGATCCAGCTGTTCCCGAGGACTTGCGTAGTTTGTCCCAGGATAGGTATTTGAGATCTTGCTTTTCAAATATTATTTGATTTTCCATCTAGATCACCTCTGGGGAAATTATAAAGGATTACTTGACGTACGTCAAGTAATCCTTTACTTTTATAGGTCTGGGAATTTTTCTAGGAATTCCTTGTCGAACTTTTTGTCCTTGAAGTAGTACTGTTTGTCGTCATCGGTGATAGGGCGAAGGACGTGGCAAGGATTGCCGACAGCGACAACGTTCGCTGGGATATCCTTGGTAACGACTGAGCCACCGCCGATGACGGTGTTGTCACCGATTGTGACACCAGGGAGGACGAGCACATTCGCACCGAGCCATACGTTGTTACCGATGGTAACAGGGATGCCGTATTCAAAGCGCGTGTTGCGAGCCTTGTGGTGTACAGGGTGACCGGCTGTACAGATACATACATTTGGACCGATGAATACATCGTTGCCGATAGTAATCTTGCCCTCGTCCTCGAGGAGCAAGTTGACGTTGCTATAGAGGCGGTCGCCTATGGTTGTATTCTTGCCGATAGCACATCTAAATGGAGTCTCAATGATGCAACCTTTACCTACTTTGACACCGATGATTTTGAGTATCAGTGAAATCTTTGGCATGTTGTATGGAATTGACTTGTTGATTTGCTTAATCCAATATTTGCACCAAAAGAACTGGAGGGCTGGTCTTATCGATTGAGAGTAATAAGGGAGGCCTTGGTCGCGTCTTTTAATGTCGTTCATTAGTCTTCTCCTTTGATTAAATTTATTTTAACTACTTCTGTAGGGTTGCCAAGACGAGGGACGATGTAGCCTGTGTTGGACAGACCTGTTCCAACAAGGAGGCGATCATCGTAGATGCCCTTGGTGTATTTTGGAAGGAAGTTTTGACCAGGGCAGAATATGCCCTGATTTTTAATGCGAATCTGTCCACCATGGGCATGACCTGAGAGGATGAGATCAATCTCTGGATGCTCATCCTTTAGGTACTCTTTGTAGTGCTCTGGGTGATGGTCGAGGAGGATGGTGAAGCCATCACTGTCCTCGAAATCACGGAGCCAATCGGTGTCGCCGAGTGGCTTTTGACCACCGATATATATGTCATCGTTAAAGATGTCCCATGAATTGCTGAGCATATGGGCACCAGTTGATGCTATATCGAGTTCATTGTATACAGGATACTTGATCTCGTGGTTGCCAAACGCGAAGAATGTTGGGGCGATAGCCACACAATCGCGCAGGAATGGCAATGCCTCAACGTGGGACTTCTTGTGGCGATCAACGAGGTCGCCGACAACAAGGATGGCGTCAGGGCGTGTCAGTTGGGTATAGAGCAATGCGTTCTGTGCTGCCTTGTGTTTGTCATGCAAGTCAGAGAGCATTGCAAAGGTGTAGTTTCGCTTAATTTTGTTTGTCTTGATAGTGTATTCAGTTATTACCATATCTTACTCCACTATATATTTTTTTAGTTTGTTTACGACGATGATGCTGCAAAGGGCATCTATTTTAAGACCATCGTCGATATATTCCTCAGAGAAGACGTTGCCGTCCTCACGTACCATAGCAGCAGGTTTTAAATCGCTGTATGGAAAGAGGTAGGTGTGGCGTTCGCGGTCGCGTGGTAAAGCTCCCTCGATGGCATCAAGGAGTTTGTCCATACCGTTGCCACGAAGGGCGCTGATGTATACTGTGTTGCCAATTGTTGGTACGTCGTTTAAGTCGTAAATCATATCACACTTGTTCATGACGTTGACAAGTGGCTTGCCGGCGGCGCCGAGTTCAGAAAGGAGCTCGTTTGTGACGCGAAGGTGCTCGGTAGAGCACGGATCGTGTGCGTCACAGACGTTAAGGATGACATCGGCTGACGCTGCTTCCTCAAGCGTTGACTTGAATGCCTCAACAAGGTTGTGAGGTAGTCGCCTTACAAGTCCTACCGTGTCGATGAGCATTACCTCACGACCGGATGGCAACGTCAATGCGCGAGCGGTAGGGTCAAGCGTTGCAAAGAGTTTGTTCTCTGCAAGCACACCAGCCTCGGTCAGACGGTTCATCAGCGTCGATTTACCTGCGTTGGTGTAACCAACGATTACTACCGTCTGGACACCGTCCTTTTTACGCCTTGTGCGCATCTGATTGCGGCGCTTTTCAACTTCCTTCAGCTCACCTTTGATGGCATCAATACGGCGCCTGATGTGACGTCTGTCGGATTCGAGTTTGCTCTCACCAGGACCACGTGTGCCGATACCACCGCCGAGACGCGAGAGGGCTGTGCCTTGACCTCCAAGCCGTGGAAGCATGTACTGCAGTTGCGCAAGCTCAACTTGGAGCTTGCCCTCCTTGGAGCGGGCACGCTGGGCAAAGATATCGAGTATGAGCGTTGTCCTGTCTATTACTTTTTTGCCTGTGTATTTTTCAATGTTGCGCTGTTGGGACGGGGAGAGTTCGTCGTCAAAGATTAGGATATCAACATCGTCAAATAGATATGACTCCTTTATCTCATCGAGCTTTCCTGTGCCAAGGAAAAGCGCAGCATCTGGTGCAGGGCGTGGCTGGATAATTTTAGCCAACACTTCTGCACCGGCCGTGTTTGCGAGCTCCTCAAGCTCATCGATTGACACTTCGGCGTCAAAATCGCCAGTGTCAACCGAGCAGAGCAGTGCTCGCTCCGGCCTTACTTTTTCTTCTAAATCTATCATAATTTAAATACTATGCCGATTATAGCGGCTATCAAAATAAATACTATTGGGTGAACGTTTTTGATTTTTGGAAGCTGTAGCGCAATAAAGAATGCTATAAATAGCGCAAGGTAGATTATGCTAAAAGTGCCTGTGCCATATACGGCGTTTAAAATGACTGTAAAGCAGGCGGATGCGATGAGACCCAGTCCTGCTGGACGAAGGGACGCAAATACGCGCTGCACTTTGTCATTTTCATTGTACTTCTTCCAAAATCCATGAATAATCATAATGCAAATGAATGATGGAAGTACAAGGGATAGGGTGGCAAGAAGACCACCTAAAACGCCGTGCGTTGAAAAGCCAGCATAGGTTGCAACGTTGACACCTATTGGTCCAGGTGTCGACTCTGCAACAGCAATCATATTTGCAAGGTCCTCAACTGTGTACCAATCTGGATGCTTTTGCGCAATTTGTGAGAGGAATGGTACAGTTGCAAGGCCGCCACCAATGGCGAAGAGGCCTGCTTTGAAAAATTCAAAGCACATAAGGAGGATTTTACTCATCAGCTTTTACCTCCTTTGCCCTTGCATCAAAGAGGAAGAATCCTAAAACACCGGCAACAAGAATGACGATGATTGGGGATACTTTGAGGAATGCAACTGTGATAAATCCAGCAAGAAGTATTCCTATTTGTACAGGACTCTTGATTGATTTTTTAAACATACCAATTGTTGTGTTGATCATGAGCGCTGCTACCGCACAGCGGATTGCAGCAAAGGCATGAATAACGTACTCGTTGTCGGCAAACGATGTGAAAAAGGCTGCAATAATCGTAATGATTAAAAGGCTTGGAGTAATAACTCCAAGTGTTGCAAAGATTGCACCAAGGAGCCCTTTTTCCTGTTTGCCGATGAATGTTGCCGTGTTGACGGCAATAACGCCAGGTGTACACTGGCTGAGCGTGTATATATCGAGCATTTCTTCCCTTGTGACCCAGTGGTTGTTGTCCACAGCTTCACGCTCCATAAGTGGGAGCATAGCGTATCCGCCACCGATGGTGAAGAGGCCTACTTTAAAGAATGCCCAAAAGAGTTTTACGAGTTCTTTCATTTTACCTACCTAATAGTTCGTCTACTGAAACGTCAAGTGTATTTGCGATTGCGAGGAGTTCATAGTCGTTGATACCACGGTGCTGGCCTTCAATTTTTGAAAGGCCAGAACTTGTCATCTCGACACCCTGAAGGGCGAGAGACTCAATCATATCAACCTGTTTGATTCCACGCTCTTTGCGCTTCGCTTCTATTAGTGCTCCGCTGATGTTTTTGGTACCGCGGATTTGCTCCCTAATTCTCATTTTTATCACCCACTAATTTTCCAAAATGACAAAAAGATTATATTCCAAATTGGAAAATAAATCAACGTTTCTTGAATATATAATTGTATAGTGATATAATACCCTCACTATTTTTAAAGTTGAGGGATAACTATGAAAAAAATGTACGATAGTGAAATGAACCTAACTTTACTTACGGACTTCTATGAGCTCACCATGGCAAATGGCTATTTTAAGAATGGCTTTAAGGACACAATCGGTTATTTCGATATGTTCTATCGCACCATTCCAGATTGCGGCGGCTATGTTATCATGTGTGGCGTTGAACAGGTAATTAACTACCTCAATAATCTCAAATTCACTGACGAGGACATCGACTATCTTCGTACACGTGGTTTCTGTGAGGAGTTCCTTGATTACCTTAGGAACTTTGATTTCGTATGTGACGTTTGGGCAATTCCAGAGGGCACACCTGTATTCCCAGGCGAGCCTATTATCAAAGTTCGTGGTCCAATGATCCAGGCTCAGTTTTTGGAGACAATGATTCTCCTTATAATCAATCACCAGAGCCTTATCGCAACCAAGGCTAACCGCGTTGTACGCGCAGCTGATGGACGCGCTGTAATGGAATTCGGCTCTCGTCGTGCACAGTCTGCACAGGCCGCTATCCTCGGTGCACGCGCAGCGTACATCGGTGGATGCGTTGGTACAGCCTGCACGCTCAATGGCCGTGACTATGGCATTCCAGCGCTCGGCACAATGGCTCACAGCTGGGTACAGCTCTTTGACAGTGAGTATGAGGCATTCAAAGCATATGCAACAGAGTATCCTGACTCTTGCACATTGCTTGTTGATACATATAACGTACTCAAGTCTGGCGTACCAAACGCAATCAAGGTATTTAACGAAGTACTCGTACCACAGGGCAAGCGCCCTAAGGGTATTCGTATAGACAGTGGTGACATCACTTACCTTTCAAAGAAGGCAAGAAAGATGCTCGATGATGCTGGTTTCCCAGATTGTACAATCTGTGCATCCAACTCACTTGATGAGAATATCATCCGTGATATGCTCCTCCAGGGCGCCAAGATTGATACATTTGGCGTAGGCGAGCGCCTCATCACTTCATCATCACATCCAGTACTTGACGGTGTATACAAGCTCGTTGCAATAGAGGACAAGGATGGCAACATCATTCCAAAGATCAAGATCTCTGAAAACGTTGCCAAGATTACAACACCTTGCAACAAGGAAGTATATCGTTTCTATGACAAGGAGACAGGCAAGGCAGAGGCCGATGTTTTGACACTCGTTGGTGAAAAGATTGATGAGTCCAAGCCATACCTTCTCTTTGACCCTAACTACACATGGAAGCAAAAGGTTATTGAAAACTTTGTTGCAAAGCCACTTCTTGTTAAAATCTTTGATCACGGCAAGCAGATTGTTGAGGTCAAGACAGTAGAGGAGTGCAAGAAGTACTGTGAAGAGCAGATAGCAACACTCTGGGATGAGTGCCTTCGTTTTGAACATCCTCACAAGTATTGGGTTGACTATTCACGTGACCTCTTTGATGAGAAGTACAGATTGTTAAAGGAGTTTAGCTCCAAAGTAAATGAAAACGCATAAATAAGAAAAGCTGGAACGAAAATTATTATCGTTCCAGCTTTTATTATTTGTCGAGTTCTACCGGTGTGAAATCAACTGTTTTGTCATTTAGTTTGATTGTGATTTCCTCATCACCATATGTACCAGTCATATTTGTCTTTTCGCCAAGGCTATCGAAGAATGTGAGCTTCTTGCCTTTAAACTTGTATGTACCATCAGCGATTGTTTTGAACTCATAATTGTTGATGCCAAAGACATAGGCGTCAACGCTTGTGTACCCTTTGTCCTCTGCGGATTTCATAAGGAGTTTTACTGCGAGGTCATCCTCTGTGCTAACGCCACTTTGGCTCATAAGGGTGTTTATCTCTTCGGTAGATTTCTCAGCAAGTACAGCTTTATACTTTTCAATATAAGAATTGATTAGAGTTCTACGAGACTTTTCACTTGCTGTCTGTGAGATAGCAAATGAGCCGTCATCGTTGAGTGTCATTACATAGGTTCCAGTTACAGCAGTCTTTGCAACTTCCATGTCGAATGTCGCATTCCAACGACCTGCGATTTTTGTGTTTTTGTTGCAGCCAGTAAATGCAACAAGAATGAGGCATGCAATAATTACGAGACTTATTCTTCTTTTAAACATTTTTAGCGGCCTCCATTACAGCTCTTGCAAGTTGGTCAGAGCAAGATGTTGGCTTATAGCCACATGTAATGCCGTGGAAGAGGTCATATATTTCGTCTGCTGTCTTGCCATCCACAGCAACTGAAAGTGCCTTGAGGTTGCCGTTGCAACCACCATAGAATTCTATATTTGTAACAACCTTGTTCTCGTCCATATCAAATCTGATTAGTTGGGAACAGGTGCCCTGTGTGCGATATTCGTATGTCATTTGATTGCCTCCAAGAGTTCGTCAACCTTGTTTGTCTGCTCGAATGATACTCCGAGGTCCTCACGTCCCATATGGCCGAGCGCTGCAAGGTTCTTGTACTTGATGTCGCGAAGGCCAAGTGTGTCGATGATTGCTGCAGGGCGAAGGTCAAAGACCTTGTTGACAGCTTTCACAATCTGGGCGTTGTCAACTGTTTCAGTACCAAATGTTTCAACCATGATTGAAACAGGGTGTGCAACGCCGATTGCATAAGAAAGCTGAATCTCGCATTTCTTTGCGAGGCCTGCAGCTACAATATTCTTTGCAACCCAACGTGCGGCGTATGTAGCGCTTCTATCAACCTTTGTTGGATCCTTGCCAGAGAAGCATCCGCCGCCATGGCGAGCGTAGCCGCCATATGTGTCGACGATAATCTTGCGGCCTGTGAGGCCAGAGTCGCCAGCAGGGCCGCCGATTACAAATCGACCCGTTGGGTTGATATAGTACTTTGTCTTATCATCGAGAAGTTCCACTGGAACTACTCGCTCTACTACTTTCGCAATGATGTCCTTGCGAATCTGCTCAAGGGAAACACGCTCGTCGTGCTGTGTTGATACAACAATTGCCTCAACACGCATTGGTGTTCCATCGTTGTCGTACTGAACAGTAACCTGTGTCTTGCCGTCTGGGCGAAGGTATGAAAGTGTACCGTCCTCGCGTACTTCCTGGAGCCTCTTAGCAAGGCGATGTGCGAGCGAAATAGGGAGCGGCATAAGCTCTGGGGTTTCGTCACATGCGAAACCAAACATTATGCCCTGGTCGCCAGCGCCGTTGAGGTTGTAGGCGTCGTCGTCACCGTCTTTAATCTCGAGTGACTTGTCGACGCCCATGGCGATATCTGATGACTGCTTGTCGATTGCAAGAATCATCTTGCAGTTATCGCCATTGAAACCGAGCTCGTCGCTGTCGTAGCCTATTTCCTTTATTGTATCACGGGCGATTTTCTCAACATCAACATCCGCTGATGTTGTAATCTCGCCCATAATCATTACTTGATTAGTTGTTGCTGTTGTCTCACAAGCAACACGAGCATTCTTGTCCTGTGCTAAAATCTCGTCAAGAATTGCATCACTTATCTGGTCACATACTTTATCTGGATGACCTTTTGTTACTGATTCTGAAGTAAAGAAATACATATTTGCCTCCTGAAAAATTAAAGCCCTTCGGGCGCAACCGAAGGGCCTTTAAAACCTTATCTTTCGGTTTGCACCGCAGGATTTAGCACCTTAGCTTTCGCCAGGTTGCTGGACGTCGATGGGCCTGTCCCTTACGTCTCTCTTGATAAGAAAATATTCAAATTACCGTACGTTATTTTATATTCATTGCGCCTTAAAGTCAATACTATTTTTTAAGAATTGGGGAGAGGCGCTTGTAAATGAGGAAGGTGACAGCAGCGTCGATGAGTCCCTTTACAAGTGTGAATGGAATGTTGAAGATGATAAGGTCCTTGATGAGTGTGTCAGCTGCTGGAAGGATTGCCTGGTACATGCCAACGATAGCAGGGATTGGGAAACCAAGGAACTTGCCATAGAGTGGATAGATGAGGAAATAGTTGATTGGCAAGCTGCAAATTGCCATAGCAAGTGCACCGATGATAGAAGCTATGAGTGCGCCCTTTTTTGTCTTATTCTTTTTATAGAAAAGTCCTGCTGGGACAACAAAGCAACATCCGAGGAGGAAGTTGGAGAGTTCGCCGATAAAGGCGGAACTTGAAAGAGGCATGTGTATGAGGTTCTTGACAAGGCATACAAGTACGCCTTCGAGAGGACCATACGCAAATGCTATGATGAGTTCTGGTATATCGGAGAAGTCAAGCTTGATAAAGCTTGGGATGATTGGAATCGCTACTTCGATAAACTGGAGAACCATTGCAATAGCAGCCATTATTGCTATTGATGTCAACTTTCTAACGTTTGTCGTGTTGTTTTGCTTTGCCATTTGTTTTTACTTCTTTCAATAGTATTTCTTCAAAGTAAAAAGCCCTGTGGGAGTACCACAGGGCTTAAATTAAGACGTAGGGATATACATCTTCTCTCGTCCAGACTGTACTGTCGGTACTGGAATTTCACCAGTTCATGCCTTGCGGCCCGCGGACTTTACCGCCGGTGGGGAATTGCGCCCCGCCCTGAAGATGAGCAAATTGTATCACTAATTATGTTGGTAGTCAACCTATTGTTTCAATCATATGGGCGCGAACGTCACCGGCGAGGTAGAGCGAGCCGCATACGATAAGGGCATCCTTATCGGTAATAAGTGACCTGGCAAGGTCAAAGCCTTTACACGGATCGTTTTCTGCTATGACATCGCCGCAAAATTCCTTCGCTTTTGCTGCAAGTTCATCGGCAGAAAGTGCACGTGGGTTGCTTGGAGTTACCGTAACTATGCGCTTTGCAAGCGGTGCAAGGTGGCCTAGTACGGCGTCAACTTCCTTGTCAGCCATGACACCTATCACGAGTGTGATGTCTTTGTCGATATATTGCTTTATTGTTTTTGCTAGTGCATGTGCGCCGTCCTCGTTGTGGCCACCGTCAAGAATAATCAGCGGCGCCGATGAGAGGATTTCAACACGTGCAGGAATAGTTGTTTTTTCTATTCCGTGCTTAATTGCCATATCGCTTATGTCAAAGCCCTGCTTTTTGAGGGCATTGATAATTGCGAGTGTGACAGAGAGATTGTCAACTTGGTGAGGACCAATAAGTGGCAATGTAATTTTTTGTCCTTGGTATTCAATCTGGTTGCCATTTATGTCCTCGTGGAGCTCCTTGATTGTACTAGGGTCAGCAATGATGAACTCGTTGTTCTTTTCCTTTGCTGTGTCCTCTAAAACTTTAAGGGCTTTTGCTGGCTGATGTGGTGCACTGATTGTTACACCATTTGGCTTGATAATGCCAGCCTTTTGTGCGGCAATTTCTTCTATTGTATTGCCGAGCACTCCCATGTGATCAAATGAGAGCGATACTATTGCACTTACGAGTGGAGTATCAATTACGTTGGTTGAGTCGAGAAGACCTCCAAGACCAACTTCTAATACTACTAGGTCACATTGCACTGACTTGTAAAAGAGAAAAGCAATTGCAGTAATAACCTCAAATTCTGTTGGAGAGTTATCCTCAGCATCAAGCTTGTCAGTGATTTCTTTGACACGCTCGCAAAGCTTCACAAGCGTGTCCTTTGGTATGAACTCACCATCAAGCATTATTCTCTCTCTAAAGTCAGAAACAAAAGGAGATGTGAAAAGTCCTGTCTTATATCCAGCACTACTGAGGATGTTTGCAGTTGTAGTACATACTGAACCTTTGCCATTTGTTCCTGCTATATGTACATATTTTATTCCCTTCTCTGGGTGATCAAGTGCGTCGAGCAGTGCATTGATTCGTTCAAAACCTGGTCTTGAACCAAATACTGCACGACCTTCGATGTAATTGATAGCTTCCTCGTAATTCATACGATACCTCTTAACTAATTATTGTATAAGTGTGGTTTTGCATAAATTTTTCGCGTGCACCCATAAAACTTGCTTTTCTTCTCCTACTGATTGGCAAGATAGTGCCATCGACTAAAGTTATCTTGTCAACTGAGGTAGAGACACTCCTAATATTTACAAGGTTTACTATATATGACCTGTGGCACATATAGAAGAACTCGTCTGGCAGTTGAGCCACTATTTGAAATAGTGGAACTGCCGCAGTGATTTCTCCATGCTTTGTAATTATTTTAGTTTCGCGGTTTATGGATGCGATATAAATTATATCACTCATAGCAAGGCTTATGCTTTCTGCTCCATCTTTTACGACAACTACATGTTTAGACAGTGCTCTTTTTCGAAAACTGTCTATTACTTCAAAAATGTCGGAATTTGCAACAGGCGATTTTAGTACGCGATATGCGCTTACTTTAAACGCCTCATATACGAGCTCGATATTGTCCGTTAATAATACCAATGCTTCAGTGTGATTGTGATCACGCAAAATCTTGGCTGTCTTAACAGCGTTTCGGTCCTTGCTATCGGTAATAATGATTATAGCATTTGGCAGATTCAATTTCAAAATGTCTTTGAGTTCTTTGCAAACTTTAATATCGATTGGAAACATTTTCTCGTACATATAGAGTTCAAGAATGGTCTTGAGTCCGCTGATAGCTTTATTACTATTAGATAAAATGACGATAGTGAGCATTTCATTTACTCCTTAATTGCCACATAACAGACTCCTTCCGGAAGGGTGAGGAAAGTATATCCATTAGCGTACAAGAAATCAACTTTTGTGCACAAATTTTTTACATTGGTGACCGTTCGTACCGAATTTTCGACCACTCGTAGAAAAAGTGAACATTTTCATAAAAAATGGGTTACTATGGGAACAAAACCTTGCGGGAGGTGGACGCATGGAAGAGTTATACAGGCGCTATTGGCGGGCGCTTGTGGCGGACGCAATGCGCCGGCTTGGGGATAGGTCCCTTGCTGAGGACTGCGCTCAAGAAACTTTTCTTTTTCTGATAGAGCGCATGAGCGAGGGCCTAGAATTTGAAAATGAGTTTAAACTTGTTGGATTCCTCTATAGGACCAATCACAACATCGCGCGACATATGTTGCGCGATATAGCGAACGAGAATGAAGCGGCAGAAGAATTGGCCAAATCCAAATCTGGCATCACTCGTGCCTATGTTGAGGAGGGAGTGATAGCAGAGGAGATGGCCGACCTTCTTGACGAGGCGCTTCGTTCGATTCCTTTCCACCACGCTGTCGCGACAATCTTTCATATTGGGTACAACGTACCCTATAGCGATGTTGCGAACAAGCTGGGTGGGAGTCGTGAGGCCATGCGCAAGTATTCTACACGCGGCCTTTTGGAACTGCGTGAACACTTTGGTGACGAGGAAAGATATTGATGGAGGTCAAGTATGTTTGATAGGGATAGTTCAAATAATAATATTTTGGTATATAGGATAGATGACTTTGATGAACTCGATGAGTTCACTCTCAAGATGGTACGGGCTAATCCAATAGAGGAGGTCCTCACAATAGGTACAGATAACAACAACTTATTGTTGGCTGTGAGCAATTTCACTCCACTTGATGAGTACCTAAGACGTGAAGATAGCCAACTTTCAGTAGGTGAAATATTGAATCAGTTTAAGGAAATCAAATCTAAAGTGGAAGGATATATGATCCCAACGGATGAGCTCATTTTAAACTATGAATTTGCGTATATAGATGACGGCAAGCTGCGCCTTCCGCTAGTGCCGACTACTTACTCACACTTTGAAACTCATACGGAGAAAGAGTTTGTCCTTTGTTGCCAAGATGCGCTAGGCTACATACCAAAGAAGGTGAAAGGGAAGAAAAAAACTAGAGGAACTGAAGGCGTCGCAGAAAATGAATTAAAAAACTCTGAAGTAATTAAGCAGCCTTCAAAGAATAAGAAGGCGAAGCGTAGTATTGGCGAGCGGATGCGAGGCCTTATCTTCTCTGGGAGCGGGGATGACGTTTTCGAATTTGAAAATGAAGGTATGCTCCCAGAGGGTGTAAATGTAATCAAGGTGCGAAGCACAAAAGCGGAGTATCCGCTCCTGTTTGGACCTGATACTGTTGGCACCGATGAGACTCGGTGCAGTATTCCACTTTCCGGCAAGGCCGGAGTAGAGGCGGAGCACTGCGTCATAACGCTTGCCCATGGCAAGTACAATATAGCAGACCTAAACTCAAAAGGTGGTACCCTTTTGAACGGTCTGCCACTTGAGCCGGGCAAGACCTACGAGCTTCGCTCCGCCGACCTCATCACTGTCGGTGAAGAGGAACTTGTATTCTCAAGAAGGGGTTAAAAATTGGCACTCGCAAAGAGTGCTAATTTTTTTGAAAATCCTCTTGACAATAAGGCTTTTGGGTGGTAAATTATATGTGCAATTAGCACTCCAAACAATCGAGTGCTAAAATCTAACACTCAGGGTGGTGAATGAATGCTTCCACCAAGACGACAGAAGATACTGGCTGCAATTGTTGAGCAGTATATCGAAACTGGTGAGCCGGTTGGCTCCAAGGCTTTGCTTGCTAATGCAGGACTTGATGTATCCTCTGCAACAATTAGAAATGAAATGGCGGAGCTCACCGCTCTTGGCTTTATCACTCAGCCTCATACATCCGCTGGTCGTGTCCCTACGGAGTACGGTTATCGTTACTATGTAGACAACTTAATGCAGCCAAAGGAACTTGAGGAGAATGAGCGTAGGCGAATTGAGGCAGGAGTTGACTATCGCTCGGGCGATCCCGAGATACTTCTCGAGACAGCAGGCGAGGCGCTGGTCAACCTTACAAATTTCGCCGCAATTTCAAAAGCACCGTCGGATGAGAATGCATTCATCCGCAATATTGAAATGGTTCCTATCAGTCCTAAAAAGGCTATGGTCGTGCTCCTTACCTCAACTGGTATTTTAAAGAGCAAGCCATGCAGGACAGATGTAGAGATAGACGCCGACCTTCGCAAAACGTTTATCGATGTGGTTGACCAAAACTTCCTTGGCAAGCCACTCTCATCAGTAGGAACTGTTATGATTCAGACACTGGCCGCAAGTCTTGGCGCCAAGGCACTTTCGATGTCGCCACTACTTGTAACAATCGCTGACCTTGTTGAAGCGGCTTCTGTCTCTGAGGTAAACCTCGCAGGTCAGTCAAATCTTCTTGGATATAAGGAATACGATGAAAACGCTGGTCAACTTCTTGACTTCCTTCACCGCGAGGAGCCGCTCAACATGCTGGTCTCATCCGGTGACACGGACAGCGACATCGAAATTCGAATAGGTTCTGAGAACCGATACAAGGAGCTTGAGAATTCAAGCATGATAATTTCAAAGTACAAGATTGGCGAAAATGCCACTGGTGCAATTGGTATTATCGGACCAACAAGAATGAACTATTCCAAACTTGTTCCAAGCATTAAATATTTGTCCGAGATAATCAGTAAGGTATTATCGGATGTTTATGAGGAGGAAACTTCAAGTGGCGAAGAAGGATGAAGTAGTAGAAGAAGTTACTGAAGAAACTGCCGAAGAAGTAGAAGAGGCAGTAGAGCAAACAATAGAGGAGAAGCTTGTTGCTGAGCTTGGCGCTCAAAAGGAAGCGTACCTTCGCCTCGCGGCTGAGTACGACAACTTTAGAAAGCGCACAGTAAAGGAAAAGGAAGAATCCTTTATCAATGCGAAATCAACAGTATTTGCTGATTTCCTTCCAGTGCTCGATAACTTTGATAGAGCACTTGGAACTGAGGATGCAAGTCTTGAGGATTTCAAAAAAGGCGTTGAGATGACATACACTCAATTCCTTGACGTATTCAAAAAATACGGCGTAGAAACATTCGGCGAAGCCGGAGATAAATTTGACCCTAACTTCCATAATGCAGTAATGCACGTGGATGATGAGTCCCTTGATGAAAGCGTCATCACAGACGTTTTCCAAAAGGGTTATAAAATCGGAGACAAGGTTCTCCGCCCTGCAATGGTAAAAGTTGCAAACTAACACAGTATATTAATTCAAATTTTTGGAGGACAAAATAATGGCTAAAATAGTAGGTATTGACCTTGGTACAACAAACTCATGTGTAGCAGTAATCGAAGGCGGCGAGCCTGTAGTAATAGCAAACGCGGAAGGCGCTAGAACAACTCCTTCAGTAGTAGCTTTTGGTAAAGACGGCGAGCGTATGGTAGGCCAGGTTGCAAAGCGCCAGGCTATCACAAACCCAGATAAGACAGTAGCTTCAATCAAGCGTCAGATGGGTTCTGATTACAAAGTAACAATCGATGATAAGAAATTCACACCACAGGAAATCTCAGCAATGATTCTTCAGAAGCTTAAGGCTGACGCTGAGGCTTATCTTGGTGATACAGTAACAGAGGCAGTTATCACTGTTCCTGCATACTTCACAGACTCACAGCGTCAGGCAACAAAGGACGCTGGTAAGATTGCTGGCCTTGAGGTTAAGAGAATTATCAACGAGCCAACAGCAGCAGCTCTCGCTTATGGTATCGACAAGGGCGATGATCAGAAGATCATGGTATACGACCTTGGTGGTGGTACATTCGATGTATCTATCATCGAAATGGGCGACGGCGTTCAGGAAGTTCTTGCAACAGCTGGTAACAACCGCCTTGGTGGTGACGACTTCGACCAGAGAATTATCGACTGGCTTGCAGACGAGTTCAAAAAGGCAGAAGGCGTAGACTTAAAGGGCGACAAGATGGCTATGCAGCGTCTTAAGGAAGCTGCAGAGAAGGCCAAGATTGAGCTTTCAGGTGTAACAACATCTAACATCTCACTTCCATTCATCACAGCTGATGCTAATGGCCCTAAGCACCTTGAGATGACACTCTCACGTGCTAAGTTCAACGAGCTCACATCTGACCTCGTTGAGAAGACAATGGGTCCTGTTCGTCAGGCTATGTCTGACTCAGGCCTTAAGACATCTGACATCGACAAGGTTCTCATGGTTGGTGGTTCATCAAGAATCCCAGCAGTTCAGGAAGCAGTTCAGAAGTTTATCGGCAAAGAGCCATTCAAGGGTATCAACCCAGATGAGTGCGTAGCTATGGGTGCTGCTCTTCAGGGCGGCGTTCTTGGCGGCGACGTTAAGGGACTTCTCCTTCTCGATGTAACTCCACTTTCACTCGGTATCGAGACACTCGGTGGCGTTTCAACAAAGATTATTGAGCGTAACACAACAATCCCTACAAAGAAGAGCCAGATTTTCTCAACAGCTGCTGATAACCAGACATCAGTTGAGGTTAACGTTCTTCAGGGTGAACGTGAATTCGCAAAGGATAACAAGTCACTTGGTATCTTCCACCTCGATGGTATCCTTCCAGCACGCCGTGGTACTCCACAGATCGAAGTAACATTCGACATCGATGCTAACGGTATCGTTCACGTAAGTGCTAAGGACCTTGGCACAGGTAAGGAACAGTCAATCTCTATCACAGCATCTTCTAACATGTCTAAGGAAGACATTGAAAAGGCTGTACAGGAAGCTGAGCAGTTTGCAGCAGAGGACAAGCAGCGCCGTGAGGACGTTGACACAAGAAATGGTGCAGACCAGATGGTATTCCAGTGTGAAAAGATCCTTCAGGAAGAGGGCGACAAGTTCGACCAGGCTGACAAGGATGACCTCGGTGCCAAGATTGATTCTCTCAAGGAAGCACTCAAGGGCGAAGACATCAACCTCATCAAGAATCGCCAGGAAGAACTCCAGGCTAAGTTCTATGAGATTTCAGAGAAGCTTTACAAGGCTAACGCTCCACAGGGCGACGCTCAAGGCTTTGATCCTAACAACTTTGACCCAAGCCAGTTCACAGGTGGCGCAGACGATGGCGCTGCTGACGTTGAATTCACAGACGTTGACTAATTAAATAATTAGGCTCCCCATCAACTTGGGGAGCCATTACGCAATTTAGAAGGGTGCCAAAAATATGGCTGATAAGAGAGATTATTATGAAGTCCTTGGTGTAGATAAATCTGCAACAGAGGATGAACTTAAAAAAGCATATAGAAAAAAGGCTAAGCAGTATCACCCAGATTTGAATCCAGGTGACGCCGAGGCTGAGAAGAACTTTAAGGAAGTTAACGAGGCATACGAAATCCTCTCCGATCCTGATAAAAAGTCACGCTATGACCGCTTTGGTCATGCAGGTGTTGACCCTAATGCCGGCTTTGGCGGTGGCGGCTTCGGCGGTGCTGATTTCGGTGACCTTGGTGACTTGTTCTCAAGCATCTTCGGTGGCGGCTTCGGTGGAGGCGGCTTTGGCGGCTTCGGTGGTGGTGGCGGACGTGCCAACCCTAACGCACCACGTCGTGGTGGTAACGTTGAGGCACGTGTTAACCTCTCCTTTGAGGAAGCCGCAAAGGGTTGTCACAAGACAGTTGACTTCCCACGAATTGAAGTCTGCGACGTATGTCACGGCTCAGGCTGCAAAGAAGGCTCTAAGCCAGAGACATGCCCAGACTGTCATGGCTCAGGCCAGGTTACAACTCAATCACGCACACCGTTTGGTGTATTCCAATCAACCAAGCCATGCCCACACTGTAATGGTAAGGGCAAGATAGTCAAGGACCCATGCACACGCTGTAAGGGCGCTGGAATGATTCGTCGTACAGTTACAATTGACGTCGACGTACCAGCTGGTATCGACGTAGGTAATGCATTTACAGTCCGTGGCCAAGGCAACCACGGTATCAATGGTGGCCCTGCTGGTGATGTTTATGTAATTCCAAACATCAAACCACATCCAATCTTTGAACGTGATGGTTATGATGTATATTGCAACGTCACAGTAACTTATTCAATGGCGGTCCTTGGTGCAGAAATATACGTACCAACACTTGATGGTAAGGTTAAATACAACATGCCTGCAGGCACTCAAGCTGGCACTCGCTTTAGGCTCCGTGACCGCGGCATCCAAAACGTAAACAATCCAAACATCCGTGGTGACCAGTATGTCACAGTAATCGTTGACATACCAAAGAAGGTCACTGACCATCAGAAGGAACTTCTTAAGCAGTTTGATGAGGAGTATATAGACAAGCCTCGCAATGATGCTACTGGCTACACAGAAGCAGCCAACAAGAAGAAAACAATTTTTGAAAAGATGAAAGACGTTTTTGACGATTAAGGGGGCTTCCAAAATGACCATTCTCTGTACTGGTGGTGCTGGCTACATCGGAAGCCACACCTGCGTAGAACTTTTAAATGAAGGCTATGATGTAGTAGTACTTGATAACCTTTCAAACTCATCTGAGGAATCTCTCAAGAGAGTCGAGAAAATCACAGGCAAAAGCGTTCGCTTTTACAAGGCAGACATCCTTGATGTAGACGCTTTGAATAAAGTATTTGATGCGGAAAAGATAGATGCTGTAATTCACTTCGCTGGCCTTAAGGCAGTAGGCGAGTCTGTTGAAAAGCCTCTTCTTTACTATCAAAACAATATCGCTGGCACAGTTAACCTCTGTAACGTAATGAGCGCTCATGGTGTTAAGAATATCATCTTCTCATCATCAGCAACTGTTTATGGTGACCCAGCATTTATTCCAATCACAGAGGAATGCCCAAAGGGCAGCCCTACAAACCCATACGGATGGAGCAAGTCAATGCTTGAACAAATCCTTATGGATGTTCAGACATCAGACCCAGAGTGGAATGTTGTACTCCTCCGTTATTTCAATCCAATTGGTGCTCACGAGAGTGGCCTCATTGGAGAGGATCCTAAGGGTATACCAAACAACCTTGTTCCATACATTGCACAGGTTGCAGTTGGTAAGCGTGCCGCACTTGGTGTCTTTGGTGATGATTATGACACACCAGACGGCACAGGTGTCCGTGATTACATCCACGTAGTTGACCTCGCACGAGGCCATGTTAAGGCTCTTAAAAAACTCGAGCCAGGCACTGGCGTTAGCATCTATAATCTCGGCACAGGCAATGGCTATAGCGTGCTCGACGTGCTTCATGCCTATGAAGCAGCATGCGGCAAGACTTTGCCATACGAGATTAAACCGCGCCGCGCGGGCGACATTGCTACCTGCTATTGTAAGGCGGACAAAGCCCTCGCAGAGCTTGGCTGGCAGGCCGAAAAAACAATAGCCGACATGTGCGCCGACTCTTGGCGCTGGCAGTCAAACAACCCAGACGGCTACAACAAGTAAAAAGAAAACCCATCGGAGGAGTTTCCTTCGGTGGGTTTTTATGCTAAAATAAAAGAAACTTGCGAAGCACTCTCAAAGCAACTTGTTTGCTTGATATCGCTGTAAGGAGAATGCATATGGGAAATGTTTTAGTAATAGGAAACGGATACGATTTGGCTCATGGAATGAAGACAAGGTATTCCGATTTTGTCGACTTTGTAGTAGCAAGTAAAAACGTAAAAGACAAAGATTCCGAGTTTTATAAAATTGTTGATGACAATTGCTTCGTAAAGTACTTCATTAAATACAGAGATGACTATTATCCTCAAAATTGGTGTGATTTTGAGTCTACTATGCGTTACATAGTGGATCAGGTTAATATGTTTTTTACTAATCTTCCAAAAAACATTAACAAGGATTATAGGTTTAATGCTAGTGATATTAGCACAGCTCAATTAAAGATAATTAAGTGTTTTGGTTTTGCAAATGTTGAACTTAAACTTGTTCAACCTCGCTATTTTGAGCCAGCTCTTGGTGTTAAATGGGAAAATGTTGTGCTCAAGATGCGCGAAGAACTTGATGCTTTAAGACGAGCACTCCATATATATCTCAATGAAATAGCACCTTTAATATCTGAGGATTTCGATGGAAAGGTCTATGACCAAATAAAAGAAATTAATCCAGAAATAATAATTTCATTTAACTATACAGACACCCCTGTTAGACTTTATGAAATGAGCAGAGGTAATATCAGATACGTTCACGGAAATTTGCTTGATGGAAATATAGTTTTGGGTTACGAGGATAATGATGAGGAAGATCACAAGTTTATCTTCTTTAAAAAGTATTTCCAGAGGGTTCAAAACAGAACAGAAAGAATCCATGATCTTGATTTTTCTAATATCAAAGATTGCGTGATACATTTCTATGGTCTCTCTATGGATTTAACCGATGGCGAGATTATTAGAGATATTTTTAAGCAGGACGTTCCATTTGTAATTTACTATCTAAATCAAACCGACTATGAAAGTAAGATTGTTAATCTCATTAAAATCATTGGCAAAAGAGATTTTATAGAATCATACGATTCTGGAAAAATTAATTTTGTTGAAATAAAATAAAAAGACGTCGAGGTATTTTGATGAAATTTAGTGCAGACAATCACATCCATATCGCTCTTCCTGAAAAGGAAATGACAGATGAGCAAATTAAGGCTCGCCTTACCGTTTACAAGGACGCAGGTGTAACTTTCCTTCGTGACGGTGGCGACAAGTATGGAGTGTCTATTCGTGCCAAAGCGATTGCGGCAGAACTAGGGATTAAATATGTAACACCGGCCTTTCCAATTTTTAAAGAGGGCCACTATGGTGCATTTATAGGAAAGTCATTTGCGGATTTTGATAGTTTCAAAGCACTCGTAGATGAAGCAGTAGAAGCCGGTGCTGATTTTATCAAACTTATGGCATCAGGTATTGCTGACTTTAATAGCTATGGGGTTCTCCTTGATGGAAAAGAGAAATATACGGTTGTTGAGCTTGAGGAGATTACAGTTCCTGTCCCATCTCATGACCATGACGACGATGTGCATGAACACGAGCATGACGACGAACTTGAAGGTCACAACTTCAGCGCAAGTGTTTATAAAAAAGGTGAAACATCTATTGAACCAGAACTACTTTGCGATATGGTTGAATATGTTCATTCAAAGGGACTTTCAGTTATGTGCCACGTAAATGGTGCTGCGAATATCAAATCAGCTATTGAGGCTGGTGTTGATACTATTGAGCACGGCCTTTACATGGATGAGGAATGTGCGGGGATGCTTGCGGAGTCTGATATAGTATGGGTGCCAACTGTTGCACCAGTTGCAGCACTTGTTGGTTGTGACGACATCAAGCAAGATGTTCTCAAGCAGATTCTTACAGAGCACGTCAAGATGATTAATCGTGTTTGGTATTTGGGCGGTATGATTGCCCTTGGTACAGATGCTGGTTGCAAAGGCGCTGAACATGTTGATGTAATCGAATCTGAATACAACTATTTAAAGGCTGCGATTAATGATCAAGAGTTTGATGACCACCTTAATATGTCACTCACTCAAATAGAATGGAAATTTAGCAAATAGATTGACTTAAATATCAAAAAGGGCTTCAGGAAAACCTGAAGCCCTTTTGTTTTGCTTTATTTCATATTCTTAATTGTCATCTCAAGAAGGTCGATTGCCTTTAGGTAGCCGTATGTGCCTTCACCTCTGATGGATGCGATGCTTACTTCCTCAGTGTAGGAGAAGTGGCGATAGTTTTCGCGCTTCTTTGGATCTGAGATATGTACCTCAACAGTTGGGATGTTGACTGCTCTCAAGGCATCGGCAATGGCTATGCTGGTGTGAGTGTAGCTGGCAGCATTGATTATGATGCCGTCTGCTTTGTGGAAGCAATCTTGAATCTTGTCGACAAGGTCACCTTCGTGATTTGATTGATATATTTCCACCTTGATGCCCTTTGTTCTGCAGTGAGAATAGATTTTCTCGCAGAGATCGTCGTATGTTTCTTCTCCATATATTGCAGGCTCGCGAATGCCGAGCATGTTGAGTGTTGGTCCATTAATTACTACTATTTTCATATTATCACCTATATATTTAAATCCTTGAATATATTCTAACAAACGTGCTAGAATATTTAAAGACTTATTTCGGATACATTCTATTATCAAAGGGAGATAGACATGAATATATATCAAGTTCAAAGGATTTATGAGGGAGTACGCGCAATCAACGAATACATGGTAACATCATTCCTTATTGAGGGCACTGATAAAGCAGTGCTCATGGATACAGGTATGGATATTTTCAACATCAAGAAGTTTGTTGCTACTATGACAAATAAGGAACTCATTGTAGTAAACTCACACTTCCATCCTGACCACTCAAATGGTAACCACAAGTTTGCTGAAGTGTTGATAGGTGAAAAGGACCTTCCAACATTTACCACAAACGATGTATATTTTAAACTTGTTGATGATATCAGTCGTGGAATTTTTGAGAGATACAAAAAAGCAAAAGTACTCACTCCTGTAATTTATAAGCTCTTAAAACCTATGAAGGGCAAGACAGTTTACAAGCCTCTCCGCGATGGCGATAAGATTGAGCTTGGCGGAAAAACACTTCAGGTTAAGGAATTCCCAGGACATACACCTGGTTCTATCACTTTCCTTGATGTAAACAAGAGATTCATTCATATGGGTGATGCTTGTAATATGGCTACTTGGATGTGGACAAATCCAGATTGCTCGCTTCATGAGTATGCCAAAACAGCTCGCAGATACTATGAGGATGTTCGTGGTGCTGGCTATACAAAAATGCGTGGTTCACATGCACCATTTAACAATAAGATTTCTTTCATTAAAGATTATGCAAACTGGGTAGACAAACTTACACCAGAAAAGGCAATCAAGCAATTCAACATGCCTGGTGCAAAGAGCCCATTCTGCATTGCTGTTGCGCCATCAATCAAGCATGGCGTATTCGCTTGCTTCTATTTCGCACATCAGTGTGATTGATAATGACTTGAAGAAAAGATTAGAGCCTGAGGCTGTCGCCTCAGGCTCTTTTAAAGTTAATTTAAACTTTTCGTTATTTAATTGGCTCAAGAGCTTCGAAACTCTTAACCATATCAAGGAAGTACTGTCTGTATGTTTCAGTATCCTCAAGGAATCCCATCCAGCTGAAGTGATCCTTGTACTCAACTGGCATGTTGTACCACTTGCCTGGAACAACAACTGTCTTTTCTGTCCAGTCCTCCTGTGGCTTGTTCCATGGAGCAGCTGTGCATACTGTGTTAACAGGGCCATCTGATGCGAACCATGAGGAGTCAGCGCCAAATGTCTTCTTGAGATATGGAGTCATATACCAGCCGGTGATGAGCTGAGAGATATGAGCGATAGGGAATGACTTTAAGTGCATTGCCTGGAATGGAAGATTGCCAATCTTGTGTGAGCGGCAAGCACGACGAGCAAAGTAGTAAATCTTTGGAGAAATGCTTGTTTCCTCATTGAGCTTTGCAGAGTTTGTAACTGACATTTCAGTCATGATGTTATCAAAGTCGTTTGCGTTGTAGCGATCAACTGCTTCCTTGCAAGCTCTGAAACCGCGGAGATTGTGCTCGATTTCACTTTTGTTAAGTGCTGTGATGCCCCAGTGAGCGCACTTGAAGTCCCAAAGTTTTAATGCGTTTGTCTGGCCAAGGCATGTTGAGATAACGCCGAGAAGGAGCCAGTTTACAAGATTTGCAATGTGAAGGTCAGCGCCTGCTTCAGCAAGTGTTGTACCGTTGTTTGTTCCTGAGAGTGTTGTAGCGCAGTGGATGAGGTTAGCATGACCACCCTCGAAGAGAGGTGAGAGCTCTTCCTTTGGAGTAACTGCGCGCTCCTCAGCACAGCCGCGATCGAGAAGGTCGCAGAAGCGGATTACTGTTGGACCACCGAATGAGTGACCGATGATGTTAATCATCTCGTGAGGGCCTGGTGCGCCCCAATCCTGGATGTAGCCCTTGTAAGTTTTGCCATAGCGAGCGTGTCCGTATTTTTCGCTGTGAGCTTTACCATAGTCTACTGTACCACCCATAATTTGAGCATAGAGTTCGCAAGAACGGTCCCATGCAGAGCTCCATGGACCTACTGATGGAGCATATGATTCATAGCCCTGCTCAGTTAAGTACTGGTCCATTCCTTTTTTTAAAATGCCACCGAAGTAAGGTGATACTCTGTTAAGTAAGTCTTGGTCGCCCCATCCGAAGAAGCCGTGGATGAGGATGTTTGGATAACCTTTTGACATGTTATCTCCTCCTTAAAATATATTAACCGCGTATATTTTAACATAGTTTATTTGTAAATAAAACTCTAATATGTTAAAATATATGAGTTGATTTTTATAATTTTTTGCTATTTTCTAAATTGGAGCGTAAGCTATGAAAGTTTCCGTAGCGCTTGCAGCGTACAATGGTGAAAAGTACATAGAAGAGCAACTTGCGTCAATTCTCGCGCAGCTTGGTGCGGATGACGAAGTCATCGTCTCGGATGACAATCCGAGTGGGGGCACAAAGGCTGCGATAGAGCGGGTCGGTGACCCGCGTATAAAATACATCGAGGGACCAGGCAAGGGAGTAATCAAGAACTTTGAGCATGCGATAGCTGCGACAAGTGGTGACTTGATTTTCCTGTCCGACCAGGACGATGTATGGCTACCTGGCAAGGTGCAGGCGGTGATTGATGAAATCAGTCGCGGAGCAATCCTTGTAATGCACGACGCCAAGGTTACTGATGAGTCGCTTAATGTCACTGATGAATCCTTCTTTGCACTCCATGGTACCAAGACGGGATTTTTACAGAACCTGATTAGGAACTCATATATGGGCTGTTGCATGGCTTTTGATGCACGCCTTAAAGATGAAATTTTACCTTTCCCAAATGACCTTCCTATGCATGACCAGTGGATAGGACTTAAGGCAGAAAGGCTTGGTGCTGTTAAACTTATTAACACACCATATTTACTCTATCGCAGGAATAGCGATAGTTTAACTGGTAATCCAACGTCTTTGAGTCAAAAACTCAAATGGCGATTTAGTATAATAAAGGACATTGTATTATGATAAAAGTATCAGCGAGCATTGTTACATATAACAATGTGAAATACATTGAAACAGCCGTAGGTACATTACTTGATTCCGTAAAGGACCCTGAAATTGACTTTAAACTCTTTGTCTTTGACAACGGTTCTACGGATGGCACTATTGAACTTTTGAAGGAAAAGTTTTCTGCTGACCCAAGGTTCACACTAGAGTGTGGCAGCGAGAATATTGGATTTGGCAAAGCACATAACAAAATCCTTTCTAAGTTTGACGACTTTAAAGCTGAGTACCACTGTGTTGTAAATCCAGACGTTGTTATCAAGGATGACATCGTATCGACAATGGTGAACTATTGTAAGGAGAATCCTGATGTGGTTCAACTTTCTCCAAGAATTTGTTTCCCTGATGGACGCGACCAAATCCTTGGCAAGAAAAAGCCACATATTTGGTACCTTGCAGCAAGCCGTCTTCGTGGCGATGAACCATCAAAGCTCCTTTCAAGCTATGCAATGCTTGATGCGGATTATTCAAAGCCGTTTGAAATATGGAATGCAACAGGTTGCTTTATGTTCTTTAAAGGCGATGCCTTTAGGAAAATCGGTGGCTTTGATGATCGCTACTTTATGTACTTTGAGGACTGTGATATTACAAGAACTTTGAAAAAGCATGGCAAGGTACTTTTCTTCCCAGATGCAATTGTATATCACGTTTGGGCGCGTGACTCAAAGCGCAATACAAAGCTCAAGATTATTCACATACAAAGTATGCTTAAATATTACCTAAAATGGAGGACTTTATAATGACATTTGCAGTAGTTTTAGCTGGTGGTATTGGCTCACGTATGGGCAATTCAGATACTCCAAAGCAGTATTTGATGCTCGGCAAGCAGCCAATTATCATTCACACAATTGAGAAGTTTTTTGTTTGCCCAGAGTTTGAACATGTTATTGTATTGACTCCAAAGGCTTGGGTTGCTCACACCGAGAATATGATTAAGAAGTCACTTGGCGAGACTGACCGTATCACAGTAATCGAAGGCGGTTCTACAAGAAACGAGACTTTGATGAATGCTATTAGATTTATCGAAGGCAAGTATGGTCTTGATGATGATACAATCATCGTAACTCATGACGCAGTTCGTCCTTTTGTTACTCACAGAATTATTGAAGAAAACATTGAGGCTGCCAAGAAGTATGGCGCTTGCGATACAGTAGTACCAGCAACAGATACTATCGTTGAGTCACAGGATGGTGAGGTTATTTCACAGATTCCAAATCGTGCAACACTTTTCCAGGGCCAGACTCCACAGTCATTCAATGCTAAAAAGCTTAAGGCTCTCTATGAGGGACTGACAGATGAAGAGAAGGATATCCTCACAGATGCCTGCAAGATCTTTGCTATGAAGGGCGAGAAGGTTTATCTCGTCGAAGGCGAAGTATCAAATATGAAGATTACATATCCATTTGACCTTAAAGTTGCAGCTACTATGCTCGGAGGAGATTTTGACGCATGATTAACTCCATCTATCAGCTCACAGCGCCTCGAATGATTGAGGTTACCTATGGCGAAATAGATTTGTCAGAGGGTGGAGTACTTATCCGCCCAACACATCTCTCAATCTGTAGAGCTGACCAGCGCTACTATCAGGGCGCTCGCTCTAAGGAAGTGCTTGCAAAGAAACTTCCAATGGCTCTCATTCATGAGTGCCTTGCAGAGGTTGTGTTTGATACAACAGGTAACTTTAAACCAGGCGACCGTGTGATTTGTATTCCAAATACACCAACAGAAAATGATGATATCGTTGCTGAAAACTATCTCCGTTCTAGCAAGTTCCGTTCAAGTGGTTTTGACGGATTCTTGCAGGATCAGGTTTTGATGCAACCGGATCGTCTTGTTAAGATTTCAAATGATGTAAACCCTGATGTTGCGGCATTTACTGAGCTTATCTCGGTATCGATGCACATCATTTCAAGGTTTGACAAGATTGCGCACAGCCGTCGCAACTCCATCGGAGTTTGGGGCGATGGCAACCTTGGTTTCATTACGGCAACAATTCTCTCAAAGCTCTATCCAGACATCAAACTCTATGTCTTTGGTATGGACTATGACAAGCTTTCATATTTTACCTTTGCGGATGAGACAATGCATGTTGATGACATCCCAGAGGATTTGATGCTTGACCACTGCTTTGAGTGCGTTGGCGGTGCTGGTTGTGAACCAGCAATTAATCAAATGATTGACCACATAAACCCAGAGGGAACAATCGCTCTTGGCGGTGTTTCAGAAAACAACGTAGCAATCAACACACGTATGGTACTTGAAAAGGGCCTTCGTGTATTTGGTTCCTCACGTTCTGGACGTGCTGACTTTGAAAAGACAGTTAAGTTTTTAGAGGACAACCAAGTTGAGACACACTATTTTGAAACACTCATTGGTGAGACATTTGATGTTCGTACAATCAGTGATATTCACAAGGCGTTTAGCGCTGACTCTGCACTTCGTCTTGGCAAGACAGTAATTCACTGGAATAAGTAATTTTGGAGGGTAAAGAGAAATGGCTAACTTGAAGGATTTTGTAAAGAGCGGCATTTTTTCTCTTTACTCTTTGTTTTTTAATATCGGCGCGCTTCTTGGTGTCAAGGATGACCGAGTAGGACTCGTGTCGATGCATAATGCTCACTTTAGTGATGGCCTCGGAGAGGTCGAGGCGGAGCTTAGGTACCGTGAGAAGAGAAACGACGGCGTGACATATGAGTTTCTCCATATCGAGCGCACAGCGCTTGACAATATTGGTACTGCGCTCAAGTTTGTAACGCTTGATGCGTTCAAACTAGGCAGGGCAAAATATATATTCTTAAATGACAACTTTATGCCACTCGCTAAATGTCATCCGAACAAGGCTACAATCATCACTCAACTCTGGCATGGTCAGGGTGCTTTTAAAAAATTTGGATTTGATATCAAAGTGCCAGAAAGCATCAGACGACGTGAGGTGCTGTCAAACGAGAAACTCTCGTATGTTGCTTGCTCGTCATCTTGCGTTCGCGACATCTACGCCAAGGCGTTTGGCGTGCCACAGCAAAAGGTACTTGCTGTGGGCAGCCCAAACTCGGACTACTACTTCCGTCGCATGGAACGCGATACGGCGGCAGCCAATCTGTACGAGCTCTATCCAGAGCTCGAGGGCAAGTATATCATCCTCTATGCGCCGACCTTCCGTGAGGATGTTGATGCCGATGCCAAGATACTCGATATGTTTGATGCCAAGGCTCTCCGTGAGGCATTGGGTGACAATGTGGAGGTGCTTATAAGACTCCATCCACAGGTCCACAGTTCGGCCCTTGATAGGTCGCTCGGCGCATTTGATGTGACAGATTATTACAGTGTAAATGAGCTCTGCCTTATGGCAGATATGCTTATCACAGATTACTCATCAATTTGTATGGACTTTGCAATTCAAAACAAACCTATTGTTTTCTATGCATATGATTTAGACTCGTACAAGGGCGCTAGGGACTTCTACTTTAACTATGAGGAATACGTGCCGGGCCCTGTGGCGTTTAATCAGGCATCTCTTATTGACGCCGTTTTGGCATCAAAGGAGGCAACGCCACCTATGGATGCCTTTAGGCGCTTCAATTTTGATGAGCCTGATGGCAACGCAACGGCCCGCCTGCTTGACATAGTTATGAAAAATTGAAAAAGTTTGTAATATTTCTAGATTAAAGCCGTCTTTTTAAGTGAAAGCACTTGAAAGGACGGTTTTTTAAATGAGAAAATTTTTTAAAAACAATTGGAAACACATATTGGCATATGTGCTCGTATTTTGCCTTGGTATAGGACTTTGTGCAGTCGTTGGTACTACTGGAAAAAGTAAGGCGGTAAATTCCTATGTAGATGGAGCACCTGCTTTGGAGAATATGGTCGTCAAAACAAAGGGCTATGATGGTGAAATGACAGAAGATCAGGTGGAAATGGGCGCATCTTCAGTTGCTGAAAATGCAAGTGGGTCCAGCAGATTCTCCTACACAACAAATAGGAAGTTAGTTAGAAATGCAAGTATAAGCCTTGATACTGAAAAGTATGCTGAAACACTAAAGGGAATAGATGCTAGGGTTTCAAAGCTTGGTGGATACGTTGAAAGCTCAAATGAGAGTACTTACAACAAGTTTGCTTATACAACGTTAGTTGTTCGCGTGCCTAGCGAGAAACTTGATGAGTTTTTAAACTTTGCAGGTGAGATTGCAACAATCACATCAAAGCAGATTTCAACTGATGACATTACAAGCTCATATGTTGATACTGAAAGTCATTTGACAGCTCTTAGGACAGAACAGGATACTTTGATGGGACTTCTTGAGAAAACATCTAACCTTTCAGATATCATAGCAGTTCAGGACAGGCTCACTGCAGTTCGCTCACAGATTGAGTACTACCAGTCAATGATGAATACATATGACAATGAGATTGAGTATTCAACAATTAACATAACAATCAGTGAAGTTGGTAAGGAGACACCAACGGGTGAAGGATACTTTGCAAAAATCTGGATTGGCGTCAAAGAAAGCTTCTATAACATAGGCGAAGGATTTAAGTCAATCGTGTCCTTTATCATCGTAAATATCCCATACCTACTAATCTTGGGCTTGGTCTTGTTG
>JAZRVV010000054.1:0-2829 GCA_045599345.1 Acutalibacteraceae bacterium
CTGTAAAAGAGCATCCCCTAGTAACTGTGGTGTACGAAGAGGTTACGGATTTAGAGTCCTTGGAGGGAACTGTCATTGTGGCTAGTGGACCTCTGACCAGTGATGCTTTATCCAGCAATATTAAAAGCATACTGAAGGAAGAGTATTTTCATTTCTTTGATGCGGCTGCGCCTATTGTTGAAGCAGATTCCCTGGATTATGATAAGGTTTATCGTGCTTCTAGATACGATAAGGGTGGGGCAGATTATTTAAACTGTCCTTTCTATACTAAAGAAGAATATGTTGCCTTCCGTGAAGCTTTATGCAGTGCGGAATTGGCCCCGGTAAAGGACTTTGAACGCAATGTTTTTGAAGCCTGCATGCCCATTGAAGAAATGGCTCTACGCGGCGAAGATACTATGCGTTTTGGACCTCTAAAACCTGTAGGTTTAATTGATCCTCGTACAGGTAAAGAAGCCTATGCAGTAGTACAACTACGTCAAGATAATGCGGCAGCTTCTCTCTATAATATTGTTGGTTTCCAAACCCATTTAAAATGGCCTGAACAAGGTCGTGTTTTTGGCATGATTCCCGGTTTAGAGAAGGCTGAATTCGTACGCTTTGGCGTTATGCATAAGAATACCTATCTGAATTCTCCCCAGCTTTTGGATAAGCATTTTTGCTTAAGAAATAACCAACGCTTCTACTTTGCTGGTCAAATGACTGGTGTAGAAGGCTATGTGGAATCTGCTGCCTCAGGTCTCATGGCAGGCTTGCATGCAGCACGTGTAGCGTTAGGCTTACCTGCAGTAGAATTCCCCGCAGAAACTGCTCATGGTGCTTTGGCTAACTATATTTCCAACCCTGAGGTAGAAAATTTCCAACCCATGAATGTTAACTTTGGCTTGATTCCTCCTTTGGCTCAACGTATTCGCAAAAAGAGAGAGAAGAATGCTATTATTGCCCAACGTGGTTTAGATAAACTCCAAGAGTTTATAGATGCTCTTTAAAGAAAAATTAGGAACAGTAAGGCTACTGTTCCTCAGACTGTCAAAAAAATGGTCATCTGACGCAAGTTAGATGACCATTAACTCTTTATATGGTATAATTATAAAGGGTGATAAAAATGATTGAACGCCAACCTGATTTACGTGGCAACGTTACTATTATAGATATTGAAGCATTAGTTCCAGAAAACCATCTTTTAAGAAAGATTGAAGCAGCTGTAGATTTCACAAAAATATATCCAATGGTGGAAGAGTATTATTCTAAAGATACAGGCAGACATAGTGTAGATCCTGTGGTTTTATTTAAGATGGCTTTTATTCAGCATTTGTATGGTATTCGCAGTATGCGTCAAACCGTAAAAGAAATTGAGGTAAATGTTGCTTACCGTTGGTTCCTTCATTATGATTTCTCTACCCCTGTACCCCATTTCGCAACAGTTAGCTATGCTTTTGCCAATAGATTTCCTGCTGAAGTTTTCGAAGGCATTTTCAAATGGATATTAGATGAAGTATGTCAAAAGAAATACTTACGTCCTGAAGTATTATTTGTAGATGGAACTCATATTAAAGCCAACGCTAACAAAAAGAAAAACTATAAGAAAATGATAGACCAAAATACTCAGGCATATGCTAAAAAGCTACGTGAAGAAGTAGACAAAGACCGCGAAGAACACGACAAAAAGCCCCTTAAAGATAAAGACGACAATGATAGACCTAGTGCACCACCTCAGAAGGAAATAACTGTATCTACAACAGACCCTGAAAGTGGATTGTTTCACAAAGGAGAGCACAAGGTAGTATTTGCTTATTGTGCCAATACCGCGTGTGATGCCAATAATTACGTTGTAGATTTCAGTTTAGTTCCAGGAAATATTAATGACAGTACTAGCTTTGATGATTTATACACAAGACTAAAAAATGGCTTTTCGGAGTTAAAAACTATTGTTGCAGATGCTGGTTACAAGACACCATGGATATGTAAGCAGCTAATTGATGACGGCAAAGAATTAATCACTACATATACGAATCCTAAAGGGAATAAGGGCATGTTTAGGCCTAAGGACTTTGTTTATGATGAGTATAATGACTGGGTAATCTGTCCCAATAATGTTGAACTTAAATATTCCACTACTAACAGAGAAGGTAGAAAGGTATTTAAGAGTAATCCACAAGTTTGTGCAGGCTGTCCTCAGAGAGCTCAATGTACTGCTAGCAAGAATAGCCAAAAGATTGTTGAGATACACGTTTGGCATAACTATGTAGAACAAGTAGAAGCACTTAGATATACTCCAAGAGGAAAAGAACTTTACCGCAGACGTCAAGAAACCATTGAGCGTGTATTTGCAGATGGTAAAGAAAAGCACGGAATGAGATATACGTTATATAAAGGCCTGGACCGAGTCAATAAATGGTTGAGGCTTAAGTTTGCTGCAATGAATCTCAAAAAGATGGCATTAAGGATGGCGTGAAGTCATCCTTTTATTTTTTATGAAGACCTATATACCTAAAACGACGAAAACGCACTCTGCGAGATAAACTCGCAAAGTGCGTTCTTTGACAGTCTGACCCGTGTAGTTAACTACACGGGTTATTTTATTGCTTGATAAACTATAAACTCAGAGAGTTTATCAATTGAATTATATCGTTATATAGATTACGGAGGTATGTTTATTTTATCTCGCATCTATAGGTAGCAGTGTTGAATTTTATAAATAATTAAACAGTGGAACAAATTTGATAATTAGGTATCCTAAAATGCTTGTGAAGACGATATTTACAAGGGTTAAGGGCAAACCATATTTGAAAAGATCCCCAGGATTTAAGCCATAGCTGACAGGAATTG